>JBDZVU010000070.1:0-18065 GCA_040255845.1 Nitrospiraceae bacterium | reverse complement strand
GGCGAGGCGGCCGTTGCCTAGCTCTTCTTGCCGCGCTTCGCGGCACTTCTCCGCGCTTTTGCGAGCGCCTTCATCCGCTTGATATTCTTTCGGTGCTTCTTTCGGGTCTTGCGATCCTTCTCCCGCCCTCGCGCCATGGTTGCTCCCTACTGAGAATGTGAGTGAACGTCGCCGCGCGCGACTGTATAGCACAAGCCTCGACTGGCGACAAGCCGACACGGCACCATTTTCGACGCGGCGACGATCGTGTTAAGATGCGCGGCATTGCAGATGCAACGCCATGCCAACGCGACACCTCGAAAAGACATACGATCCGAAAGCGGTCGAGACACGCTGGTCCCAGGAATGGATTGAGCGCGGCTATTTTCGCGCCTCGCCGGAGAAGCCCGGCCGACCCTACTGCATCGTCCTCCCTCCTCCGAACATCACCGGTTTTCTCCATGTCGGTCACGCGCTCAACCACTCCCTGCAGGACATTCTCATCCGCTGGCGCCGCATGCAGGGACGGAACGTGCTGTGGATGCCCGGCACCGACCATGCCGGCATCGCGACGCAAAATGTCGTGGAAAGACAACTTCTCGAGGAAGGGACCAGCCGAGAAGCGCTCGGTCGCGAGAAGTTTGTGGAGCGTGTGTGGCAGTGGAAAGCCACTTCAGGCGATACCATCGTGCGCCAGCAAAAACGCCTCGGAGAATCGTGCGATTGGGACCGGCAACGGTTCACCATGGACGAAGGGCTCTCCAAGGCCGTGCTCGAAGTGTTCGTCCGCCTCTACCAGGACGGGCTGATCTATCGTGGTGAGCGCCTCATCAACTGGTGCCCTCGCTGCCTGACCGCGTTGTCGGATATTGAGGTCGAACACGAAGAGTCGAAGGGGAAGCTCTATTCGATCATCTATCCGCTGGCGGACGACCCGTCGGTTCATCTCACCGTCGCCACGACCAGACCCGAAACCCTGTTCGGGGATACCGCGGTGGCCGTGCATCCCGAGGACCCTCGCTACAACCGCCTGATCGGTCAGCGCGTCCGTCTCCCGCTGACCGATCGCACCATCCCGATCGTCAGTGACGCCATCCTCGTGGACCGGGAGTTCGGCACCGGCGTGGTCAAGATTACGCCTGCCCATGACTTCAACGACTATGAAGCCGGGGTACGTCATGCGTTGCCCCGTTTCGCCGTCCTGAACCACCAGGCCTTGCTCGACCCTGCGGGTCTGGAGAAGGCGCAAGCCGAGCCGGCCGTGCGCGACCTCGTCGGAGGACTTCCAGTCGCCAAGGCACGGCCTAAGATCGAAGGCCTGCTCCGGGAGCGGGGCGCGCTGGTGGCCGTGGAAGACCACAAGATGGCCCTCGGCCGCTGCTACCGGTGCAAAACCGTCGTCGAGCCTTATTTGTCTCCACAGTGGTTCGTCGACATCAAGCCGCTGGCGAAGCCCGCGATCGAGGCCGTCGAAAACGGGTCCATTCGGATTATCCCTGAGGGATGGGTCAACAATTATCTCGGCTGGATGCGGGACATTAAGGACTGGTGCATTTCACGGCAGATTTGGTGGGGGCACCAAATCCCGGCTTGGTACTGTCTGTCCTGCAATCATGCCCATATCGTCACCAAAGACGGACGTACGACCATTCTGCCTGGCGCCTCCCCGATTGTCGCCAAGTCGGCGCCCCCGTACTGTCCGGCCTGCGGCGGGCGGCAACTCCTGCGGGATCCCGACGTGCTCGACACCTGGTTCTCCTCCGGCCTGTGGCCGTTCTCGACGTTGGGCTGGCCGGAGCAGACGCCGGAGCTCAAGACCTACTATCCGACCTCGACGCTGGTCACGAGCTTCGACATTCTCTTCTTCTGGGTCGCCCGCATGATAATGTTCGGCTTGAAGTTCATGGGCGACGTGCCCTTCAAGGACGTGTACATCCACGCGCTCGTGCGCGACGCCGAGGGGCAGAAGATGAGCAAATCCAAGGGCAATGTCATCGATCCGCTCCACGTCATGGAGCAGTTCGGCACCGGCGCCCTGCGGTTCACCCTCGCCTCGATGGCGTCGCCGGGCCGGGATATCAAGTTGGCCGAGGAACGGATTGAAGGCTACCGGAACTTTGCCAATAAAATTTGGAACGCCGCCCGTTTCGCCCACCTGTACCTCGACGGCCCAAGCGAGTGCCGGCCGGTGTCGGAACGGTCCTTCGCCGACCGCTGGATCCTCAGCCGGCTGAACGACACGATTCTCCAGGTCACAAACGAGCTAGAGGCCTACCGATTCGACCGAGCGGCGAACCGACTCTATCAATTCTTCTGGCACGAATACTGTGACTGGTATCTGGAAATGATCAAGCCGGTGTTGCAGAACCCCGACCACGGGGATGCCCCGTCCACTCGATACACGCTCCAGGAAACACTGGAAATCTGGTTCAGATTACTGCATCCGTTCATGCCCTTCATCTCCGAGGAGATCTGGCAAACGCTGCCTCACGAGGGGGAGACGATCGTGCTGCAGCCCTATCCCTCCGGAGTCCCGAGCCGCCACGATCCCGAGGCGGAGGAACGCTTTCAAGTGCTCGAAGAGGCGATCCGTTTGCTCCGCACGGCGCGCGCATTGCTCCAATACCCGCCTGCCAAAGAAGTATCGTTTTTCGTGGCGCAGGATGCCACAAAGCCCTCGCAGGTTTTGGCATTGCTCGAGCCGCACCTCAGCCATCTTGGCCGCGGACGGGTTTCCATCGCACCGACCGCCGACTGGCCTCAAACGAACGTCTTGCGGATGGTGAGCAGTGGCCTGACCGTCGGGGTGACGGTGGAAGGGGATGTGGACTTGAAGAAGGCCCTCGAGCGGCTGATCAAGCAAGCCGGAGAAACGGACAAAGAAATTCAGCGACTGGAGGGCAAACTAAAAAACGCCGAATTCGTCGCCAAAGCGCCGCCTGACGTGATCGCCGACCACCAGCACCGCCTGAAAACGCTGTCCCGGGACCGCGCCTTGCTCACGAGCAGTGAGCAGCAGTTGCGGGCCATGCTGGAGAAATGACCATGGTGCCCTTGCCGGCCGTCGACATCCGTCGCGCCGTCCGGCGCGCTCTCGATGAGGATCTCGCCGAAGGCGATGTTACGACGTCCGCGCTGTTTCGGGGCCCCGTCCCCGCCCGGGCCCGCATCGTCTGTCAACAGCCGCTCGTGGTGGCTGGTCTTTCGGCGGCCGTGCAGACGTTTGGCGCCGTTGATCCGTCGCTCCGCCTGTCGGTAGCCCGCCGCGACGGGCAGCAGGCCAAGAGCGGGGAAGTACTGCTCACGATTACGGGCGATGGGCGATCCATCTTGCAAGCCGAACGGGTCGCACTCAATTTTCTCCAGCACTTATCAGGGATCGCGACGCTGACACGCCGCTTCTGCGAAGCGGTGCGCGGCTATCCCGTGACCATTCTGGACACCCGCAAAACCGTCCCCGGATGGCGGGCGCTTCAAAAGTGGGCCGTCGCATTGGGCGGCGGATCCAACCACCGCCGCTCGCTCAGCGACGGCATCCTGATCAAAGACAATCATCTGGCGCTGCTTGACCGTCATAAGGATGCCGTCCGCCTGGCGTGCGAACGCGCGCGGCAGGCGAACGATGTCCTTCCGATCATCGTGGAGGTGGAGCACCTGTCCCAGGTGCGCCAGGTCTTGGAAGGAGAAGCGGACATCATTCTTCTGGATAACATGACTCCCTCGATGGTCCGACGCGCCGTCAGGATGATCAAAGGTCGAGCGCTGGTCGAGGTATCCGGAGGCATCACCCTCCAGAACGTGCGCTCGATGGCCGCGGCCGGGGCCGATCGCATCTCCGTCGGCGCGCTGACGCATTCCGCGCCGGCCGCCGCCCTCAGTTTGGAGCTCACCGCGGCGCCGCGGCGCCGGGGACGGACATGAAGTCGCCCACCTCTCCTCCCCTCGCGCAAGAGGAGATTCGCAGCACTCTGGCGACCACCCACCTGGGACAACGTCTCTACCTGCACCACGAACTTTCGTCCACGAACAGCGAAGCCATGGCACTGGCCCAGTCCGGTGGCGAGCACGGGACGGTCGTCGTCGCGGACCAGCAGACTGCCGGCCGCGGACGCCAAGGCCGTGCGTGGTTTTCACCGCCCGGGGTCAATCTTTATTGTTCGGTGATCATCCGGCCATCCGAGCTTCGAATCCCGCATGCAGAGTGGTTGTCCTGGATTCCCTTGGTGTCCGCCTTGGCCGCCGCGGAGGCGGTCAGAACGGTGGCGGGAGTTCGGCTAGTGCTCAAATGGCCCAACGATCTTCTCTGCCGCGAACGCAAAGTCGGGGGCCTGTTGTGCGAAAACGGCGTCGACCGGAATAAACGTGACTTCGTCGTCGTCGGTCTTGGATTGAATGTGAACCTGCGCCCAGAGAGCTTTCCCCAGGATCTGACCGGACTCGCAGGTTCGCTCATCGAAGAAACCTGTCACCCGCTGGACCGCAACCGTCTTCTCTCCCAATTCCTGACCGATTTGGAACTGGTACTCGACGAGCTTGGTACGCACGGGTCCGGCCGTCTCGCGCATGCCTATTCGAGCGCGTGCGGCACCATCGGCGCCCAAGTGCGCGTCAAATGGTCCGACTCCAGTGAACTGGTCGGCTCGGCCGAGGGACTCGGGAAGGACGGGGCCTTACTCGTCCGACCGCTCCTGTCCGGACAGATGAAGGACCAGCAGGTCGTCGAGGTCCGTGCTGCGGACATCATCCATCTCCGGCGATAGCAATCGGAACGGTCGGAACGCTAGAATACGCGCCATGCTGTTGGTCGTGGATATCGGCAATACGAACATCGTGTGGGGGCTGTATCGCAGCTCCACCCTCGTCGCACATTGGCGCATCGCTACCGATCCCAAGAAAACCGAAGATGAGTATGGCGTGCTGTTTTGCTCTCTTCTGGCTCAAGCCGGCCAGGTTGCATCCCTGGTGGACGGCGCCATTCTCTCGAGCGTGGTTCCGGCCCTCACCGGAACGTTTGAATCAATGATTGGCGCGTATTTCGGACAGTCGCCGATGATCGTCTCCCCGGACACCCCCACTGGTCTCACGCTCAAGTATGCGAACCCCAAAGAAATTGGAAGCGACCGGATCGTCAATGCCGCGGCGGCCTATCACAAGTACCGGCGGGATCTCATTGTCGTGGACTTCGGCACCGCCACGACGTTTTGTGTCGTCACCAAGTCGGCGGAATACCTCGGCGGCGTCATCGCCCCTGGCCTCGGTATCTCGGCGGAAGCCCTCTTCGCCCGTGCCGCAAAGCTGAGTAAAGTCGAGTTGACCCGCCCGAAGACCGTCATTGGCACTGATACCGCCGGAAGCATTCAGGCCGGACTGCTGTTCGGATATGCGGGCCTGGTCGATTCGCTGGTGCGGCGGATCGAGCAGGAACTTGGGCGCACTACGTACGTCATCGCAACAGGGGGGCTTGCATCGGTCGTCGCCCCTGAGAGCGCCACAATTCATAAGATCGAGCCGTTGCTGACTCTTGAAGGATTGGAATTGCTCTATAGGCTGGCCCACGGGTCTGCACCCTCCTTGCAAGTCTAATTCGCAGTGACTTTCGGATAATTTTCTTTGTAACGCCGTTGACTTCGATACCCCTATGGCTATCTGGGTTCAGCATGTAGGAACCGCCATGGCTGAAAACGAAGAAAACAGCAATACTATTGAAGAGTTAGACAAGAAGACCACGGCCGGATCACGGCCTGAGGGCGAGGCGTCACTCCAGGAAGCGCTCGCGGCGAAAGATCGGGACTATCAGGCGCTCAATGATAAGTATATGCGCCTCGCCGCCGAATTCGAGAACTATAAGCGCCTCTCGCTGAGAGATCAGCGTGAGCAGATTCGCTACGGGAATGAGCAGCTGGTCAAAGAACTGCTGCCCGTCGTGGACAATCTTGAACGCGCCATTAAGGCGGCGAAAGACAGCGCGTCGAACGACGCGCTGGTGCAAGGAGTGGAACTTACGCTGAAGCAGTTGCATGGGACTCTGTCGAAGTTCGGCGTGCAGACCATCGAGGCGGTGGGACAGCCCTTTGATCCCTCCGCACACCAGGCGGTCTCGCAAGTCGCCTCGGACACGGTCCCTGCGCAGCACGTCGCGGAAGAATATCAACGAGGCTACCGCCTCCATGATCGGACGATCCGAGCCGCCATGGTCGCCGTCTCGTCGGGCCCCGCGTCGTCATAGCATGGAACACGAACACCGCAGCCATTGTCACGGCTGACTTTGGGAAGGAAGGAGCAGACCAATGGGTAAAGTCATCGGTATCGATCTCGGCACCACCAATTCCTGCGTGGCCATTATGAGCGGCGGAGATCCCGTTGTGATAGCCAATGCCGAAGGGAGCCGTACCACTCCTTCCGTCGTGGCCATTACCGACAAAGGCGAGCGCCTTGTCGGCCAAATCGCCAAGCGTCAGGCGATCACGAATCCTGAGAACACCATCTTTTCCGTGAAGCGGCTGATGGGCCGCAAGTTCAAGTCACGCGAAGTCCAGGAGGCCATGAAGCGCCTGCCCTATAAGGTGGTGGAAGCCGACAATGGCGACGCGCACGTCGAGCTGCGCGGCAAACGGTACAGCCCGCCCGAGATTTCCGCGATGATCCTGCAGAAGATGCGCCAAACGGCGGAGGACTATCTCGGTGAAAAAGTGACCGAGGCCGTCGTCACCGTGCCCGCGTACTTCGACGACAGCCAGCGCCAAGCCACCAAGGACGCCGGTCAGATCGCCGGGCTCAACGTCCTGCGCATCATCAACGAGCCGACGGCGGCGTCGCTGGCCTACGGATTGGACAAGAAAAAGGACGAACGCATCGCGGTGTACGACTTGGGGGGCGGCACCTTCGACATCTCCGTACTGGAAATCGGCGAAGGCGTATTTGAAGTCAAGTCGACGAACGGCGACACCTACTTGGGCGGCGACGATTTCGACCTTCGGGTCATGGATTGGCTGGTCGATGAGTTCAAAAAAGACCAGGGGATCGATCTCCGTAAAGACCGGATGGCCCTGCAACGGCTGAAGGAAGCGGCGGAACGGGCGAAGATCGAGCTGTCTTCCTCGCAGGAGACCGAGATCAACCTCCCGTTCATCACGGCGGATGCCAGCGGCCCGAAGCACCTGGTCACCAAGTTGACGCGCGCCAAGCTTGAGCAGCTCGTAGACGACTTGATTCAGCGCACGATCGAGCCTTGCCGGAAGGCGCTGGCGGACGCGGGCGTGACGGCCAAGGACATCCAGGAAGTCGTGCTGGTGGGCGGGATGACCCGCATGCCGAAAGTCATTCAAGTCGTGAAAGAGTTTTTCGGCAAGGACCCGCATCGTGGCGTGAACCCCGACGAGGTTGTGGCCATCGGCGCCGGCATCCAAGGCGGCGTCTTGAAGGGCGACGTGAAGGACGTCCTGTTGCTCGACGTGACACCGCTGTCGCTCGGCATCGAAACGCTCGGCGGCGTGTTCACCAAGCTCATCGAGCGGAACACCACGGTGCCGACCAAGAAGAGCCAGGTCTTCTCGACCGCGGCCGACAATCAAACCGCCGTGACGATCCGGGTGTTCCAAGGCGAACGGGAAATGGCCAACGACAACAAGTTGCTGGGCCAGTTCGACCTGGTCGGCATTCCTCCGGCTCCTCGGGGCATGCCCCAGATCGAGGTGACGTTCGACATCGACGCCAACGGCATCGTGCACGTGTCGGCGAAGGACTTGGCCACCCAGAAAGAACAGTCCATCAAAATCACCGCTTCCAGCGGCCTCAGTAAAGAGGAAGTTGAGAAGCTGGTGCGCGAAGCCCAGGCGCATACCGAGGAAGACAAGAAGCGGCGCAAGCTCGCGGAAGCCAAGAACCAGGCCGACAACCTGATCTACCAGACCGAAAAAAACATCAACGAGTACGGCGACAAAGTCTCCGCGGAGGAAAAAACCAAGATCCAGGACGCCATCGCGGCCTTAAAGAAAGCCCTCGAAGGGACAGACGCAGAGGCGATCGAGTCCGCGACGCAGTCTCTCATGTCGGCCTCGCACAAGCTGGCCGAAGAGATGTATAAGAAAGCCGCCTCTGACACGGGCGCTCAGGGCGCCTCGGCCGGCGGCAACGGCGCCGACACCAAGACCGACGAAAAAGTGGTAGACGCGGAATTTGAAGAAGTGGACAAAGACAAGAAGTAGCTTAGAATAGGCCTCGGTCAAGACCGAGTTTCCGCCCGGTCGGAAACTCGGTCTTTCCTTTGCTGACGAAAGTTATGGCCTCCGTGGCAAAGCGCGATTACTACGATATCTTAGGCGTCGACAAGAACGTTTCCGACGAGGAGCTGAAGAAAGCCTATCGGAAGCTGGCCCGCCAGCATCATCCCGACCTCCAGTCCGGCGATCATCAAAAAAAATCCGCCGAAGAGAAGTTCAAAGAGATCAACGAGGCGTACGAAGTCCTGAGCGACCCCGAGAAGCGCCGGCGCTACGACATGTTCGGCCATGCTGGCGCCCAGCAGGGGGGCGGATTCGAAGGCTTCGCCGGGTTCGGTGGGGCGGGGTTCGGCGATGTCTTCAACGACATCTTCGAGGATTTCTTCGGCCAGACCCGCAGTGGATCGCGCGCCGAGCGCGGCAATGATCTTCAGTACAACCTCGAATTATCGTTTGAAGAAGCCGTCTACGGGAAGGACGCGAAGCTCAAGATTCCGCGGTGGGAAACCTGCACCGAGTGCAAAGGGACGGGCGCCAAGTCGGCCACAGCCGTGAAGACCTGCCCCAGCTGCAAAGGGTCCGGGCAATTGCGTTTTCAACAAGGATTTTTCAGTGTCAGCCGACCCTGCGGCCAGTGCGAGGGGACCGGCCACATCATCACCGAGGTCTGTCCGGTCTGCCAAGGCCGCCAGCGGGTGTATAAAGAGCGCACTATTGCGGTGCATATTCCGGCCGGAATCGAGACCGGCATGCGGCTGCGCCTGTCCAACGAAGGCGAGCACGGGCCCAATGCCGGCCCACCGGGGGACCTCTATGTCGCGATCACGGTCAAACCCCATCCCATCTTCCAGCGGAAGGGTCTCGATATCCAATGCGATGTCCCGGTCAATCTCGTGACGGCCATTCTCGGTGGAAAAGTTGAAGTGCCGACGCTCAAAGGCAAGACTGTGATTAAGATCCCGCCCGGCACGCAACACGACAAGGTGCTCCGCATCAAAGGGCTTGGCGTCCCCAGCCTCAAGGGGGGACAGACGGGGGATCAGCTGTATACGATCAAGGTTCAGATCCCGACCAAGCTCACGGCGCGCCAAAAGGAGCTTCTGCACGAGTTCGCCAAAGAGAGCGGCATGTCGATGGAACCCGACGGGGACGGGTTCTTCGACAAGATGAAAACGTTCTTCGAATAATCGCCTCCGTTCTGCATCCCTCCCCTCTGGATCTGCATGCCGCTGTTTTTTGTGCCTCCCGAGTCCATCACCTATCCGACCGTGTCCATCACCGGTCCCCTCCTTCGGCATCTGCGCGACAGCCTTCGCACGACCACCGGCCAGCACCTCCTCGTCGGCGATGGTCAATGCCGGCGCTACCTCGTCGAGGTCACCACGGTCTCGAAGGCTGCGATGCAAGGCCGGGTGTTGCACACCTTTGAGCGTCCGCCCCTCGGAAGACCTCCCCTGCTCCTGGGCCAAGCCTTGCTGAAGGGGGAAAAGATGGACTGGGTCATTCAGAAAGCGACGGAACTGGGAGTGAGCACGATCGTGCCGCTCATGACCCGGCACGCAGTGGTCCAGCCGAAGCGGGAGCGGGTAGATGCGCAGACGGCTCGCTGGCAGCGCATCGCCTTGGAAGCCGCGCAGCAGTCGGAGCAGTGGAGCGTACCCGTCGTCTCCGCCCCCGAACGCCTTAGCCAATTCTTGGCAGCCGCCAAAGGATCCCGCTCGTTCATCTTGACGGAACGCCGCGAATTCGGCTTGACCCTGCGGAACGTCGAACTGCCGACCACGGAGTCGGAACGTATCACAATGGCGGTCGGCCCTGAGGGGGGCTGGGCGGGCGAGGAAGTTGCGGAGGCTGAGCAGGCTGGGTTTCAACCGGTCAGCCTGGGACCGGCCATCCTCCGCGCGGAGACGGCGGCGCTTGTCGCGGTGAGCATCGTCCAGTTCCGCACGGGCACACTCGGCTAAACGGCTATTGAGGGGCCTCCAGCTTCACAATGGTCCCGTTCTCGCCACTTGCCCATCCCAGCCGCGGCGTCGGAAAGGACAGCCCGAACATCGACACGTTCGTCACCGGCCGCCCCTCGCTCCAGGTAAAGCCTGCATCCGTGGTGCGATACAGCATTCCACCCTGACCGATGATCCAACCCATTTGAGGAGTTGTGAAGCGAACCTTCAAGAGATCGATGAGCTTTGTGCAGGTCTTCCCGCAAGGGATTGTCCGATCGATCCACCGGGCGCCTCCGTCGGTCGTTTGAAACAAGGCCCCCGCGTTCCCGACGGCCCACCCATTGGACGCATCGGTATAAAAGACGTCAAACAGTGTGACGGCGCCCTGCGTCTCTTGTGCGATCCATGTCTCACCACCGTCTTCCGTAGCCAAGACCGTCCCGAGTGCCCCAACCACCGTCCCGCGCCGATCACTGGTGAAGTGGACCGCATACAAGGCGGCGTTGGTACCGCTCGTCTGTTCCTCCCAATGATCACCACCGTCGGCCGTATGCAGGATGGTTCCGCCTCCGCCCACAGCCCAACCGGTCTTCGGAGAGGTGAAGAAAATCCCGTAGAGCGGCTGTTGGGTGTCCAGCGGTTTGGGCGACCACGAGTCGCCGCCATTGACGGTCTTGCGGAGCGTCCCGCCGGTCCCGGTGACCCAGCCGGACTTGAGATCCGTGAAATAGACTCCGGTGAGCATGGCTTTCGTTCCGGCTGAGACTTTTTTCCATTTCCCGCCGCCATCAGCCGTCCTGAGCACGGTGCCTCCCGTCCCGACGGCCCACCCATGGCGGGAATCGAGAAAATGGATGCCCATGAGGGTGGCCTCGGTAGAGCTTTTTTGCGGAGTGACGACGAGCGAGGGTTCAGCCCACCCGGACGTCGACGACAACAACATCAACGCCGCCGCGACGCTTGAAAGCAACCGCCTGATGCGAAATCCAACCACGAAAGACCCGACCGCCCCAGCCATTATTGATTGGTGCTCGCGTCGGGCCGATTGTTGTTCCAATATCCGGAGTCCGGCAGCCCCTTGGCCTCGATGGTAAATTGCCCTGCTTCCAGGGTGAGCCAGCGTTTGGGCGAACAGCAGGTGCCGTCCGGCAACACATCCCAAGACCCGCGCCTCACCACCAGGGGACCGGTGGCCAGGTTGTCGTAGAATTCGCCCTTTTTCCCGATACCATACAGGTTGCGATGGGGAACCTTGACCACGATCTCGGTGTCCGTCCAGGATTGCACCAACGCCGCGGCCCCATTGAAGAGCACTTCCGTCCTCGACACGTTGGAGAGCACCGTTCCACTGGCTTCGGGCTCGTTGATTTCCACGTCCTGACGGCGCTTGTAGGCTTTTTGGCTCAAGCCCAGTTCCGTATGCTCGGCCGTTTTCAGAAAGGTGCCGAATCCCTTCCCTTTAATGGTCACGGTCGCATCCAATCCGGCCGACTTGGGCTCGTAGGATTCGATCACCGGCGTCACCACCGTAAAATCCCCCGCCTCCGTCGCCAGGAGACCGCGCTCGGCACAGCAGGTGCCGTCGGGATTCGGCTTGGTGGCGCTTCGATAGATCACCACCTTTCCGCTTTTCGCGCTATACGGCACCCATACATCAATGCGGTCGTCGTTCCACCGGTAAATGACTGCAGGCACCCCGCCGATCTCAACGCGGTTCTCGCCCTTGTCGAAATCCATGAAGTTGTACGGGGTCGCCCCGCTTTCGGCATAGAACCCGAAATGCTCCCCGTTGATGCGCAGCAGCGTGCCGATGGGCGCGGCCGTTGGCGTCATCGTGGTAGCCTTCGGCTGATGCACCGTGAACTGAGCGACGGTCCGCTCGCGTCCCTGGCTCTTCAATACCATCGGGCCTGATTCCGCACCCAACGGGACGTGCACGACGATCAGGTCGTCCTTCCACTGCGCGATGGTCGTCGGTCGTCCGTTGAGCAGCACGCCATCATCCGGTCCCTTGCTGCCGAAGCCCTGTCCGAACAGCACGACTTTCGTGCCTGCCGGTCCGCTGACGGGATCAACACGGACGGATGGTATCAGCGTCAACGGCACCGCGTTGCTCACGACATGTTGCACCGGGGCACAGCAGGACCCATCGGGGAGCGGGTCGGAAGAGGCCAATCGCACGGTCACGTCCCCACTGGGGGCGTTCGCCGGAATCTCGACTTCAATCTTGTCGTCTTTCCACCGTCGCGGCCGCACCACGACTCCGCCGATGGTGACGTCGTTCACCCCGAACATGGTGTTTGGATCCCGCGAACCGGCGGTCATGCCGAAGTGACGCCCGTTGATCTGCAAGACCGTGCCGCGCTCGGCCTCGGTAGGGGTAATGCTATCAATGTGGGGGGTGACGATTTCGATCGTGCCGGCCGACAGCTTCTTTTTTCCCACGAACACCTCGACCGGACCGGTGGTGGCCTTGTAGGGCACCTTAATTTCCACCACGTCGGACTCCCAGCGCTGCACCAAGGCCGGCACGCCGTTGACGGTGACGCGATTGACTTGGACCGACTTGAAGGCGCCGAACCCTTTACCGCTGAGCGTCAAGGTCGCACCGGGGGTCGCGGATCGGGAGGACAGTTCGATAGACCTCCCGGCGGCTTGGGCAACACCGAGAGCCGCAGTCAGAAAAATGGTTGCGAACAACGCTATCCGCTGAGCAATCATGGCGCTTCTCCTGTACATCAGTGGCCCCCACGGCATGGCATACTGCGCATTTGATCGATGAAGGGTGTCCCTTGCGCGTGGCACGAGAACCCCACGCACCGGACTCAGGAAGGGCAAAACGGGGGTACAGCGTGAAGCGTGGGACGGGGGACTATAACAAGCGATTTTTTCGAGTGTCAAGGCGGGACGCTAGGGCAGGACTTCCACGATCAACTCGATCTCAATGGGCGCCTGCCGCGGCAACTCCACCGCACCCACCGCCACGCGGGCATGCCGGCCGGCATCTCCAAAAATAGCGACGAGCAAGTCCGAGGCACCGTTCAGCACCTGGGGCTGGTCGGTAAACCCGGGGGCGGAAGCAATATGGCCCACCATTTTCACGATGCGTGCGACCCGGTCAAGCGAGCCGATTTCACTCTTGATGATCGCCAAGCCGTTCAGTAGCGCAACCCTGGCGGCCTCCATCCCCTGCTCAACGGTCACCGCCTGGCCAAGCTTTCCCGTCATGATCAATTGACCATCGCGTGAGGGTAAGATGCCGGACAAGAACAAGAGGTGGCCCGTACGCACGGCGGGGATGTAGGTAGCCACGGGTTTCGGAGGCGCAGGAAGGGTTAGTCCGAGTTCCGTGAGCTTGGATTCAAAGGACATCGCTGCGAGCCTCCGCGTCAACCTGGCCTGAGGGCCTCCAAGAAGCTCTCCCCAACCGGTAACCGCTCGGCCCCCAGAGCGTCCACGATGGTTTGGCCCACGTCAGCGGCCGTCGACCGAGTCCCCAGATTGACGCCTTGCGCCAACTTGGGTCCGGTCACCAGCAGAGGCGTATACTCCCGCGTCGCGTTTCGGTCGGCTCTGGAAAGATCACGTCCGTGGTCGGCTGTGATCACCACCATGTCGCCGACCCGCAGTCTGTCGAACAGCTCGGGTAAGCGGCGGTCGACGTCCTCGAGCATTGCCGCGGCCTCAGCGCCTCCCTCAGGAAACGGATCCAGGCTGACATACAGGAGACCGCGGGGCACGGTGCCCAGCATGTCGAGCGTTTCCTCGAATGCCTCCACCGGCGATGCCGCCGGAAACGATCGAGTAAATCCCCGCCCGGCGAAGAGATCCGTCGTCTTCCCGATGCCCATGACGATCTGATTGGACCGGCTCAGCGCATCGGACATGAGCACGCCCGACGGCTCGGAAACGTAATCCTTCCGCGCCGTTTCTCGGTAGGCGCCGGCCTGGCCAACAAATGAGTGCGCGACGACCCGGGGCGCACTGCCTCGCCCTTGGAGCACTTTGCGCGCCTCCCGGCAGCGTTGTTGGAAGACCGCCGGGGGGAGAACCGATTCGTGGGCGGCGAGATGACACGTATCGGCTCCATCAGTCCACAAAATCGGCGCTCCGGTCGCCTCATGTTCGGATCCGTATTGCGCCAGCATGGCCATGCAACGGCCGATCGATTGGCCGATCGTCTTGCGGGCAAAAAGCTGTTCGAGAGCGGCTTTATCGTCTGCACTCAGGCCGTCGCGATACCGGCCGGGGGCCCGCGTGATGACGACACCGCTCAGTTCCCAGTGGCCAGCCACTGAATCGGTCGGGCGGGCGGAAAAGCCGAGGCGGCCGAAGGATCCGGTCGGCTGCGCCATGACCCGCACGCCTTTGACAGAGGCCAGGTGACCCAACCCCAAGGATTCGAGGTTGGGAAGGGACAAGCCTCCGGCCGCCTCCGCAAGGTGCTTTAATGAATGGGCCTCTCCGTCGCCATACTCGGCGGCATCGCCCAGCGCCCCTATCCCGAGACCGTCAATGACCAAGAGAATGACTCGATTAATCATCGCTGCACTCAAGAAGCGCTTATCGCCCCGCCTGGCGCCACTGGGCGACGATGTTCAGGCCCGCGCTGGTGCCGATGCGATCCGCTCCGGCTTGGAGCATTGCCTGTGCCGTCTGCCAATCCCGGATGCCTCCCGACGCCTTCACCTTGGCTTTTCCTTGCACGGCTTCCTTCATCAGCCGCACATCTTCGACCGTCGCCCCCCCTGCTCCAAAGCCGGTCGAGGTCTTGACATAATCCATGCCGGCTTCGATCGCCAACCGGCACGCCGTCCTCTTCTCCTCTGCAGTCAGGTAACAGGTCTCAAGAATCACTTTATGTTCGGCGGACGGCGTGGACTGAACGACCTCGGCCATATCCCGTCTCACGTAATCCAGATCCCCCGACTTCAGGCGACTCACATTGATCACCATATCGAGGACGGTGGCGCCACGCGATACCGCTTCCTTGGCCTCCGCCACCTTTGTGTTGACCGTATGGCCGCCGAGCGGGAAGCCGATCGGAACCCCGACCCGGATACCGGTCCCAGACACTGCGGACACGGCCTCATCCACATAGCAGGGGGGAATGAAAATGACCGTGAAGCCGTAGTCCTTCGCTTCTTGGCACAGACGCAGCACGTCGGCCTTGCTCGCCTCAGAGCGCAACACCGTGTGATCAATGAGCAAGGGGAGGTTCCACTGCATCACGACAGACTCACGTTCATGCCGCGCGCCGGAGCGAGCGGCGATCCGTCCACGTGAGAATGGCCCGATCGACGGAACGGCCGCTTTTGATACTTTTCCACGGCTTTATTGTGCTCGATCAACGTCGCAGAAAAGTGATGCGTGCCATCGTTCCTGGACACGAAATAGAGATAGGCCGAATCGGCCGGGAACAAGGCGGCATGCAGGGATTCCGAACCGGGACTGGCGATGGGTCCGGGCGGCAGACCGGGCCGTCGGTACGTGTTGTACGGACTGGGATGCGCCAGATCTTTTTTATGGAGATTCCCGTCGAATTCGGTCAGACCGTAGATGACCGTGGGATCGCTCTGCAGCGGAATCCGCTTCTTCAGGCGATTATGGAACACGGAGGAGATTTGCGGCCGCTCCTCCCGGACCCCGGTTTCCTTTTCAATCACGGAGGCCAGCGTCACGATGTCATGCACCGTCATGCCGAGTTGCTGCGCGCGCGTGCGCCACTCTTCCGTAAACACTTGCGCAAACCGTCCGACCATTGCCCGGGCTACGTCTTTGGCGGCCGACGGCCGCGGGAACTTGTACGTGTCGGGGTAGAGATAGCCTTCAAGCGTGGACGCGGGGAGACCCAACCCGCGGGCGAACTCCGGATCCTTGGCCACGCGGAGGAACTCGGTGCGATCGGTGATCTGCTGCTGAGCCAGGACGTCGGCGATCTGCGCGATCGTGAACCCCTCGGGAATCGTCACGGGATGCAGCACGACCCGACCGGACAGAAATTTGGCGAGAATGTCGCTTGGCGGCATCGCGGCATGCAATGCGTACTCACCGGGATGGATGCGCCGCTCGGCGTCGCTCGACTTGCCGAGCCACACGAAAAACAGGCGGCTTCGAATCAGTCGTTCGCGCTCCAGCATTGCCGCCACCTGATGAAATGTCGCTCCTTCAGCGATCACGATGACTTTGGCGGGAGGATGCGCGGACTCTGGCAGAACCGGAGCGTCAGCCCATCGGATCATCAGAAAGGCCGCCGCGCCGGCGAGAACGCCGACGACCACGAGCACGATCAGGATCAAGCGGAAATTCATCAGCTGGCTTGGTCTCCGTCGTATAGTCCCACTCGGCTTCGTCCCGGGGCTGCGGGACACCGGGACGGTCGCCATGCGATTCCAGATAACTCTGGAGCAGGATGGCGGCGGCCACACGATCCACCACCCCTTTGCGCTTCTTACGGCTCATATCGGCGGCGATCAGCAACTCTTCGGCCGCCTTGGTAGTCATCCGCTCGTCCCAGGTAATCACGGGAACCGGAAGCGACGCCTCCAGCTGCGCGACGAATTGCCGGACGGCTTGGACGGCGGGACCTTCCTCGCCGCTGAGCCGCAACGGCAAGCCCAGGAGCACGCGCCCCACATCGTGCGTCCGGACCAACTCTTTGATATGCGCAATGTCCCGATCAAGCGTGCGGCGCTCATACGTTTCGAGCGGTTGCGCGGTCCATCCCAGTTCGTCGCTTAACGCGACGCCGATCCGCTTGGTGCCATGATCGAGCGCCAGAATTCGGCTAGCCACGAGTTTACCGCTGGAGAGCAGATTCGACCAGACCAAAAACCTTTTCGAGCGCCCCGTCGAGCCGCGAAGGATCTTTGCCGCCCGCCTGTGCCATCTCGGGGCGCCCGCCGCCCGTGCCGCCGACTTCTGCGGCCATGGCCTTGATGAGATCGCCCGCCTTCAATTTGCCGGTCAAGTCTTTCGTCACCACGACCAACAACACGACTTTGCCCTCGTCGGTCGCCGCTCCGAGTGCAACCACGCCGCTCTTCAACTTGTCGCGCAGCTGATCGGCCAGTCCCCGCATGGCCGCCACATCGAGCCCGTCCGTCCGCTGCACGTGCACCGGGACCCCGGCGACCGTCCGCGCGGTCGACGCCACCGCCGAGCCGCTCGCCATCTTGAGCTTCAGATCCTCCAGCTCCCGCTCCTTTTCTTTCAGCTGCGCCGTCAATTTGCGGGTTTTGCTGACCACTTCAGACGGACCGACCTTCAAGATCTCGGACAGCTCGCGAATGTCCCGTTCCAGCTTCTTGATCGTCGCCACTGCGCCGCTGCCGGTTTGCGCTTCGATGCGCCTGACCCCGGCGGCGACTCCCCCCTCCGACACGATCCGGAACAGACCGATCTCTCCCGTGTGGCTGCAATGGGTGCCGCCGCACAGTTCCTTGCTGAACGAGTCCACCGTGACCACGCGGACCTGGTCGCCGTACTTGTCCCCGAAAAATGCCAACGCCCCCTTCGCCACCGCGTCTTGAATGCTCATCACCTCAGTCCGAACCTGCTCGTTTCGGCGGATCTCCTCGTTCACCATTCCTTCGATGTCGTCGATGTCGCGGGATGAGAGCGGCCGGAAATGCGCGAAGTCGAAGCGCAACCGGTTGGGGGCCACCAGAGAGCCGTACTGCTTGACATGCGGCCCGAGGAGTTCCCGCAGCGCGGCATGCACCAGGTGCGTGGCCGTGTGGTTGCGCGCCGCATCCTGTCTCATCCGTGGGTTGACCGTTAAATGGAGTTGCTGCCCCTCGCGAATGAGACCTTTGGTGACCACGCCTTTGTGGAGAATCAACGTGGGAACCGGCCTGGTCGTTTCCTTGATCTCGACCCGTCCCTCCGGGCCGACCAGAATCCCCTGGTCACCGACCTG
>JBDZVU010000069.1:0-18090 GCA_040255845.1 Nitrospiraceae bacterium | reverse complement strand
CGCGCAGACCAGCAGATTGTTCGCAGCGTGCGCCAGGATTCCGGGCACCAGGCTGCCCGTTCGTTCATACAACCAGGCCCAGAGTACGCCACTCCACAGCACGCTGATGAAGCCGACGACGCCGTATCCGTGAGCCAGGGCGAAGATGCCGGCGCTGATCACTGCAGACGGCGCGACGCCGAGGCGCCGCCGAAGCGCCGCATACAGCAGCCCGCGAAACACCAATTCCTCGAAGACCGGCGCGAAGACTACATACTCGAGCAGGCTGACGGCCAGCGCCGAGGGCGCCGCCCAGACCAGGTCGGGATCAAACCATTCCGTCCAGTGGTTGGTGAGGTGCAAGGCGTCGGAGACCCGGCTCATCACCCATTCGCCCCACCATCCCGCCGCCATCGCGGCCGCCACCAGAACGGCCATTCTCGCGAATTGCGCGCGCGAAAGGGCAAGGCCAAAGCCGTCACGGAAGGTGAGCCCGGCGGGCCTGAGCAAGTACACAGAGGCCAATCCCATCAGGGGTAGATTGGCGAGCGGGATCGCAAGGGCACGGAGCGAAACATGCTCGGCCGGCGTGAAGGAGAGAAAGGAGAGCGTGATGAGGGCTCCCAACGCCCCTCCTCGCAAAAGGACGGCGGCACCGACCCTGCCGGGCCAGGGCGGCGGTACACCGGGGGCATGGATGCGCATCGCATCCCAGCGGCGCACGCCCAGCCAACCCAGATGGAGCAGCACGAACGTGCCGGCGCCCACCCATGCCATCTCTATCGCCGTCAGTCCGCGCGTCCAACAGTGCACGTTCTCAGCGCGCAAGGCCCGTTGATGCGCCACCGTGGCGCCGAGGGCCGCATCTCCGGCCCGTTCTGCCAGACGCGACGCCAACGCGTGGTAGAACCACCCGGCCGGCAGGAGTTCGGCGATCACCGCCTGCAACTGGACTTCTACGCTGAGATCAAGAGGCGCCGAGCCATAGGCCGCTTCGATAAGATCCGCGTACAGCGGCAGCGGATTCTCCATGGTCCGCCACCCCTTCGCCGATCGGAGCGCATCACTCACACGGCCCGATTCTCCTTCGAGAACGGCCAGACGCAAGCGGGCGAGCGGATCCTCCGTTTCATCGACCAGTTCTTCATACCATTGGATGGCCTGAGCCTGTTCCGCCTCCAGGCTGCCGGTCGTCCATTCGTTCAGCCGCTGCTCCCAGAGAGGAGCGGCCCGGAGGCCTTCCTGCGCCTCCATGGTGCGGCTCACCATCAACTCGAGGGCCCGATCGGGATGATCGAATCGCTGCAGCCGCGGCTGAGTCGCCGAAAACCAGACGATGGCTCCCAGAGAGAAGATGAGGATGAAGCCCGACACGGCGGTGGTCGCAACGGACAAGGCCCCTTTACACGATCCTCGCGCCGGAGGTGAACACTCCGCTTGCGCAAGTCTAGGCCCGTTCTGTGGCGGCTGATCCATGGCGAGCGACTATAGCATGCGGGTTTTTGGTGTCCCTATCCCTCGAAATGACTAGACCGCCCGCCTAACCGCTTTGGGCGCACGAATGGCATGGCCTCCCGCCCTTCAGTCAGCGTATACTAAGCCCGCGAAAATCTAGGAATCTTGCTATGCACGAGTTTCAGCCGCCGCGGCGTCTGCTCTTGGGCCCGGGACCCAGCATGGTGCATTCTCGCGTGCTTCGCGCAATGGCCACGCCGCTGATCGGTCATTTGGATCCCGCGTTTCTCGCCGTCATGAACGACGTGCAGGCACTGTTGCGCATGGTGTTTCGTACGGAGAACCGGTTTACGATCGCGCTCTCGGGAACCGGTTCAGCCGGTATGGAGGCCGCGATCGCCAACGTCGTGGAACCCGGCGACAGCGTGATCGTCGGATTGAACGGCGTGTTCGGCACACGGCTCGCCACGGTCGTCGAGCGGTGCGGAGGCCACGCGGTCAGGATTGAGGCGCCATGGGGACAGCCCATCAAAACCGAGGCGGTGGAGGACGCCCTGCGGCGCTCAGGTCCTGTCAAAGCGGTCGTGCTGGTGCATGCCGAAACCTCCACCGGGACCGCCCAGCCGCTCGAAGACGTGGGCGCGCTCTGCCGCGCGCACCATGCGCTCTTGGTCGTCGACGCGGTGACCTCGCTCGGCGGGATGCCGGTGGAGGTGGACGGATGGGGCATCGACGTCTGTTACAGCGGCACGCAGAAGTGCCTTAGCTGCCCGCCTGGTCTTTCCCCCGTCACGGTCAGCGAGCGGGCGCTGGACGTCATCAGGCGCCGGCGAACATCCTGCCAGAGCTGGTATTTGGATTTCTCGTTGATTGCCGCCTATTGGGAGGAAGGCTCGCGCGCCTATCATCATACCGCTCCGGTTTCGATGATCTTCGCCCTCCGTGAAGCGCTCCGTCTGGTGGAGGAAGAAGGGTTGCCGGCACGTTTCACCCGCCATCGGCTTCATGGAGCCGCTCTGGCCGCCGGTCTCCGCGCGCTCGGCTTCGAGTTGTTGCCGCCTCCCGGGTGTCAATTGCCCATGTTGCTCTGCGCGACGCTCCCGCCCGGCCTCGACGATGCCGCAATGCGGGCGGACCTGCTGACTCGCTTCGGCATCGAAATCGGTGGGGGGTTGGGCCCGCTCAAGGGCAAAGTGTGGCGCATCGGCTTGATGGGCGAATCGTCGACGGAAGCGAACGTGTTGACCGTCCTCAACGCGTTGGAAGACCTGGGCCTTCGCGCGGGATGGGTCCCGACGCCCGGGATCGCGCTCGAGGCGGCGGCGCGCATTTACACTACGCATATGAACCCTACAGAGGAGAGCGTTCGATGAATCGTCCGTTGGCGATTGTGCTGGGGGCCGCGGCCCTGGCTTTTTTCGGCATCGTGCTGTTCTGGATCTTCAAGCTCACGATGTTCGAGAGGCTGAAAACCGACATGGTCCCGCCGGAAAAAGTCGCGGCGTACATTGCCGCCATCCTGGAGGCCAATCGCAACAACTACACCGACAATGTCGTGGTGAAGCTGCAGAAAGACGGCATCGAGGCGCATGAGCATTGGAAGGACGAGCGCGGCGTGCCCCTGCCGGCCCAGTACCTCATGGAATCCGGCCGGCTCGTGTCCCTCAAGAATCTGAACTTTTCCTTCCGGCTTGCGAGCCTCACGCCGATTTACGTCTGGAACGGCCCCAACTCGGACCTCGAGCGTCAAGGCCTCGCGGCGGTCGAGAAGGAGCCGGACAAGCCCCATTTCGGATTCATCAAGAAAAATGGAACGCGCATGTTTCAAGCCGTGTACGCGGACCGCGCCATCTCACAAGCCTGCGTCGATTGCCACAATGCCCATCCCAATAGCCCTCGCCGCGATTTCAAGCTGAACGACGTCATGGGAGGCATCATCATTACCTTCCCGGTCGGGGAATAGCCGTGCTGATCGCGATTCATCGGACGCGTCTGATCGACGGGACAGGCGCAGTGACCGACAACGCCACGGTGCTTGTGCGAGGGACGACCATCGCGGCCGCGGGCCCGAGCCGGGAGGTTTCCATTCCCAAGGGCGCCCGGCGCGTGGACGGCCGGGGCCTGACCGTCCTCCCGGGCCTCATCGACTGTCACGTCCACCTCTGCCTCGGCGGAGAGCCCGACGTGGTCGGAACGGTGGAAAGCGAGAATTCTTTCACCACGCTCCTCAAATCTGCGGCCCACGCCAAGGCGACGATCGAGGCCGGCGTCACGACCGTACGGGACGTGGGCGCTCGCGATCATTCGATCTTCGCCTTGCAGCGCGCCATCGCCACCGGTATCGTTCCGGGTCCCCGCATCGTGGGGGCCGGCCACGCCATTTGCATGATCGGCGGCCACGCGCGGTTCATCGGCACGGAAGTGGCCGGGCCGGAGCAGGTCCGCAGCGCCGTCAAAACACAAGTGTCTGCCGGAGCCGGCGTGATCAAAGTCATCGCGTCCGGCGGTGTATTGACGCCCGGCACGTCGCCGGACCAGGCCCAGATGACGCCGGAGGAATTGGCCGCGGCCGTCGAGGAGGCGCGGCGGGCAGGCCTGAAGGTGGCGGCCCATGCGCACGGGGCTTCCGGCATGCGCAATGCGATTCTCGCCGGCGTGCACTCGATCGAGCATGCGACCTTGATGGACGAGGAGGCCGGCGCGCTCATGAAGCGGCACGGCGTCTACATGGTGCCGACGCTATCGGCCTTGGCCACGACGGCAGCGGGTCGGCCGGGGTGCGGCGTGCCCGAGAGCGCGCTGCAGAAGGCCAAAGCCATGGCCAAGCGGCATCAAGCCAGCTTCCGCACCGCACACCGGAGCGGCCTGTCCATTGCCATGGGTACCGATGCCGGCACCCCGTTCAATCATCATGGTGACAACGTGCAGGAACTGGATCGGATGGTCGCGCTGGGCATGACGGCCATGGAAGCCATCGTGGCCTCCACGTCGGCTGCGGCGCGCCTGATCGGCATCGATCAGACCGTGGGACGCGTGCGCAAGGGGCTGCAGG
This sequence comes from Nitrospiraceae bacterium, assembly GCA_040255845.1. Lineage (GTDB taxonomy): Bacteria > Nitrospirota > Nitrospiria > Nitrospirales > Nitrospiraceae > Nitrospira_D. Next base: position 13,604 of record JBDZVU010000069.1, on the reverse strand, counting down.
CAGATCTGCTCGTTGTGAACGGCAATCCGCTGCGGCGCATTGAACTGCTGCGCGATCGCAGCCGCATCGTGGGAGTGATGCAGGCCGGCCGCTTCGTGGCGGGACCACTCACGACATTGACTGCTCGATCATGACCGATGCGGTGACGGCTGAGCCTTGAACCGGGCGTCATTTCCGCTCATAGAAGAGTTCCAGCGCCGAGGCAAAGCCGTGCGTTCGCCCCTTCCGGAAGGCCGTGTCAAGCCGGTTCCGCAGGGAGCGGACGCCGCCTTCGTCGCCGCGCTTCACCACCCCCTGCGACACCATCATTTCAGTCGCAACCTCCACCAGCCGTTGGCGGCGCGTCTCCATGTCCGCCGTCACGAAGTCGGGCATCGCCTCGGCCGCTCGCTCGTGCACCAGGCTTTCCAGAAACGAATCGTAGCCCTGGGCCGCCACGACACGGTCCCTGATGAGCGCTAATTCCTCCTTGACGCGCTTCACGTCCTGCATCAGCAGGGCAAACAGCTCCTTCCGGCCTTCATCGAAGAGCTTGTGTTCCATCTCTTCGAGGATGACGCCCGGATCCGCGACGTCGGCGCGCGGCTCGTCCCCCCAGAAGAGCCTGTCGTAGGTGCGTCGCTTCTCCGCGTCGCCGACGATTTCATACGCCGCGTTGATCTCCCGTATCTTGGCCTCGGCATCCTTGCTGCCGGGATGGCGATCAGGATGGTGCTGAAAGACGAGCTTCCGATAGGCTTTCTTGATCTCGTCGTCGGACGCCTCGCGGGACACCCCGAGAATCCGATAGTAATCCATGCGCGCCATGGGGCAGGACTATAGCATGCCGCTTTCTCTCCTTCATCCGGAGGCCCCGTCGGGCCGCGTTCCGCCGGTCACCGCGAACTTCACCCACGGCCCTTGACTTTGCGATTGGGCGTCTTATTTCATGAGACACCATGGATCAGCACTCGATCCCACGCGCCTTGACGCATGACGAGCAAAAAGCGGCGGAAGCCGCTTTCGCCGGGCGTCCCTTCAACCCCGCGTGGTCCGCCTCGGCAAGAAAGGTCTACGAGGGGCTCATGCAGGTCCTGTCCAAACGCGTTGAAACCGATCAGTCGATGATAGATAAAGTCCTCACACGTGAACCGGCCGATGAGGCCACCACCGCCGACAGGTCGGAGGCGGTCCTGTCCGGTGGATGGCAGGAAGAGAAGGCCGTCAAGCGCTCGGACGCCATCCGAGCCGGGTTCTTGATCGACGTGACGGAGGCGGCCAAGGCCGTGGGATTGTCGTTCCCCGTGTCGGTCACGAAGAGCTTGTGGGACATCGGCATCACCGCGGGCCAGATTCTCCCGGAGAACGAGCGCGCGGGCCGGTTGCGCGACGTGTTGATGGCCTTTCGGCTGCGCCTGGCGAATCACACCACGCTGTCGCCGCTGATCGACTTTCCGGCCTTGCTGTCCTTGCCGGCCGGGTCAGTCCCTCAGCCCATTCCGCTGTTCGCGCTGGTCCAGCCCGACGAGCAGTACCGAGCTATGGTCACCTTGCTGCTGCCGAACGAGGTCTCAACGACGATCATCCCCATGAATTAATTCTCGCCGCACATTCCGCCCCCGCAACAGGCGTCTCTTGCAATGAATCGAGGGGAGTTGTAGGGTACCGATGCGCCAGACTTCACCCCGGGAGGCAGCCATGATCGTTGTTGTCCGGCCCGCCCATGTCCTGTCGCTCTTGTGCACCGTTCTCCTACTCGCGGCCTGCTCGCAGTTGGTCTATACGCCGACGGCCGTCGTGCCCAACCAGCGGCCGCTGCCGTACTCGGCGAAGCTGACGCTTGCCCACCTCGGCTCCTACATCGTCGATGCGGGTGCCGTCCACGCGACCGACGCCGACCTCTCGGCCCATGTCGTCAGCGATACCGATCATGTCGCCTCCGCTCGCGAAGAGTGGGAACACGCGATTTTGCGGTACCTCGAGGACCGCAAAACTTTTGCCCAGGTGTCGACCCGCGCCCCGGCCGATGTCGATGTGGTGCTGCACATGAACGTCTACGTTGACCCGGGAGCACTGTTCCACTACCAACATGTCTATGTCGCGCGCACGGACGCCGCCGTCGCGGATCCCAAAACCCATCGCGTCCTCCTCTCGTATACCGGCAATGGGAAAGCGTTCGGGGAGGTCTCGCGAGATGGGAAGGAAGACGACCGCGAGCCAGTCGACCGGGCGGTTCAGCTGGCCCTCAATGACTTGTTCGAGAAGATGGAGCGCGATGGGCGCATGGGGGCCCTCTGAGGGGAGGCCGGTGGAATCAGGTCGCTTACCGCGCGGGGGAATGGCGGGTCATCAAGCGAGAAAGCAGCGCTCGCTCTTCGTCATCGGTCGTCACCTCTCCGTTGAGACGAGCCTCCAACAGCCGGTCCAAGATCTTTTTGTACTGTGGGCCGGGTTTGAGGCCCCGCGCCTTGAGGTCAGCGCCTGTTGTCACGGGCTTGACGTGTCGATAGTGTGTCACGTAGGCGGACACCTGCCGCTTCGCCGCGTCATTCTTGCTTTTTGCCATCAGCCCGAGCAGCGTTTCATCCGCCAGACCGGACAACAGGCGAGACACCTCCGCCGGCTTCGGCGGAGGGCGCCGGGCGAGCTGCCGCAGGACGGCCTGACTGCCGACCCGCGCCGCTCGGAGCTTCGCAGCGTCCGCTTGGGTGAAGGGAAACCGCTTCAACACCTCGTTGACCGCCCGCTCCGGGAGCACTTCCAGCAGGGCCATCACATAGATGAGCCAGACATCCACCGGTCGGTCCAAGTAAAGCAGACGGTACCAATCCACCGCCTCGGCCGCGGCCTTCAACAGGTCGTGCAACCGTGGTGACCAGGCGAGCTTGGGGTGGATGAACCGAAGCAAATCCAGATCCGCCATCCGTTTGACCGCTTCGATCGGTTCGCGCTCTCCCAACAGCAGCTTGAGTTCTTCGAGAAGCCGATGGCCGGACAAGCGGTTGAACAAGTTCATTTTGACGGCGCCCGCAATCAACACTTCGGTATCCCGGCCCAAGCGAAAACCGAATCGGATCGCGAACCGGATGGCGCGGAACACGCGGGTCGGATCCTCGACGAAGCTTAGGCTGTGCAAGACCCGCACGACCTTGTCGCGGAGATCCCGTTGCCCTCCGTAATAATCGAGCACCTCTCCGAAGCCTTTGGCATTGAGACGCACCGCCAATGCGTTGATCGTAAAATCGCGGCGGTACAGATCTTTCTTGATGGAGCTCTGCTCGACGGTGGGCAGGGCCGTCGGATATTCATAGTACTCGGTACGCGCTGTCGCGACGTCCAGTTTGAATCCATCCGGCAGCTGAATGACCGCGGTGCCGAACCGATCGTGCGAGCTGACCCGCGCCTGCTTCGCCTCGGCCAGCTTCTTGGCGAACGCAATGCCGTCCCCTTCCACGACGAGATCGAGATCCAGGTTCTCGATTCCCAGCAAGAGATCCCGCACACACCCGCCGACGACATAGGCGGCAACGCCCATATGGTCCGCGAGCTGCCCAGCCTCTTCCAACAGCACGACCAACGGTTTAGGCAGCCGGCTTCGCAAGAGCCCCTGCACGTTCCGGTGGCGGCCCATCGTCGCGGCTTCCGTGCCGTCGGCGTGCCGTGCGCGTAGACGCGCGGCATTGAGCACGTCATCGTGCAGCGTCCGAAGCAGATCCGTACGGGTGATGACACCCGTGATCCTCGCGCCCTGCAGCACCGGAACAAAGCGCTGATTCCGCTCGATCATCGCCGATTCAATGTCGTGGAACGGCGTCTCGGGCGAGGCCGTATAGGCGTCGGTCTGCATGATGTCCTGTACGGGTCGTTTCCCCAGACGGTGAAACAGCGCCTTCTGGATCTGTTCGCGGCTGATGAGCCCGACGTACCGCTCCTGATCGTCGAGGATTGGAAAGACGTTGATTCCATACGTGGTCATCTTCTGACCGGCGTCCGCAATCGGCGTCCCAGCGGGGATGCTCTTCACCGGCCGCGTCATCACGTCCTGTGCCAGCAAGGTCGGCCGATACTGAGTCGTGAGGAGGCGCACCAGCCGTTCCTTCACTTCGGCCAGAGGAACGCCTTTTACGCTGGCCGCGGCCGCAACGGCATGCCCCCCGCCCCCGAATTCGCGCGCGATCCAGCCCACGTCGATGTCGGGCCGGCGGCTTCGCCCGATGATCTGGACACGTCCGTCCATCGTCACAGCGACGAGCACCGCATCCACGCCCTGCGATTCGGCCAGCATATGGACCACTTCGGCGGCTTCGCCGCGGCGGCGATCGACCGTGCTCGTGGCCACCAACACCTTGCGTCCCTCCAGGTAATGGACTTCGCTGTGTTCCAGCAGATCGTTGAGCAACGCGATGGCGTCAGGATCCAGTGGGCGCCGCAGCGTCTCGTTGACGAGGTTCAAATCTGCGCCTGCCGCCAGCACGGCCGCGCCCGCCTGAAGATCGCGGCTGGTCGTAGAGGAATAGGTGAACGATCCCGTCTCCTCGTACAGACCCAGCGCCATGACCGTCGCCTCCAAGGGCGTGAGTTCAAGACCGCGCCGGCGCAGCTGTTCGACGAGAATCGTGGTCGTGGCTCCGACTGATTCGATGCGGGAATCCGCAGAGCGCCCAGCGCAACGCGACGCCTCGTCCACGTGGTGGTCAAAGACGACCACTTCAACGGCTGGATTATCGACACAGGCCTTGAGGAAGCCGATCCGGTCGGGGTCCTGCGTATCCACCAGGACCAATCGCGTCACGCGGGCCGGATCAATCTCCTTCGCGGAGCTGATGCCGAGGTCGTGCTCGGCGAGAAAGCCGCGCACGGCTTCCTGGCCGCCGGCCGGCAGAACCAGCTTGGCGTCGGGATACAGTTTGCGGGCCGCCACCATGGACGCGAGGCCGTCGAAGTCCGCATGGCTGTGGGTCGCGATCACATCCATGCGCGCATTCTAGCAGGGTCCCCTGAGGCGGGGAACGTTGTGGGGCATGCGCTGATGCCGGCCTCCACTGCGCATCCCTTCGCGTGAGCGATTCGGCGAAGGCTGACCCTTCGCATGAGTACGCTCAGGATCGTGATCCACCCCGCTCTTGGCTGAATCACGGGCCAGATTTGCACAGTCCCCTGCCATTTTTTTCCCCTCTTGCCTGCTTACCCGGCTTCGGAGACTCCTGTCTCTCGCACTCCCTCAGGATATCAACGCGTTGCATCGCTCAATCATTGGCACGTCGCTTGCTGAAGCGACCACTGTTCGGGCCTAGGTGAATACCAATAAGTAAGGAGGAAGCGCATATGAAACTCATGTCCGTTCTGTCCGTGGCGGTGAGCGCCATGGCTATTGTGGCCCTGTCCTCGGCCCCGTCGCTCGCAAAAGAGAAGAAGGATGGAAAGAAGGCCAAAGCCAGTTATTCGTCCGCCAGTGCCGCTGCCGCCGCATCCGGCGCACACATGATGCAGCCGGGACAGGCGCCCAAGCCCGGACAGCACGACACGAAGCCGGGCCCCGCCTGGAAGACCGTCGGGGGCACCCTCAAAAACATCAAGGGGGACGTGTATACCGTCGAAGATTACGAAGGCAATCAAGTGCAGTTGTACGTTGGGCAAGGGACGAAGCACTTGCGAGCCAAGAAAGTCGGGGACACCGTTCGCGCAGAAATTACGCGGGGTGGCTTCGCGAATTCCATTCAGTGAGCCTACATTCGAATCCGCGCCCCCACCCAGGCGCGCACTTGTCCTCGCAAAGGGGCCGGCCTGCAGGCCGGCCCCTTTCAGTTTCGAGCCCCGGGGCGGTCACCGCTTCACGAACGCGATGTCGCCGTAGTAGGCCGTCGCGCGGTCACGAGTATCGTCCGTATCGGTCATGATGGCGATGCCGTTGATCTGCGGCGGCTCCTCGCCGAAAGCGCGACGGTAGTCTTCATAGACGTTGCGCTCCTCGTCGACCCATTGGCCGAGGTTGGCCGGTCCGCTCTGCACGACCACCATTTGAGCGAACTCCGTATAGGCGTTGGGGACAACGGTTCCAGCCGGCGTGGCTCTGTCCCAAATATAGTTGATGGCGGCGATGGGAAGGTCGCCGAACAACGCGCGGCCCGCCATGTATTTTAATTTCTTGGCGAACGACACTCGCTCCGGCTCGTATGCAAAGGTGATATAGAGCCGAGCCGGATAGTCGTCGCCGCTTTTCCGCCGCACGTCGCTCCGCTCGAGCAGGCGCTCCACTTTCCAACGCCATCGAACGATCGGATACTCACGCGGATCAATCGTGACGGCTCGGGTCAGCCCCGACGCGGACGCCTCGCTTACCGCCTTGACGACGGTCGCAGCCCCTTCCTGGACCAGCTCATAATGCGTATGCCTGGGGATCTTCGGAAAGGTCAGCGGGTGCCACTCCGGCGGCAGTCCGTTGCCGGCCGGCAACGTGGAGAACTGTCCCACCCACCGCACCGATTCGTCGCCTGCGGAGGAGGCCGGCCCAGCGAGCACGATCGCGACCAGGAGCGTGCCAATCGGCGCCCACCGTTGGGGCGGCATCGCAGCGCAGCTCACCGCCGCATCCATGTGAACAGGGCCGTGAGGACTCGCTTCGTCCTTGGGGTGAAATGCGCCTTGCGCCACAGGTTCACAGCCTTTTTGTTCACTTCGGCCTGAGTGGGATAGGGATGGATCGTCGAGGCGAGGGTTGTGGCTCCTCTGCCCGATTGCATCAGTACCGATAGTTCGCTGATCATGTCCCCGGCATGGCCGGCCACGATCGTGGCGCCGACGATGCGGTCGGTCCCTTTTCTGATATGAATCCTCGCGAATCCCTCTTCTTCGCCGTCCAAAACGGCCCGATCGACCTCGTCCAGCCGGTAGGTATAGGTCTCTACCTCGATCCCGCGTGATTGCGCTTCCCGCTCATAGAGTCCCACATGAGCTATTTCGGGTTGCGTGTACGTACACCACGGCATGATCAGCGCGTCGGTATGCGCATAGCCCAAGCCGAATGGATGGGGAAACAGCGCGTTCTGAATCACGATTTGCGCCATGGCATCAGCTGCATGCGTGAATTTGTACTGCGAGCATACGTCTCCCGCCGCGAAAATGCGTGGGTTCGTCGTCTGGAGCCGGCTGTTGACCTTGACGCCCGTCTCGCCGGCCGACACACCGGCCGCTTCCAGATTCAGACCGGCCATGTTCGGCCTCCGCCCGACCGCAACGAGGATCTCGTCCACGGTCACCACATGACGCTGCCCATGGGCTTCCACCGAAAGCCGTTTGCCCCCGTCGGCGGACTCCACACGGAGATCCGTCCCGCAACAGAGCACCGACACGCCATCCTTGCGCAAGGCGTGCTCGACGAGCGCCGCTGCATCCCGGTCCTCTCGCGGCAGGATTCCGTGGGTTGCTTCGATCACCGTGACGTGGCTGCCGAACCGGGCAAAGGCTTGAGCCAGCTCACAGCCGATCGGACCGGCCCCGATCACCGCAAGGCGGGCGGGAAGCTCGGTGAGGGAAAAGACGGTCTCGTTCGTGAGGTAGCCGGCCTCGACTAATCCCGGTATCGACGGAACCGCAGGGGATGCGCCGGTACAGATCGCCGCTCGCGCGAACGAGAGCGATCGGCGTCCGGCCGGACCTTCGACGATCACCGTGTCCCGATCGGCAAATCGGGCCTCGCCAAGGAACACGTCCACTCCCAGGCTGGTGTACCGCTGGGCCGAATCGGTCGGGCTGATCCGTGCGCGCAACCGCCGCATTCGGCTCATCACCGCTCCAAAGTCGTACTTCACCCCGGCCGGAATGTGCACACCGAACTGTTCCGCGCGTTTGACATCGGCCCAGGCACGGGCCGCGCGAATGATCGCTTTCGACGGCACGCACCCCACGTTCAGGCAATCGCCGCCCATGAGATGCCGTTCGATCAAAGCCACTTTCGCGCCAAGACCAGCGGCGATGACCGCGGTCACCAGCCCGGCCGTTCCCGCGCCGACGATGACTATGTTATAGCGGCCGGCCGGCTGAGGATTGATCCAGCCTGGCGGATGGACGTTGGCCAGCAGGGCGAGGTTGAACTCGTCGGCAGGCAGCATCCGGCCGTCATCCTGGCGGTTCATGGCCGCCATCCCCGCAACTCCGGAGGCCGCCTGAGCTTTTGATACACGATCGGCGCGGCAGCCAGCAGTCCAAGAAGCACGAAGGCTGCGAGCACGCCGGGCGAGACGATTTCCTTGAGCGAGTTGATGGTGCCCAGCTGGCGTCCCGCATAGGCATAGACGAAGGAACCGGGGATAATTCCCAACGCCGTGGCTGCGACGTACGTCCCAATAGGGACGCGTGTCAGCCCGGACACGAGATTCAGGACGAAAAACGGAACCAGGGGGATGAATCGGAGCGTGAGGAGGTAACTGAAGGCGTTCTTGGCAAATCCCTCCTGAAGCGGGCCGAGCCACCGGCCGAACTTTTGCTCTACGGCGTCGCGGAGCAGATACCGTGCTGCCAGAAATGCCAGCGTGGCGCCGGTCGTTGCGCCAATATTGACGAACAGCGTGGCCCACAGCCCGCCGAACAGGAATCCCCCGGCCAAGGTCAACACGGTGGCGCCCGGCAGCGACAGGCCGGTGACGACGATGTAGGCAAGGATGAACAGCCCAACGGCCTCAGCGTAATGCGCGTCGGTGAACGCCAGCAGTTGATCACGGTGGTCCTTGAGCGTGTTCAGCGACAGGAACCGGTCCAGGTCGAAGAAAAAAAATGCCGCCGCGGCACCGACCAAGACGGCGGCCAGGGCCCATCGCGCGGCGCTGCGCTGCGGGGAAGCTTGAGTCGAAGTGACAGGGTTGGCCATCACGCCCCCGTATGATGGGGGCTGAACGCACGGGTGTCAATGCAGGTCGGCCGGCTCAGGCGCGCACACTTCGGAGAAAGGGAAATCCGGAGCGTGACTAGTTCCAGCGGCGGTTTGCGAGATCCCGGTCCAGATCAAGCCGGCCGAGGGTGCGTTCCATCGGATCGATCGAACCGTCACGGTTTCGATCGAGCTCGAGGAAATGGTCATGGACGAGCTCGGCGGCATGGGGATTCGGTGCGCCGCCGGTCCTGCGATCGCCGCGGCTCGGGTCATAGCGCTGAGGCCGATAGAGGATGCCGTGATACGCCAGATCCGGCCTTGAGCTCGGCGCGGCCTTGTGATGTCGCTTGGAAACCTTGCTGCGGCGTGTGGACTTGCGCGCGCGGACTTCGGACGGCTTTTTCTTTATCTCTTCTTGGGCCGGCGCCTGCAGCGTTTGGCGTTGGGAGGGCGGCCTCGAATCCCGAGCGGCTCCCGCTTTACCACGTGCCGGTGAAATAGCCGCTTTGCGGTGGACGACGGTCTTATCCCGACTCTCCGCAGCGAGCCAGGAAGGTACAGCCAAGCCGATGGTTAACACAGCCGCCGAGACTACGCAGTGCCAACGGAGAGATTTAGGCAGCACAATCACAGCCATGTAAGTGTAGCAGGCTTCGCATCTCCCTGAATCTGCGCAACAAATGCGCCTCAGAGGCGTGATCACTTGTCATCGGACCATCAAGTTGCGTACCCTCTGAGGAGGAGGCCGGGATGGACCAGAACGAACGGTTGATCAAGACCAAAGAGCAGTGGGCTAAAGCCCGCCGAGGCGGAGAAGAACGCGAGGTCTTTTTCGAGGGGGATGCCCGCCTGCCTCCGGGACAACATCTCGTCGAAACGTTCCCTGTCTTGGATCTAGGGTTCAAACCGGAGATTCCTCTTCAGGATTGGACGTTGACCATCGGCGGGTTCGTGGCCCATCCCACGACATGGAACTGGGAGCAGTTCCTCGCTCAGCCGCCATTTAAAGACACCTCCGATTTTCACTGCGTCACCTCCTGGAGCCGATTTGACAACGCATGGGAAGGCGTCAGCTTCCGGCATCTCCTGTCGGTCGTGCAACCCCTGACGCTTGCCAAATTCGTCCTCTTCTCCTCATACGATGACTACACCACCAACTTGCCCCTGGAAGCCTGCGATGACGACGACGTCTTGCTCGCTTACAAGTGGAACGGCGCGCCGTTGACGAAAGAGCATGGTGGACCGGTGCGGGTCATCGTCCCGAAGCGTTACGCCTGGAAAGGGGCGAAATGGATCAAGGAGATTACGTTCTCGGATAAGGACGTGAAGGGGTTCTGGGAAGTTCGGGGCTATTCGAATACCGCCCTGCCCTGGCAAAACGACCGATACGGGTGAGTGTTCTATTTCTTCACCCACCCGCCTGGCCCTTCCACCATATGACCGGGCTGCGTGTTGTTGATCGCTTTTTCGCCGGCCAAGGTTTCCACGGCGCTCAAGGGCGTACCGTTGCGTTTCGCAATTCCCTCATAGGCCTGCCGCCGCTTTTGGTTGATCTCCTGCACCAGCGCCTGTGCCTCCCGGTCGCCGGCATTCACCACGCCCAAATAGCCGTTCGCCCGCTCCCCGACCAGCCCCTTCCCCTTGGCTTCTTCAAGTGAAAGCGCCCACGCCGGCGCCGTCATTCCGATCAGCAATCCGGCCGCTAGTCCCCACGTACGGATGGTCATGATCTCCGTTCCTTTCAACGCCGAGCCCGGTTCGAGAAACAATGTTTGCAGGATGTTCAAAAAGGCCGTTCAGCAAGGCAGCGAGAGAAGAGGCGAATCGTACTGTTTTCGTACGTTGAGCCTCCGAGCGACGCGAGAACGCCGCTGGCGGACTTTTTCAACATCCTGCTAGAACAAGCCGCTGTCATGCGACAGCACCTGATCAAGATCTTTGTCCACCTTCACTCGAATCTCATGATCAATCTTCACGTTCAAGTTGATCGTGATGGGTTTGTCCGAAGGGGCCACCTCGACGCGGGGAGTGCAGCCCAGACAGATGAAAGCCGCGGCGCCTGCACAGGCACCGAGCGCCACGCATTGAGTGAAACTCCTCGTCGATCTCATGTTCCGCGGCCGAATCCTTCCGAGCCTTTATACTTTTTCTGAAGAGACTCCTCAAGATCTCGCGCAAGGCGAAGTGTCTTCAGCAGCGTCGGGACATGTTCCTGAACGGCCAGATTGAAATGAATGGGAGGCGCCTTCTTTAAATCTGGATTCTTGCCCTCCAGCCGGACGCTGAGGTCCATCCATCCCGTATCGGCGTAGTCGAGGCCGACACGCAGGACGGTGTAGTGGAAATTGTTCAGCGCCTGGACCACCAGGTGCAGATGGCTGTCGGCCTCAGTGATCACTTTGGAAGATTCCGGCGTCGACGGATATCGAACGATTCCGCCCGGAGGCTCCGCCTCCAGCCGGCCGTCGTTGATGGTGATGCCGTCCGCCTTCACGGTGACCGGTACCGTTCCGTTCAACACGCCGGCGCCCTGCAGCCCTTTCTGCTGCTCGAGACTGAGCACCTTGGCGAGATCCAATTTGCGCAGCGACAGGGTCACCGTCGTGGGAAGCTTGCCCCAATCAAACCGCCCGCCGGGGCTCGTGGCTGCGCCCCCGAAGACGTCGCATTGCAGATCCTTGATCTCCAGCACGGGGAACCGGTCCGGCGCTTTCCATCCCGCCCACAGGGAGAACGCCAGATTGCTCACATCGATGCCGGTGCGCAGCGACGCCGCTGTCACCGGCGCAGGCTGGACCATCTCGACGGAGGTCGTGCCCTCTCCGCGCAGCGCGAGCGTGGTATTCAGGCCGCCCACGAGGTAATCCTGATACCGGCCGGACAGATTGTCGGCCGTGATCGTCACGGTCGTCCGCTTCATCTCCGGCCCCCGTCGCGATCCTGCCCAGGACAGATCCACCGCGACGATCAGCCGCCCGTCGACGACGTCTACCGGAAGCGGCAGCCCCTGGAGCAGCCGGCTCAACCGCCCGGCTCCCCCGTTGAATGCCAGGGGGCCGATGCGCCCGCGCAGCGTCGCGGGCTCCGCTCCGAACGGCTGGTCGACGGTTGCCGTGATGAGGTCGCCGTGCGCGGGGGCGCCGGCATGGACGTCGGCCTTCAGCCCTGCGTGCGTCGCAGCCACCTTCAGGGTCCAATTGGTCTCTCCCAAGCGGCCCGGCATGAGGTCCGCGGTGACCTCGCTCGCGTCCACCGTGGCCTGCATGTTCCAGGTGGTCCCGGCCGCCTCGGCGAGGTGCATCGTCAGCTGGCTGCGCGGCACGCGGATCTCACGGCCCGCCAGATGCACGACCGGCATGCGCACCGCCATGACGGCGGGGCCGGCGGTGCAGCGCGGACCCGTGACGTCGCAGTGAACGGGCAACGCATCACTCAGTTGCAGGGTGACGCGCGGGATGGTGAGCGTTCCCTGCTCGACTGATTTCAGCGTGACGAGAGAAGAGGGAAGCGCGACAACCTTCAATTTGTTACCCGCGAACGACAGGGTCCCATGAAACCCTCCCGCCGCCTCCTTTGCGAACAGCTGGTCCGTCACGGCCTTGGACAATTCGCCTTCGACGCGAAAGCCTCCCTCCACCGCGATCAACTCAGTCCCCATTCCTTCGACCCGGCTCGATTGAAACTCCACCGTGAGCGGACCCGGCGTCCGGCCATACTGGACAGCCAACGGCCCTTCGGTCCTGATGCGGAACGGGGCCTCGCCCCAAAACAATTCCCCCTGGACCGGCTCCCGCTGTTCGATGAGCACCGGCTGATCCCCTTTAGGGAGAATCATGCGGATCGCTTCCGGGATGACTCTGGGCTGAGCGTTGACGGTCGCGGTCATCAGCACGCCGGGATTGAGCGTCCACCGGAGTCGACTCGCCGTTCCGGCGAATGATCCTTCCCATGCGATCGCGATATCCTTTGCCACGCCTTGAAGCGCGGGCAGGGTCATGGCGCCGCGCACGTGCCCCTCCACCTGCGTCCGCTCGTCCTCCCAAATAGACAGCAGCGTCGCGTCCGCGGCGGCCGTCCCGGACCAATTCATGGCGACCTGGCCGGTGACGCGCCCGAGCTCCGGCCCGATGGGAACGAGCAGGGCGATGAACGGGGCGAACTCCCGGACGTTGACTTCGAGCCGGCCGTCGACCCGGATCTGCGTCCCGCTGCGGTGCGAGGACGACTGCCAGGATACGATCGGCGCGGCCGGCGGCCGCTGGGAGGCCAGCGTGGCGGACCAGGTGCTGGCCGAATGGCCGGCAACGGTCAAGCCGTAGGGCGCGGTGTCTTGCCCTTGAAACGAGAGATGGCCTCCCAATTCGCCTTCCTGTTGGACCAGCACGCCGGAAATGGTGACTTTGCGAAGCGGGCCGGTGGCTTGTTCGCGAAAGACCGTGAGCCGTTCCAGCCTCAGCTCGTCAAACGGGAGGCTCGGAAGGCGCCGGAGGAGATCGCTGGCCGTGAGCAACGCCCACGGGGATCCGGTTTCCTCCTCGCTGCCCCGATCCGTACCGGGCTCGCCTCCCGGCATCGTATGGAGGATCTGCACCGCCACGTCGGGCAGCAACACCCGCTCGACGTGTCCATGCCAGAGCTGCAAGGGCCGATACTGCAACTCGGCGTTCGTCAGGGAGACCAGCAGCGTTTCGTGTCCGACGTCCTGCTGGAAGGATACCACCGGGATCCGCATGCCGCTCCACCGGGGATAACCTAGCTG
>JBDZVU010000068.1:0-18461 GCA_040255845.1 Nitrospiraceae bacterium | reverse complement strand
GGCGGTCGGTTGCCTTGTTCGATCGCATGAGACAGACTGAGCCCCTCGACGCCGTCGTGATCCACCAGGCGCTGGCGGCGCTGGGCCCTATGCTGTTCCGACGGCATGCCGCCGCCCGGTGGATTTATGTCTGTCACTCGCTGGCTCATGAGGAGTTCGCGACGCGGACAATCGACGATCCCAAAGGAGTCGGCCTCGTGCGCCGCCGGCTGAACGGGTACGGCCGCCGGTGGATCGAGCGGGCCGTCATCACGCGATGCGACCAGGTGATCGTCCTGAGCGAGTACATGCGGCGGCGCGTCATGGATGTGCACGGGATGCCGGCCGGCACCGTGGCCGTCGTTCCCGGCGCCGCCGACCCGCGCGTGTTTCAGCCGGTCTCCGATCGAAGCGCGGTTCGGAAGGCCCTGGGTCTGCCCGACGAGCGCACGCTGCTGTTCACCGTGCGCAATCTCGTGCCGCGTATGGGGCTCGACAATCTGCTGGATGCGCTGGAGCTGTCCGCCGCGGTGCGCGCACACTGTACGCTGGTGATCGGCGGGGAGGGGCCCTTGCGGCCGCATCTCGAGGCGGGGATCCGGCGCCGGGGATTGGACGGCCTCGTCCGTCTGGCCGGCTTTGTGCCGGAGGCCGAACTGCCGCGCTATTACCAAGCCGCCGATGCGGTGATCATGCCGACGCTGCAGCTGGAAGGATTCGGGCTGGTGACGGTCGAAGCGCTGGCTTGCGGTACGCCGGTCCTTGGCACGCCTGTGGGCGCCATTCCCGAGATTCTGACGCAGGTGGATCCCGCGCTGGTCACGAACGGCACGGCCGGCCGCGCGCTGGCGGAAGGATTGGACCGGCTCCTCCCGTTGCTGCACGACCCGGACGAGCGAAGGCGCTTGTCCCTGCGTGGGCGGATGTTGGTCGAGCAGCGCTACAACTGGGCTCGGCACTGCGCCGATCTTGCACCGCTGCTCGGCGCGGCGGAGAAGCGGAAGGCTGCCTGATGCGCGTTCCCCGCAAAGTGGTCCATATCATCACGCGGCTCGACCGCGGCGGATCCGCCAGGAATACGATGCTGACCGTCCTGGGACTGAATCGGGCGCAGTTCGATCCCGTGGTGATCACCGGTTCGGCGGAATCCTGTGAGGCCCAAGGCGGTCGGGCGGCCACGGAGGAGAACCTTCGCCGTCTCGAGAAAGAATCGATTCGGTATCACGTCGTGCCGTCGCTTGTCCGGGCGCTCCATCCGTGGCAGGACATGATTGCCTTGTGGCGCCTGACGCAATTAGTGCGGCACGAACGGCCCGCGATCGTCCACACCCATACCTCAAAGGCCGGCGTACTGGGCCGACTGGCCGCCCGGGCGGCTTCCGTGCCGACGGTCGTGCACACGCCGCACGGACATGTCTTCTACGGACATTTCGGCCGCACGCGTTCGTGGATATTTCTGCAGATCGAACGCGCCCTCGCTCGTGTGACGGACCGGCTGATCGCGCTCACCGAGGCCGAGCGGCAGGAGCATCTCGAACGTAGCGTGGGCTCGCCCGAGCGGTCTGCGGTAATTCCGAGCGGGATCGACGTCGAGCGGTTCGCCCGGGCGCGGGAGCAGCGGGTCGATCCCGAGTCGCTCGGCTGTCCCAGCGGCAGCATCGTCGTGGGTTCGGTCGGCTGGCTGACGGATATCAAGGGACATCGGGTGCTCGTCGAGGCGGCGGCCGTCGTTCGACGCGAATGCCCCGCGCTTCACGTGGTGATCGTCGGCAGCGGAGATCGGCAGCAGGCGCTGGACCGGCAGGCGCGGGAACTAGGAATTGCGGACGCCGTGCATCTGCTCGGGCATCGTGAGGATGTCGAGCGGTGTCTCGCCGGATTCGATTGCTTCGTCTTGCCATCGTTCAACGAGGGCATGGGCCGATCGCTGGTCGAAGCCATGACGGCCGGGCTGCCCGTCATTGCCTCCAACGTGGGCGGAATTCCGGCGCTCATCGACGACGGACGCAACGGTCTGCTGGTTCCGCCCGGAGACTCCGAGGCTCTGGCCGAGGCCATCGGACGGGTGATCCGCGATGCCGCGTGGGCTCGCCAGCTGGGTCAACGCGCGGCGGCCGGGATTGGATCGCGGTTCGGCGCTCAGGCCATGGTGCAGGCGGTGGAAGCAGTGTATCGAGAGGCCGATGGCATTCGCACGTAGAGGTCGGAACATAGCGGCGTCCGTCTTGATCCTGATGGCCGAAACTGTGGCGGCGCAGGAGCCGGCCACGCTGCATCGTCTCTGGACGGCGGTTCACGTGCACAGCATGGCCAGCACGGGGACGATGACGCTGGAAGCGTTGGCCGAACGGGCCGAGCGGCAAGGGCTCGATGCGCTCATCCTCTCCGAAAACTTCACCCTGCGGTACGAATACGGCGTGCGTCCGTTGGAACGTGTGCTCAAGTATGGCATCTCGCTGCCTTCGGTGCTGGAGTACGGCATCGATCGCTACCTCGCGGAGGTGCGGGCCGTTCGGGAGCGCCATCCGCGTCTGCTCATTATCCCGGGTGTGGAAGTCGCGCCCCATTACTACTGGACGGGCTCGCTGGCGACGCGGGACCTCACCATGCACAACGCCCAGCGGAATCTGCTGGTCGTTGGGTTGGAACGGCTGGAGGATTATGCGGCGCTGCCGGCGCGCGGCAATCCAGACTCGTTCGTTTGGGACGGCCCCAGCCTGGGGACCGTCTGGCCGCTGCTGCTTCTTGCGCCGGCGGTCTGGTTGTGGCTTCCCCGGCAATGGGTGCATGCGGGACGGAAAGGACGGCCATCGGCACGCCTCGCCGGCGGCGCCGTGGCGGTGCTCTCTCTGACGCTGGTGGCGTATGCGTGGCCGCTCGCGAGTCCGCCGTACAGTTCGTATGACGCGCAGGCCGGATACCGGCCGTATCAAACGCTGATCGATGCCGCCGTGGAGAGGGGCGCCCTCGTCTTTTGGTCCATGCCGGAAGCTCGGGATTTCAGCCAGCACGCGTTCGGTCCGTTGGGGACCGTCACCGTGACGACCGAGCCGCATCCCGAAAGTCTTGAGCAAACGCTGCGGTATACGGGCTTTGGAGGGCTCTATCAAGACACGAGGACCAGCGCTGCGCCAGGCGGCGTGTGGGATCGGGTGATGCAAGCCAGGCTGGCGGACGGGGGGCCGCCGCCCATCGTGATCGGCGAGGCGGCCTTTCACGGCCTGCAGGATAGCGGGAAAGACCTCGACCGGGTGTACACCGTCGCCCTGGCGACCGAGCGGACGGGAGCCGCCGTCCTTGCCGCGCTCCGAGCCGGCCGGGCCTGGGCGGTAGCGCGAGGTGAGCAGCGGTCGTTGCTGGAATTGAACGAATTCACGGTGTCGGATGGGGACTCGAGGCGAGCTAGCATCGGTGAGCGATTGGAGACCTCCGCTCCGGCGCCGCGAATCGACGTGCGGCTCCTGGCCGTGGATGGTGCACCGGAACCGGTGCGTATGCAGCTGGTTCGGGACGGTCAGGTGATTGCCAGCGTGGAGGGCACGGCCCCCCTTGAGTGGACGATGCGCGATGAGCACCTGCCCGCGGATCGGTGGGTGCCCTACCGCATCGAAGTGACCGGCAGGGGCGGGGAGTTGCTGAGCAACCCGCTGTATGTCAAACGAACGACGGAAAGGGCCGTCCTCAAGTGAAACCTGGGCTTGTCGCCCAGGATCGCCATTGTTGACCGGTATGCGGGTCACCATCCACCAACCGCAATTTCTGCCGTGGCTCGGGTATCTCGACAAGATCGACCGCTCCGATCTGTTCATCGTGCTCGATACGGTCCAGTTCAAGAAAAACGAATGGCAGAACCGCAACCGGATCAGAACGTCAGACGGATGGCAGTGGCTGACAGTTCCAGTGCGGCATCGTTTCGGCCAGCGGATCCAGGAGGTCGGCATCAACGAAACGGATCATTGGCGCGCCCGGCACCTGCGGGCGTTGGAGATGCATTACGCCCGCGCGCCGCACCGGGATCGGTATCTCGACCAACTGCGCGCGGAGTACGAGCGGCCCTGGGCGGGACTGTGCGATTTCAACCTGGCCCTCATCAAGTGGCTCATGCGCAGCTTCGGGATCTCCACCCCGGTGCGCTGTGCGTCGGAGTGGGCGGTTCGCGAAGAGCCCACCGACCGGTTGGCGGATCTGTGCCGGGCCGTGGCGGCGACCACGTATCTGGCCGGGCCGGGCGCCGACGCCTATATGGACAAGCCGCGATTCGAACGCTCGGGGGTCCGGCTGGAGATGCAGGTCTTTCACCACCCGGTCTACCGGCAGGTGTACGAACCGTTCGTGTCACACTTGTCGGCGATCGATTTGCTCTTCATGCAGGGGCCGGAGGCGCTGGCGACGCTGCGCCGGGCGCGAACTGACGAGCCATCCATGACGGTCGCATAGGAGGGGGCACATCATGGCGAAGAAACCGGAGCCGATGCGCATTTTGGCGCTGGGGGCACACCCGGACGACATCGAAGTGGGTTGTGGCGGGACACTCATCAAGTATGCCGAGACCGGCCATCGCATCTTTCTGATGGTGATGACCGAGGGCGGGCAAGGGGGATTGCCGGAGGTGCGCAAACGTGAGCAGGCTCAGTCGGCCAAGATCCTGCGCGCTGAGAAGGTGTTTTGGGGGGGCTACAAGGACACCGAAGTGCCGCTGGGCCGGGACCTCATCCAAACCGTTGAAGAGATCGTCAAAAAGATCGAGCCGCACTTCATCTTCGTCCACTACCACGATGATACGCATCAGGACCATCGCCATCTGGCCATGAGCACGATCACGGCGACGCGCTACACGAAGAACGTCCTGTTCTATGAAGGTCCGACGACGCAGAACTTTGCGCCGACGGTGTTCGTCGACATTGATCAGGCACTGGACCGCAAGATCGAGTCGTTGGAAGCCCATGGCTCGCAAATGAGGAAGACGAACATCGAAGGGCTGAGCATCGCGGACGTCGTGCGGTCGTCGGCGCATTTCCGCGGCATCCAAGGGCGCGTAAAAAACGCGGAAGGCTTTCTCCCCCTCCGATTGTTTATTAATATCGGCCTATGACGACGCTCGCCACGATGATTCCACATTCGCGCCCCAGTCTCGAAGAGGCGGACATCGAATCAACCGTCGACGTGATGCGCTCCGGCGCCCTCGCTCAGGGACCTGTCGTCGAGGCCTTCGAGCGGCGCATGGCGGCGTTCATGCGCCTGTCGGGCGGCGTTGCCGTCGCGTCAGGGACCGCGGCCCTCGAAGTCGCGCTCAGGGCCTTGGGGGTCGGACCGGGCAGCGAGGTAATCGTCCCCAGTTACGTGTGCGCGGCGCCGTGGATCGCGGTGCAGCGGGTTGGCGCGACACCGCGAGTCGTGGATGTCGATCCCGACACCTATGCCATCGATCCGGCTTCCGCGAAGCGAGGCCTCACCGAGAGGACGAAGGCGATAATCGTTCCGCATCTCTTCGGACTGCCGGCTCCTCTGACGGATTTGGAGCGCTTGGGCGTGCCCCTGATCGAGGACTGCGCTCAGACGCTGGGCGCGGAGGAGAAAGGGCGGGGCGTGGGCTCGGTGGGTGTGATGACCGTCTGTTCGTTCTATGCCACGAAGCTGCTCTGTACCGGAGAAGGAGGCATGGTGCTGTCGCGCGATACCGGGCTCCTCGCTCGTGCGCGGGCACTGCGCGAGTACGATGAGTCGCCGGTGTTGGATTCCGGATCGGCCAATTTCAAGCTGACGGATCTTCAGGCGGCAATTGGACTCTCCCAACTGGACCGACTGCCGCTGCTCCTGGAACGCCGCCTTACCCTAGCCCATGGGTACCGAGCCGCCGCAGAGGCGGGCGGTCTCACGCCGCCGGTCGTACCGTCGGGGCGGACGCACGTGTACTATCGTTTCGTCGTGAAGGTATCCAAGCCGGATCATCATGCTGAACGGTTTGCGCGGGCCGGTATCCAGTGCCGGCGGCCTGTGTTTCGCTCGCTCCACCGGTATTTGGGTTTGGAAGGGTTTCCCGGCGCCGAGGAGGCCGAACGGACCGCCTTGTCGGTGCCGCTCTATCCTTCGTTGAACGAACAGGAGCTGAAGCAGATCTTGGCGGTCCTGGGGGAGAACGTTTCATGAAGGCCGTTGAGAGTCCTTTGCCTCCAGCGGTCCTGATGCACTCATGGCGCTGGGTCACCCCTGCGGTCGCCGGCGCGGCCCTCGGCACGCTGACGCTTGCCGTTCCATCCATCCGCGAGCTGTTTCAACTTGAAGGGTTGCGGTGGCTGTACATTCTCATGTTCGCGTTTCTGGGAACCGGAGCCATGACGCCGATGATGGCTCAGCTGGGCCATCACTTGAATCTCGTCGATACACCGACGGATAGGAAGGTCCATGTGACGCCGACGCCGCGCTTGGGCGGCATCGCGGTCTATTTCGGTTTCGTCGGCTCCGTGCTGCTCAATTCCATCCTGCCGGACTGGATGACAGCCGTGCTGGCGGCTGGGACGCTGTTGCTCGTCATCGGCGTCATCGACGACGTGCGGGAGATTCCTGCATCCGTCAAGCTGGCCGGCCAGCTGCTGGCGGCCGGCATCGTGATCGCCTCGGGCAAGGTGCTCACGCTCTTTCCCGTCGGGCCGCTGGGTGATGCGGCCAACATGGCGCTGACCTTACTCTGGATCGTCGGCATCACGAACGCGTTCAATTTTTTCGACGGGATGGACGGGCTAGCGACCGGCCTGGCCGTGCTCATGGCCGGATTTCTCGGGGTGGTGGCGTTCGAGACGGACCAGCCCGCGCTCGGCTGGCTGTCCATCGCGATGATCGGCGCCGGGCTCGGCTTCTTCCCCTACAATTTCCGCGGGCGCGAGCCGGCCGTGATCTTTCTCGGCGACGGCGGCTCCACCTTCATCGGATTCACCTTGGCCTGCCTGGCCGTAAAGGGTAATTGGGCCGATGCAAACCCGATCGTCTCGTTCAGCAATCCGTTGCTGATCTTCGGCGTGCTGATCTACGACATGGTCCACATTACGGTGGAGCGGGTGGTCACCGGAAAAGTGCATTCGGTCAAAGAGTGGCTCGACTACGTCGGCAAGGATCACCTCCATCATCGGCTGCAACGGGCGCTCGGCTCCCGCCAGGCGAGCGTCGCGATGATTTTCCTGCTCACCATCTGTTCGGGGCTCGCCGCCTTGGCGCTCCGGCATGCGGGCACCACGGAAGCCGTGTTCCTACTGCTCCAGGCGGCGCTTATTGTAGCGATGGTGACTCTGCTCGAAATCAGCGGCCGTCGATAGCAGGCTATTGAAAACGCCCGCCAGGGTCGTTCTCGTATCGAAAAGAGGCTCAACGTACCGCTGCGGGTACGCCTCGCCTCTTTTCTCTACTGCGGCCTTGCTGGCGGCCATTTTGAACAGCCTGCCAATGCGAAGGCGCCAATCTACTTGCAGTCTCCCCTCGGTTCCCAGTAGAAGAGATCCCATGGTTCCTACGGTGGAGTGGAAGGATGGATGCGTCCGGCTGCTCGATCAAAGCCGGCTGCCGAACGCGGTCGAGTTCTTGACCTGTCGTGACTACCGCGCGGTTGCGGATGCCATTCGGGATCTGAAGGTCCGGGGAGCGCCGGCCATCGGCGTGACGGCGGCGCTTGGAGTGGCCCTTGGAGCTCAATCGGTACAGGCGAGCGACTATGAGTCGTTCGCACGAGCCGTAAAAGACATCGGCAGCCACCTCGGCGCGACGCGGCCGACCGCGGTGAATCTGTTTTGGGCCATCGAGCGGATGATGCACCGGCTGGACGCGATGCGGGGCGAGCCGATCCCTCGGATCCAAGAAGCCCTTCTCGTTGAAGCTCAAGCGATACTTGAAGAAGATATTGCCTTGTGCAAGGCAATGGGAAAGCATGGTGCCGCGTTGATAGGCGACGGACAAACGGTCTTGACCCATTGCAACGCCGGTGCGCTGGCGACCGCGGGCTATGGGACTGCGCTGGGGGTGATCCGCGCGGCATGGGAGCAGGGGAAGCGCATCCGGGTCATCGCGGACGAAACCAGGCCGGTGCTGCAGGGCGCCCGTCTCACGGCGTGGGAGTTGATGCAGGATCGGATTCCAGTCACGCTGATCACCGACAACATGGCGGGATCGTTGATGCGCCAAGGGCGAATCCATCTCTGCGTCGTCGGAGCCGACCGCATAGCAGCAAACGGCGACGTGGCGAACAAGATCGGCACCTACTCCGTCGCCGTGCTCGCTAAGGCCCATGGGATCCCGTTTTACGTGGCGGCGCCCTATTCGACGATCGATCTGAGCACGAAAACCGGGGCCGACATTCCGATCGAAGAACGCAACCCCCTCGAAGTGACGACGGTTCACGGCAGCCATCCAGTCGCGCCGGCCGGCGTCGGGGTGTACAACCCCGCCTTTGACGTGACACCGGCTGAGCTCATCACCGGGATCATCACTGAACGCGGCGTCTTCAAGCCGCATGAACTGGCCAGCGGCTTCAGCCGGTAGTCGGGCTGGGCGACGCGCCTTTCAGTTGCAAGCCCTTCCACAGCTCCCTATAATGCCTCGACTTTTCACTTCATTCTTTAACTTGCTGGAGGAACCGTAGAGAAATGAGTGAGCGAACCTTAGCGATCATCAAGCCTGATGCCGTGAAGAAGCAGGTGATCGGAGACATCATCGGCCGCTACGAGAAGGCCGGGTTGAAGCCGGTCGCCATGAAATTGATGCATATGTCGAAGCCCACGGCCGAAGGGTTCTACGCCGTGCACAAGGCGAGGCCGTTCTTCGACAGCCTCTGCACCTTCATGTCCTCCGGACCCTCGCTGGTGCTGGTGCTGCAGGGAGAGAACGCCATCAAGAAGAATCGGGACCTGATGGGCGCCACCGATCCCGCCAAGGCGGATGCCGGAACCATCCGAAAAGCCCACGGCACGAATATTGAGTACAACGCCGTGCATGGCTCCGACTCACCTGAAACGGCGGCGTTCGAGATCAATTACTTCTTTGCCGGCATGGAGATCTTCGGATAACGGCTTGATTGCGCCGCCGCCGGCCGGCCGCAGTTCTATGCCGGCCGAGGAATCGATCGGGCCGTTGCCTCGCGCCCGGATGCGTCCGTCTCCGGGATCCACCGGCATTCTGTCCGTCTTGGTTTTCTGCGTCCTGGCCGGCTGCGCGACGGCACCCCGGCCTCACATCCCACCCCCTTCAACCACCGAGAAGCAACGCCGCGACGATCCCGCGCGCGAGGCCCAAGCGCGGCTCTTGGCGGAGGCGCACCGCGCCTTCGCACAAGCGCGCTATTCCACCGCCGTGTTGTTCTTCACGCGGTATCTTGACCGTGCGGCCGATTCGGACCGGATGGCCGAAGCTCGATGGTGGCTGGGCCGAGCCTACGAAGAACTCGGGGACGACGCTGCCGCCATGGACCAGTATCGCTTGATTGCAGGCGGAGCTCTGTCGGGCCAACGTAACGGCGCAGTCCACGAAGCGGAGGCCCTGCGGCGTTTGGACGAACTTCGGCAGCGGCGTCCGACTTCTCCCGCCGCCGCGCAGCACGTGGCCCTGCGCATCGACGCCTGGCAAGACCTGCTCGGCTCGGCGGAGAGACTGCGGGAGTGGGCGGCCGCCGGCGTCACGGCGCTGGTGCCCGGCCCCGTCTCCTTGGCCGTCGATGACGCGAATCTGCGGATGCTCCAGACCTTGGTGACGAAGGCTCGACGAAGCGGATTGCTGATCTATCCTGCGATCGACCTGCACCAGCCGGGCCAGCCCTTCAATCCGGAATGGATGGGCAGATCGGGAGGACCCGACGTGGCGAATCCGGGGTATGCGGCATCGGTGGAAGCGGCGGCGGGCCGCATCCTGGAGAGCGGCTGCGATGGTGTATTCCTTCAGGCTCGGCGCAGTCCAGGATTCGCCGGCGACATGTCGGCGGACTCCCTGCGCGAATTCGGCGCGGCGTTCGGCCTCGAAATCGTGCCGCAGGCGCTCGATGCCCAAGAAACGACGCCGACCGAGGGCCACTCGCTGTATTGGCGTTGGGTCGGATGGAAAGCGGCCGCGTATGGCAAGTTGATCGGAGCGCTGGCGAGCCGGGTGCGGTCCATGCGTCCCTCCGGGCTCGTGCTGGTCGAACTGCACGAACTCACGCAACGGGATGCGTTGCAGGGCCTCGTGCAGTATGGAGAAGATGGACTGGACCTCAGGCGCCGAACGGGTGTGGTGATGGTGGTCCGGCAGGAGGATCCCGCACCGGCAAAGGCGATCCACACAGGCCGCGGGTCAGCAGAAGAGAAGAGCCGGCAGTGGGTCGAGGTGGCATTGCATGCGAACTCGGAGTGGATTTCCTCCGAGGCGATCCGAAGGTGGGTGGCGGCAGTCCCGGACGACGGCGTGTCCATCGTCATCGTGCCGCAGCGTGAGCCCGCCGTTCCTTGACAAATTGCGTTGGGGCCCACTACGATCGCTGATCGCTGTCGCGCGCAACCGAACGTGAGAAGAGGAGCCTATGATTCCATCCGATTTGCGGTATCACCGGGAGCATGAGTGGGTGCGCCTCAACGGCAAACAGGCCACCCTCGGCATCAGCCATTTTGCACAGGAGGCGCTCGGGGACATCGTATTCCTCGATTTGCCAAAGCCGGGAGCCGCGGTGAAGGCGGGGCAACAGATCGGGGAAGTGGAATCCACCAAGACGACCTCCACCATTTATACGCCGGTAAGCGGAACTATTACGTCGATCAACACCGAGTTGAAAGATCATCCTGAAGTTGTGAATGCCGATCCGTACGGCAAGGGGTGGATCGCCGTCATCGAGCTGACCAACCCCGCCGAAGTCGACTCCCTCATGACCGCAGCGCAGTACGAGCAGTTCCTCGCCAGCCAAAAGGAAGGCTGAGGGTCACGAGCAAGGTCGAAGCTGAGGCTGAGACGAAGGCGGCCTTCCATTCCGAGCTTGACCTTCACCTCAACCTGAGCCTTTCCTATGGCTCCTCATCCCCATATCGCGATCCTCGGTGCCGGCCCGGGTGGCTATGTCGCCGCCATTCGCGCCGCGCAGCTTGGGGCTCGCGTGACCGTCGTCGAACGCCACGCGCTGGGCGGAGTCTGCTTGAATTGGGGCTGCATCCCGAGCAAGGCCCTGCTGTCAGTCGTCGAACTCGGCGACAAGCTGAAGAAAGCAGAGGAACTTGGCCTGGTGCTACCCGGTCCGGCCCGCTACGATCCGGCCCGCATGGTGGCGCGGAAGAACAAGGTGGTCGCGGGACTGGTCAAAGGCATTGCGACGCTGTTCAAGGCCTGGCACATCGAGGTGGCGGAGGGGCGGGGCGAGCTCCTGGATGCCAGGACGCTTGCAGTCACGGCTGCCGACGGATCGACGCGCCGTGTGGAGGCTGACGCGGTCATCATTGCGACCGGCTCATCGTGGCCTCAGTTGGCGGAATTTCCAGTTGATGGGAAGCAGATCATCACCAGCAAGCAGGCGCTGGATCTCGACACCGTGCCACAGCGGATGGTGATTCTCGGCGGTGGGGTGGAGGGGTGCGAATGCGCCACGCTCTTCAGCGGGCTGGGCACCCAGGTGACGCTCGTCGAGCTGCTGCCTCGCGTGCTTCCATTGGAGGACGAAGATGTCTCCGCCGCGGTTGCACGGGAACTCAAGAAGCGGGGCGTCGAAGTGAAGACCGGCACGACCATCAAGGCGGTGGAGCGGCGTCCCGAAGGAATGGCAGCGCGGCTCAGCGACGGGACATCGGTCGAGACGGATCAACTGCTCGTGTCGATCGGGCGCGGCTTCCATTCGCAAGGGATCGGATTGGAACGCGTGGGCGTCGCGCTGGGCCGGCGGGGAGAAATCGTGGTCAACGACCGTATGGAAACCAACGTGCCGGGTCTCTATGCCATCGGCGATGTCGTCGGCCGTGCGATGCTGGCCCACGTCGCGAGCGCGCAGGGCAAGGTGGCGGTCGACAACATCATGGGCCGTGACTCCCGCATCAATTACGACGTGATCCCGGCCGGAATTTTCACGCTGCCGGAAGTCGGACGAGTCGGCCTCACCGAGCAGCAGGCGCGCGAACGGGCTCAGGCGGCGGGTCGAGATCCTGAGAAGGCCGTGCGTGTCGGACGGTTCCGCCATGTAGCCCTCGGCAAGGCGCAGGCGATCGGCGAGACGGCAGGGTTCTTCAAGCTCATCGCCGATCATGAGAGTGAAAGGATTCTGGGCGCGCATATCGTCGGCGCCCACGCGGCGGATCTCGTCCACGAAGCGGCGCTGGCGATGGAGATGGGGGCGACGGTGGAACAGCTGGCGCGCATGATACACGCCCATCCCACGCTGGCCGAAGGGCTCATGGAGGCGGCGGAAGACGCCGAAGGGTTGGCGATCCACCAAGTGAAGGTGCGGGCGTGAGCATGGTCTCGTCGCTCCTCGTCAAGCTGGCGATGCTGAGTGTGACGCTGGGCGTCGTGTTCTGGATCGGGTGGCAAGCGCCGCAGATCCAGCGGCCGGGAACCGAGGCCGTACCAGCCGATACGGAACCGTCGGCTCCGCTCGACGCATCAGGGACCGGTGAGCCGAGGAAGCAACAGGTTGACGCCTCACAGCAGGCCGCGCAGCCCGAGGGGGGCGCCCGAGAAGCCCGGCGGCTGCCGTCCGGTCCTCTCAAGCCCGGCCCGCTGGATCTCAACCGGGCCAGTGCCGAAGAGCTGCAAGCCTTGCCTGGCATCGGTCCCGTGCTTGCCCAACGCGTGGTGGAGTATCGCAGTTCCTCCGGCGGGTTCCGCCGGGTGGAGGACCTTCGACAGGTTAAAGGCATCGGCGCAAAAAAGTTTGATCGTGTCCGGACGCTGGTCCGTGTGGCCGTGCCGACGGGCGTGCCGAAGACGGAGAAACGCGCGCTATGAAGGATGTGAAGCAACAGCTTGAACTGATCCTCCGAGGGACGATGGAAGTGATCCACCTGGCGGAGCTCGAAAGCAAGCTCGCCCGGTCCCTGAAGGAGCAGCGGCCACTCAGAATCAAGGCGGGATTCGATCCAACGGCGCCCGACCTGCATCTCGGCCACACGGTGTTGATCCACAAGCTGAAGCATTTTCAGGATCTCGGCCATCAGGTCATTTTCCTCATCGGCGATTTCACGGGCATGATCGGAGATCCGACGGGCGTGTCCGAAACACGCAAGGCCCTCACGAAAGAGCAAGTGCAGGAAAATGCCAAGACCTACCAGCGTCAGGTGTTCAAGATCCTGGATGAGCGCAAGACGACCATCGAGTTCAACAGCCGGTGGATGAGCACGATGACGGCCGGCGGGTTGATAGAGTTGGCCGCGCACTATCGCGTCGCACGCATGATGGAGCGGGATGACTTCCAGAAACGCTATCTGGAGCAGAAACCGATCAGTGTGCATGAGTTTCTCTATCCGCTGGTGCAGGGGTACGACTCCGTGGCGCTGAAAGCCGACGTGGAACTGGGCGGCACCGACCAGAAATTCAATCTGTTGGTTGGAAGGGAACTGCAGCGCGACTATGGGCAGGAGTCCCAAGTCGTCATCACCATGCCCTTGCTCGAAGGGACCGACGGCGTCAAAAAGATGAGCAAGAGCGTGGGGAACTACATCGCGCTGGAAGACAAGCCGGGCGAAATGTTCGGCAAGCTCATGTCGATCAGCGATGCGCTCATGCTGCGCTACTACGAACTCCTGACGACCGAGGATTTGGGCCGGGTGCGGAGCATGCATCCGATGGAGGCCAAGCAGGCACTGGCCGAATTGATCGTGGCCCGGTACCACGGCCCCGAGGCGGGCCGTCAGGCACGAGCCGAGTTCCAGCACAAGTTTCAGGAGCGGGAATTTCCCGAAGAGCCGGACGTCCGGCTCCTCGTCACACCGGACATGCTGCGCGAAGGCGATGGCATCGGGCTCGTTGAGCTGGTTGCCAAGACCGGGTTGGTGTCCAGCAAGAGCGAAGCCCGCCGGCTGATCATTCAAGGTGGTGTCGAATTGGACGGGCAGAAGCAGTCGGATGCCAATGCGGTCGTCACCGTGCCGCCGGGGAAGCAGTACCGCCTCAAAATCGGGCGCCGTAAATTCGCGATCGTGGAACGGCCCGCGTAACCCCCTCACCCAATCTCGCGCGTTATTCCGATACCTCGACGATCACCGACGTGGCCGCCCAGTCGGCTGGCGGGCTGGCCATGGACGGGGATTCGGCCGGGCTTGCCGACGCGCTGATCGGCGGTGCGGCCATCTCGAAATTGGTCGCGGCTGCATCCAGCGTGGTGCTTGGCGATTCCCCGGCGATCGAGCTTCCCGGCAAATGTGACGTTGTGTCGGCTACGGTGACGATGCCGCGTTTCATGAGAGAGCGGCGCAGCGTGTCGATGGTGGCGGCGGCCGTCTTGGCCGCCGTTCCGCGAGTCTGTGTGCGGGCCGCCTGCAAGGCCTGCACGCGCTGCCGGATCAGCTGTGCGGTTTCGAGGTCGGTGCTGCTGAAGACGCGAATCGTATCGGTTCCGATGGGAGGACTATAGTCCCAGTAGAAGCCGGCCCGATTTCCAGCCTGCAGGGAATCGGGGATGAGCACGGGTTGATGGGCCTTCAGCAGGCCGTCTCCATAATAATCGGCATGCTGGTAGGAATTCGGAAACAAGAGATTGACCCCGCCTTCCGAATCGACGTCCACGATGGTGATGTAGGCGTCGGCGCTGACGCTGATTTCTAGTTGCAGACTGTTGGTCTCCGATCGCGCTTCGCCGGCCCGGCGGATCCGGTACGCTGCCGGTTTGGTATCGCCCGCCACGACCGCCACGCCTCGGGTGACAACGCCCGCCTGCTTCGGAGCATGGGCGACGCGCGCCGTCACCTGCAACTGCGAGGAAGGATTCTCCAGCGTCAGCAGCTCGGATGCGGTGGTGGATCGTGAGATCACGGCCGCAAGGCCGGCACCCCACGCCTCGCTCAGCCCGAAGGAAGCCATGACTTGCAAACCGTCGGCCGCCAGGAGTCTGATCGATTGCCCTTGGACGT
The DNA here is from genome assembly GCA_040255845.1 of Nitrospiraceae bacterium. Taxonomy (GTDB): domain Bacteria; phylum Nitrospirota; class Nitrospiria; order Nitrospirales; family Nitrospiraceae; genus Nitrospira_D. The sequence continues at coordinate 3,435 of JBDZVU010000068.1, read as the reverse complement.
CGACGAGAAAGCGGGCGGGTGTTTCCGGCCCGACCAGGTCGACGTCCCGCACGTTGGCCCGAAGCGAATCCTCGATCGCCTTGCGCCGATTCTGCGGCACGTCGAGCAGGCGGATCGGGATGCGCTCGCCGGTCGGGGCGGGCAATAGGAGCACGGCCCGGGCGTTCGCGGGAATCTTGACCTCTCCCGATTGCAGCGTCGCCACCGAATCCTTCCCCGCAATCTGCGTCACCGTGGCGGCGCTCAGCGCGCGCCCCGGCAGGAATTGCGTTTCTCCGGCGCCATAAATCGACCACACGGAACCGGGAACTGCTCCCAACAGCGGTCCGTTCAGCAACGTGATCCGGGTCGGGCCGTCGGGCCGCACGGCAAGCCAAGGCAGACGAGCGGCGGCTGTCGACGCCTGGGGACCCGCGAGGAGCGTCGTGTCCAGCAGGGCCGGAGGAGCCTCCAGTTGAGGCTCCGGCATGGAGGATCGGCCGAAGTGCGTTTGGATCCGCTTGAGCTCCCGCTCGACGCCGGCAAAGACCTCGCGCGGCGATGCCGAGACGGGCGATGAGCCGAGGCTCTTCGACAGCGCATAGGTGAAAAATCCGTGGAACCGGCCGTCCACCGGGCCGTCGAGCGCCTCCTGGTGGGAGGCCGCTCCCGTCATAACCACGTAGCGGGACGTCACCACCGGCACGATGGCGCGCGTCTTCGGTTTGGCGTCCTCCGCCTTGCGATACAGGTCGACCCTGTGGTCGCGCGGAATCGAGCGCGTGCGGATGTCCAACGATCGCGTCGCGGTGCCTGAGTGGCACGAGTCCAGCACGATGAGCACGGTTTTCGCGCGCATTCTCGCAAAGATGGCATCCAGTTCATCGTCGGTGATGTCGCGCACGCCGTCGCTGCGGCCGTCCTGCGGCACCAGGGTTTCGTCCAAATGGTCGTCCAGTTCGTCACCGTTCAGATCTTCGACCTGTGAGCCATGGCCCGAGTAGTGGACGTAGACCGTGTCGTTCGGGCCCGCCTCGCTGACCAGCCGGTCCAAGGCCGCCAACATGCCGGCGCGGGTGGCAGCCTCGTCGGTAACCACGGTGATGTGTTGTGGCGGGAACCCCCACCGCGTGATCAACACCTCGCGCATTGTTTCGATGTCGTTCAGGGAGCCCTGTAGTTTGGGCACCGCCTTGTACTTGTTGATGCCGATCAACAGGGCGCGCTTGACCCCTCCCTCGGCGGACGGCGTGTCGGCTCGGGACAGGCCGGCGCTGCACAGGGATGCGGTCAGCCATACGGCGCAGAGCGCGATTCGGACCGACGGTCGAGTCGTCATGAAGTGCCTCGCACTTGGGTGGTCACGGTACGCAATGGTTGGTCGCGGCCTCTGGACCTGCGGTTCACGGCTGCATCAGGTCCGCGGATTTCACCACGCTGCTTCGTTCGAGGAGCGCGCGGACTTTCTGCTCGGCCGAGACCCGGGGATCGTGCGGCAGCTCGACGAGGTATACCCCGTCGCGGCTGGGCCCGTCCACGACGCGCGCGCCCACGGCGTGGAGCGCGGCGCGCAGCTGTTCCTCCGTCGCCTGCGGCTGAAACGCCACGTGCACCTGGACCGGCGCCGGCCCGAGCGAGCGGCTGACGACGGTCTCCGGGACGGGCCGTTGCACCATCCAGAGCAGGACCGCGCCCTGCACGACGACGAGCAGCATGACCAACGCGGGCGCCCAGCGCGGCATGACGAGAGACCGGCACCAGGCCTCGAACCGTTCCGCCATGGTCGGCCGAGCCGCCTGTCCGGTGCGTGTCTCGGCCTCGTGAGCAATCCGCGTCCTGACAGCCTCCGCGAGACGAGGCGAGGGCGACGGTTCCTGCGCGAACAACGCGCGTAGATCGGTCCGCAGGTGGACGAGTTCATCCAATTCGGCCCGGCAGGCGTCACACGCGGCCACATGCCGGTCCACCTGCGCACGCTCCTCGATCGACAGCGTTCCGTTGACGTACCACGGAAGCAGCGCGGCTTCCGGATGCACGTTGCCGGGGAGGGTTTCGTACTCGGTCATCGCCGGACGTCCTTCTCGTCGAGTTGCGCGAGCTGAAGTTTCAGCTGCTGCTTGGCGTAGAACACGCGCGTCTTGACCGTGTTGACCGGGATGGAGAGCAGGGCCGCGATCTCATCGTAGGGCAGCTCCTCGTAAAAGACGAGCCGCAGCACCTCTTGATGTTCCCGGCTGAGCCCCTTCAGCGCGTTGCCGATCACGGCGGCGTTCTGCTTCCGGTACACGATCTCCGTCGGGCAGTCCTGCGAGGCGGGAAGGTCGGTTGCTTCTTCCAGCGCCACGTCGCGCTGATGCCGCCCGCTGCGCCGGAGGGCATCGAGCGCCTTGTGGCGGGTGATGCCGAAAATCCAGGTCGAGACGCGCGACGTGCCGGCAAAGGTCCCGGCGCCCTTCCACACCGCCATCATGGCTTCACCGGTCACGTCTTCGGCCAGGGTCGTGTCGGACACGAGTCCGTAGACATATTGAAAGACGCGCTTTTCATATAAGCGGTAGAGACGTTCAAAAGCGGGGAGATCGCCGGCGGCGACGGAGACCATGAGACTTGCGTCAGACACATCCTGTGGATGAGTCGTGTCCATACCCGCAGTGGTTCGAGGACGCCGTTGCGGCGGCCGCGCCAGCGGCACTGCTGTAGCACATTTGCCCGACCCCCTCAATAGGAGGATTCGTTGACCGCCTGTGGCCGCGAGTCTACAATGCGCTGAACCTCAAGCCGCGGCGTTTCGACTTACGGGGCAAGACGGAGGGGCACGGCGATGACGACCACGCGCTGGTTACATGGGCGGACCGGCTCGAAACGACAGCGGATGATCCTTGCGCTCCTGGTTCCCATTCTCCTCTCGTCCTGTGCCGCGGCTCCCTTCCTAGTTCCCATCGCGTTCGAATTCGCGCGCAACCTGTTTCAGACCGGCTTGCAGAACTACGGGTCGAAGCATCGCGACAATTTGAGCAATCTGGTCAATCGACTGTCCAGTCCGTACATGCAAGGTCTGCCGCCTTCCGGGGTGCCTGGACAACCCGGTTTTCCTCAACAGCAAGGATTTGCCGGCGCGCCCGGCATGCCGCCGCAACCGTTTCAGGGGCAGGCCGGCGTTCCCGGGCAGCCGGCCTATGATCCCAACAATCCGTACGGCGCGGGGCAGGGTTATCCCGGCGCTTCGACCTATCCTGGAGCCTCGACGTTTCCTGGGGCGCCACCCAATCCGTATGCCGGGGCCCCCGGGTATTCCACCCAGCCAGGGATGGCGCCCTACGATCCGAACAATCCGACCGCCGCTGGCGCGTACGGGCAGCCGGCAAATCCTTATGGCAGCCCGTCCCCCTACGGACAACCGACGAACCCTTATGGAACTGCAAGCTCTCCCTACGGCGGTCAGACTCCGTACGGTTC
>JBDZVU010000067.1:0-18577 GCA_040255845.1 Nitrospiraceae bacterium | reverse complement strand
GTGACCGTCCGAAAGTGAGCATTTTTGGCTCTGCACGAACCCCCTCCGACGACCCCAACTATGAGCTGGCGTACCGCTTCGCGCAGGCTGTGGTCCGGGCCGGATTCATGGTGATTACCGGAGGGGCGGACGGCATCATGCGTGCGTGCCAGGAAGGCGCGGGCCGCGACAACAGTTTCGGCGTCAACATCATGCTGCCGTTCGAGCAAGGCCCCAACGCCACCATCGCGGACGACCCCAAGCTCATCACGTTCAAGTATTTTTTCACCCGAAAACTCATGTTTCAAAAAGAAGCCAATGCGATCGCGCTGTTTCCTGGGGGCTTCGGCACGCACGACGAAGGGTTCGAAATTTTGACCCTGGCCCAGACCGGCAAAAGCGATCCCCAGCCCATCGTGTGCCTCCAGGCGCCCGGATGCGATTACTGGGACGATTGGGCCGCGTTCATTACCAAACAAATGCTGCAGCGCAGACTCATCAGCGAGGAAGATTTGGCGCTGTTTCGGATCGTCAACTCTGCCGAAGCGGCCGTGGACGAAATCAGCCGCTTCTATCGCCGCTACCATTCCATCCGGTTCGTCGGGCGCCAACTGGCCTTGCGGATGAAGACGACCATTTCCGCCGAGCAGCTGGAACAGATTCAGCAGACATTCGGTGATCTGCTGACCGAAGGGCGGTTTGAGCTGCGCGGCGCCCTGGAGGAAGAACTGGACGAGCCCGCCCTCAAAGACCTCCCGCGCCTCGTCTTCGGATTCAATCGCCGAAGCGCCAGCCGGCTCAGACAGCTCATCGACCACCTCAACAGACTCTAGGCCCGCAAAAGCGGTCCCCCGGGCCAGAATCATTTCTTTAGTCCCCGTCGAGGCCGTGTTATCCTCTTCCTCTATGATTTCAGCCAGCCCGGCGGCCCGCCGCTTCACGGACGATCCGACGCTCGTGCTCTATCATGCCGACTGCTCCGACGGGTTCGGGGCGGCGTGGGCGATTCGGAAACGATTTCCGCAGGCGCAGTTCGTGCCGGTCAAACACGGCCATCCCCCTCCGGACAACCTGCAGGGCCAGCGGGTGGTCATCGTCGATTTCAGCTACCCGCGGCCGGTGCTCGAGGACATGGCCGCCCAGACCAAGAACCTGTTGATCCTCGATCATCACATCACGGCCGAGCAGGCGCTTGCCGGATTTCCCTACGCCTACTTCGACCAGAAGAAGTCAGGGGCGGTGCTGGGATGGGAATGGGCCCACGGCACGCCGGCGCCCTGGCTGCTCCAGTATATCCAGGACAAGGATTTGTGGACCTGGTCGCTGCCTGCCAGCCGGGAGATCAATGCCGCGCTGGCGTCGTATCCCTTCGACTTCGCCGTCTGGGAGGGGTTTGATCAAGCGACGCTCGAGCAAGAGGGGCGCGCCATCCTCCGCTATGAGCGGGAATTGGTCAGCAAGCTCGCCGCCCAAGCCGTGATGGTCGAATTTCAAGGCATGGTGGTGCCTGCCGTCCAGAGCGCCATTCTCACGAGTCAAATCGGAGAACGGCTGTCAGCCGACCATCCCTTTTGCATCATTTGGCATGACCGAGACGGCCGCCGGTTCTTTAGCATGCGCTCGCGGGAGGACGGGGCGGATGTCGGAGCCATTGCGGCATCGTTCGGCGGCGGAGGACACACGCACGCCGCCGGTTTTTCCATTCCCCTCTCGCCCGACGGCACGGCGCCGCAGCATCCGGCTTTGCCTCGTCCCGTCGTGGACCGCCGCCGAGCGCCGTGATCAGCTCCTGTGATTCCGCTTCACGACGATAATCCGACCGAGCGCCCACCCATCGTCACCGTGGCCATCATCATCGCCTGCGTCCTGGTCTTTCTCTATCAGGCCGCCCTTCCGCCGAGAGCCGGCGAAGCCTTCGTCTTCGCCTATGGCGCCATTCCGTCCCTCCTGTTCGGCCACGCCGCCTTGCCGGACGAGGTTGCCGCCGTGCCGGCCGCCATGACGCTCATCACCAGCATGTTTCTGCACGGCGGGTGGATGCACCTCATCGGCAACATGCTCTACCTCTGGATCTTCGGGAACAACATCGAAGACGTCATGGGTCATGCCCGCTTCGTCGTCTTTTATGTCGTGTGCGGAGTGCTGGCGGCGTTGAGCCACGCGATGACCGACCCGTCGAGCCAGATTCCCATGGTAGGCGCGAGCGGGGCGATTTCAGCCGTGCTGGGCGCGTACATCGTCCTCTTTCCTCATGCCCATGTGCTGGTCCTTTTGCCCGGGATCGGCATCACCCGGGTCGCTGCGGGCATCGTCCTGGGCATGTGGTTCGTGACCCAATTGATCAGCGGCGGGATGAGCATGGGAGTCAAGGGCGGAGGCGTCGCGTTTTTTGCTCACATCGGGGGCTTCGTGGCCGGCATGGCGTTGATCGGATTCTTTAAGCGACCGGAGGTGCGATTCTTCTCGCCTGCGCGCAGCCGCCGCCCCTGGGAAGACTGAGCCCGGGAACGCCGGGCAGCGAGTCAGGGCAATCGTTTCAGCAGTTGCGACGCCCGCTCGGCCGCGAGGTCGGGATGCTCGGCAAGAAACGTGACATGGCCCATTTTGCGGCCGCCGCGGATGACCCGCTTGCCGTAAAAATGGCTCACCGCCCCCGGAACCGACAGCAGCCCTTCATATTCTTTCGAATCAGTGACGACGGCGAGGTCTTTGCCGAGCAGATTGACCATAGCCGCCGGGCAGAGCAGCCGCGTCTCGCCTAGCGGAAGCCCGCACAGGACCCGCACCTGTTGCTCGAATTGAGAGACGCTGCAGGCATCCAGGGTATAGTGCCCCGAATTGTGCGGGCGCGGCGCGATCTCGTTGATCAGCAACGTGCCGTCGCGCGACTGAAATAGTTCCACACACAGGACGCCGATCCCCTCCAAAGCCTCCACGGCTCGCACGGCGATCTGCGCGGCCGCTTCCGCGACGGAGGGTGGGAGCTCGGCCGGCACGCGCGTCACGCGCAGGATGCCCTGCTCATGCACGTTGTGCGCGGGAGGGTATGTCCGAACGTCTCCGCTATCGGAGCGCACCACCAGCACGGAGAGTTCCCGTTCAAACGGGACCAGCGCCTCGACGATCCAACTCATGCCGGGCCTCATGCCCGACTCTAGCGCCTCGCTGATGCCTGCCGCGTCGGCCGCCTGGCGAATCAGCCATTGTCCTTTGCCATCGTACCCCGCGGTGGCCGTCTTGCAGATCGCCGGAAGACCGACGCGTTGTACCGCAGCCTCCAGCTCGGCGGGAACATGGATCGCCGTGAACGGAGGCACGGGGAGCCCCCGCGTCTCAAGATAGCGCTTCTGATCGATGCGATTCTGAATGATGCGCAGGGCCGCACTGGAAGGACGGACACGCCGCCGGTGCTCCAGCCACGCGCACAGGTCAGCCGGGACGTTCTCCCATTCAAACGTGACCGCCTGCACCGAATCGGAAAACGACTGCCGGGCGGCAACGTCCGAAAAAGACGCGGGAAAGGAATGGTCGGCCGCGTGATGGCCGGGCGCATCCGGATCCGGATCCCACACCGCCACCCGGTAGCCCATCCGGCGGGCCGCCTGGGCAAACATGGCGCCGAGCTGTCCGCCTCCGAGCACACCTAAGACCGCCCCTGGCGTCAGCGGCAGCATCACGGCGGCAGGACGACTCCGTCCGCTTCAAGGTTGCTGAGGCTCGTCCCCTGGGCCTCGGGGGAGTTCAAGACGCTCTCTGTCTGCATGGTCCGAAAGGCGCGCACCCGCTCCCGGACCTCCGGATACCGCCCGGCCAAGATTTGCGCCGCGAGAAGTCCGGCGTTCTCGGCGCCGCCGATGGCGACGGTGGCCACCGGAATGCCTTTGGGCATTTGGACGATCGACAAGAGCGAGTCCAGGCCCCGCAGGTGCTCCGTGGGAATTGGCACCCCGATCACCGGCAATGGCGTCTTGGCCGCCAACATGCCGGGGAGGTGCGCCGCTCCTCCGGCCCCGGCGATAATGACTTCGATGCCGCGGCTCGCGGCGGTCTCGGCATATTTGAACAAGCGATCCGGCGTGCGGTGGGCCGACACGACGAGCATCTCATAGGGAATGTCGAGTTGGGCCAATATCGCGCCCGCTTTTTCCAGAACCGGAAAGTCCGATTTGCTGCCCCCCAACACGCCGACCACCGGTTTCCCCTCCGGCAGGGCGGGTCCCGCCTTCGACCGCTGACGACCCGTTTTGCGTCCTGTCGCGCTCATGAGCACACCGCTCCTTCCTGTACCTACGCGTGTTTCGATCGTGGCCCACCATAGCGAGTCCCGGTCGTGCGGGTCAAGGCAGCACGGCGGCGCCTCGGCTGCGGCGAAATCCCTCACCAAATTGACCGAGACCGCTGATTTCTTTTATGATGGAGGCGCATCGGGCTCTCTCCCATCCCTCACTGGAAGGAAAGGCTGTGGCGCGCCTCGGTACGGGGCTCAGGAACAAAGTCCGTTCACTCGTCCAACAGGAATCGGGCTTGGACGAGATCTCCGTCGATAACCTCGCCACGTCCGCCAAGCTGCAGTCCTGGGAAGCAGTCCAAATCCCCGAACGGTTGCGGTTCTCATCCCGGCTCGCGATCAAGCTGGTCGTGCTGTTTCTCTTGATCATCGCCTTCGTCCCCTGGACGCAAACCATCACCGTCACTGGGCAGTTGTCGGCTTATGACCCCTACGAACGCCCTCAAGACATCGAAGCGCAGATTACCGGACGGATCAAGAAATGGCACATCCTGGAAGGCGTCCGCGTCAAGAAAGGGGATCTCATCCTCGAACTCGACGATTATGATCCTAACTTCATGTCGCCGGATCTGTTGACGCTTCTGGCGCAGCGCAAGAGAGCGCTGGAGGAAACCCGCCAGGCGGCGCTCGCTCGGGCCGAGCAACTCGACAAGCGCATCAAGGAAATGCAGAACCTCGTGAAGGCGGCGGTGCCGTCAGCCCAGGCGCGGGTGATCGAAGCGGAGAACAAGGTTCGTGAAGCGCATCAGAAGGTCGAAGCCGCGAAGATCGCGGTGGAAACGGCCGAACTCAATGTCGACCGGCACAAGCTGTTGGCCGAACAAGGCCTGGTCTCCCAGCGCGAGCTGGAATTGTCGATTCAGGGCGCGATCGCCAGCAAGGCCGATTTGCAGGGCGCCCAGGCCAATCTCAAGGCCGCCGAGCAGGCGATGAAGGCGCTGGCCTTCGGCCGGGATCAGGTCAACGCCGAAGTCTTGCAGCGGCTGCTGGACGCCGAAGCCGCCCGCGATGCCTCGGTGGCAGAGGCCGCACGCGTCGCCGACCAGGTGGCCGACGTGTCGCTGCGCATGTCCAACGCCGAGCAGCGGCGGCTGGCCAGCCGGATCTTGGCGCCCGTCGACGGGACGGTGGTCAAAATGGCCCAGGTCGGTGCCGGAGAAACGGTCCGTCAAGGGGAGCGACTCGTCCGCATCTCGCCGACCAGCACGGACAAGGCCATCGAGATGACGGCGGATGGTCTCGACGCGCCGCTGCTGAACGTCGGCCGAAAGGTCCGCATCCTCTTCTACGGTATTCCAGCAATCCCACTCCCGGCATGGCCCGAACTGATGGCCGGCACCTATTCCGGCATCATCAAGGTGATCGACCAGGTGGACGACGGCAAAGGGAACTTCCGATTCTGGGTCGTCCCGGATCCCGAAGACCGGCCCTGGCCGGATCAGACCCACGTGCGCCAGGGCACCAAAGCGATGGGATGGGTGATCCTCAACCGCGTCCCCTTGTGGTACGAGCTCTGGCGGCGTTTCAATTTGTTCCCGCCTGATTATCAGGAACGTCCGCCCAGCTTGATCGATACGTTGCTGCCCAAAGCGGGACGAGGGGCAAAATAGTTCCCGCATTTGCCGCTCACCGTCGTTGTGTCCATCTCATCAACAGACTTCGTGATCGTCCGTGCCTGTGACGCCCATGAAAGGAGTCCGCTTATGATTGCTGTGAGCATCCTGGTCTGCTTCTGGTTTGCGCTCTCCCCATTCGCCGCATGGGCGGCGCCGCCGATGGAAACCCCTTCGGCGAAGCCGCTGCCGCCCGTCCCGCTCAGCTTGGACGAACTTCATGCCTGGATCGATCGCTCGCACCCCTTACTCAAAGGCGCGGGCACCGAAAAAGTGATGGCGCGGGGGAAAATGTTGAAGGCCCTGGGGGCGTTTGAACCGATGCTGGTCAACGATACGGAACTCGAACGGTTCATCTCGAAAACGGAACCGAACAAAGGCACCCAGACCGCCGGCTTCAACGACACGTTGATCGAAGCGCGGCATCCCTGGGGATTCCGCGGGAGCGCCGGGTACCGCCAGGCTCTCGGCAGCGACGCCGTGATCCCGGACCTGAAGTTGGGCAACAACCAGCAGCTGCTGCTGGGCGGCTATTTTCCGCTGTTGAAGGGCCTCGTCATGAACCCCGAAAACGCCGAACTGCAACGCTCGGAGCTCGCCGACCCGCGAGCCGACGTCAAGATCGCTCAGACGCGGCAGGATCTCTTCCTCGCCGCCGCGACGCAGTTTTGGGATTGGGTCGCGGCGACGAAGTACGTGGACGTGCAGCGCCGCGCGCTCGCGGTCGCCGAGGACCGGTACAAGCAGGTGGAGGGCCGTGCTAAGGCGGGCGCCGTGGCGCCGCTCGACGTCGTGGAAGCCGGCCAGGAAGTCCAACGTCGGCGAGAAGTGGCGATCGCAGCCCAGCGGGCACTGGAGCAGGAGCAGTACAAACTCTCCATGTTTCTCTGGGAAGGGGGAGCGCCGACCCTGCCCCCGGCCGAACGGGCTCCGGATTTTCCGGGCCACGTGATGTCTCCCTCCAGTGAAGCCGTCAAGGCCCATAAGCTACAGGCCAAGCAGGACCGCCCCGAGATCAAGGAAATCGACATCGAAGCGAAGCTCAACCACATCGATTTGGCCTTGGCCAAGAACAATCTCTTGCCCAGTCTCGACGCCGAAGCCGCACCGGCGCGGGCACCCGAGAAATTCGTGCTCGGCCTCGGCTATCGCTTCGGGTTGGAGTTGAGGATTCCGATTCTGCAGCGGCGGAGCCGCGGCGAGGTCCTGGAAGCGCAGGCGCAGGCGGATAAGCTGGTCTTGGTTCAACGGTTCCGGGAACAGCAGGTAGTGGTGGACGTGGACAATGCCCTGTCCGCCATCGATCGCGCCAAGGAACGCATGGAAGCTGCCGCCCAGTCGCTCCGGTTGGCGAAAACGCTGGAGGAAGGCGAACGGTTCCGGTTCGGGCTGGGTGCCACCAGCGTGCTGTTCGTAAATCTACGGGAGCGCAACACCATCGATTCAGAAATCCAGGTCATCCGAGCCAAGGCGGACTACCACAAGGCCCTCGCGTTGTACCAATGGGCCATCGGAGCCTGGGCCAAGAGCGCTCCGAGCGCGGTGCCGGTGACCTATCGCGCAGGGGGATAACTCCGTAAGCCGTGGCATTTTAGGCCTGTTTTTGCTAGGGTTAGAGGGCACTGGCCCTTGGCATGGCAGATAGGCATGGCGGATAGGATGACAGAGGAGCGTTCCGACAACCAGCCGAATCTGTTCCAAGCGATGCTCGGCCATCTCGGGCTGTTGTTCCGCCTCGAGCGGCGCATCCTCGCCCTCATCTTCTCGTACTCGCTCGCCATCGGGTTATTTGCACTCATCGTCCCGTTGACCGTCCAAGAATTGGTCAACACCTTCGCCTTTGCCATCCAACCGATCACGATCGTGACCCTCGCCGGCGTGATGGTGGCTGCTCTGGCCTTCGTCGGCGCCTTCCGCACGCTACAGTATTACGCCGTTGAGGTTCTGGAGCGCCGCCTCTTCGCCCGGATCGCCGTGGCCATGACGCAGCAGCTCCCGTTCATGCAGTTCCAGGGGTTCAAGCCTCGCTTTGCCAATCTCTTCATGGAAACGGTCTTTATGCAGCGCGCCCTGTCGGTCTTGCTGGTCGACCTCATCAACGTGGTCGTCGGCGGCGCCGTGGGGATGACCATTCTCGTGTTCTACCACCCCTACTTTTTGCTCTATGACGCCCTGCTCTTGGCCGGCTTCAACGTCATCTTTTTTCTCTTGTCCCATGGCGGCCTGCGCACGACCATCACCATGTCGAATGCCAAGTACGATGCGCTGCATTGGATTCAGGAGATTGCGTACAACCTCTTGCATTTCAAGGCGACCGACAGCCAGCCGCTGCTGATGCGCAAGACGGACGAACTCGTTAGTCGCTACATCGAAACCCGACAGGCTCGCTTTCGCGTGCTGGTGCGCCAGTACCTCGGCTCCGTAGGCTGGCAAGCCATTGCCCACAGCGGCGTACTGGCGACCGCCGGGTGGCTCCTGTCCATCGGCCAACTGACGCTCGGGCAATTGGTGGCCGCCGAAGTGGTCGTCGGCGGGCTGCTGATCAACTTCGATGGCGTGGTCAAACGGATGGGGCACGTCTACTACTTCCTGACCGCCTTGGCCGAGCTCGACCGATTTTTCTCGCTGCCCAAGGATCAGAACTCGGCGACCTTGTTGGTCCCATTGCCGGATCCCACCATTCACGGCATCCGGGTCACGTGCAAGGATTTGGCGGTGGTGCACAACGGTGTCCCGGTTTTCGAAGGGTTCAATTTGGAAGTCACGCCCGGCGAGAAGGTGGGCATTTACGCGAGCACGGCGGTGGCCAAGACGGTCTTGGGACGCGTCCTCGCCGGGCTCCAAACCCCGACCGGAGGAGTAATACGCTACAACGGCGTGGACCTGCGCCATCTCGATCTCGACGCGATCAACCGTTGCCGTGGATTCGTGCTGGACTCCCAGCTCTCGCTGTTCGAAGGCACGATCGAGGACAATATCGTGCTCGGCCGCTCGTACGTCCCCTACAGCGACGTGCGTTGGGCGCTCAGATTTACGGAATTGGAGGAAGAAATCGACGCCCTGCCGCAAGGCATCAAAACCCACGTGCGGGCCCCCGGGAAGATGCTCGCGCCGACCCACATCCTGCGGATTCTGGTCGCACGTGCGATTCTCGCTCGCCCGCAAATTTTGATCTTCGACGGCATCATGCACAACATGCAACCCACGATGCGGGAGACCATTCTGCGCCGCCTGTGCAGCAAGGATGAGCCCTGGTCGGTGATCTTCGTCTCCAACGATCCGAATTTGACCACGCACATCGACCGGCGCATTATTCTTGGCTAGCGAAGGACCTCCTGTGAAAATCCGCGACCGCTTCTCGCTTCCGCGACCGACCGCTTCCCAGCTCATCGTGAGCCTGCTCATCGCCGGCCTGGGATGGTACAGCGGCCAAACCCTCAGCCAAATCGACCAGGACTTGCGGATCATGTACACCGAGTACACCTTGGGCGCGGCGGACCTGGCCCATATCTCCGCCGACGTGATGCGTTACCGCAACACGATCATCCGGGCCCTGGAAGCAGACAGCAAGGCGGAATTCGAACGGATCACGGAATCGCTCCCCTCGCAGCGGGCCCGCATTCAGCACGCCGTGGACCGCTACGCCGCGGCGGGCCTCCGCGTCTCCCGGAGCGGGCGGAGCGAGCCGGAAGACATCGAAGCGGTGCGGCGCAGCCTCGACCAATATTTTTCGGCCGCCAGCACCACGATCCAGCTGCTGACACAGGAATGGAGTGCCAGCTCACCGGCCGAGCGTGAAGCGCTGCGCCGCAAAGCGGAGGAGCACGCGTCGGACAACGCAGGGCCGAAAATGATTCAAGTGAGCTTGGCATTGGATCGTCTGTTGGAAACGGTCGCGGAAGTCGCCAAGGATATGCGCGATGAAGGCACGCGGACCATTCAGACCAGCAGCGCGCTTCTGGTGGGTGGCAGCTTCTTCATTGCCGCGCTGAATCTGTTGACCCGGCGGCGTGAACCGCTCGAGAACGGCGCGGCGCCTTCCGTGGACCGGGCCTCGTCCCCGTTGCCGCTGGACGATCCGGCGGGGTCCGCCCTCTCCACCAAAGTCGGCTAACTCACTCGTCCCACCGCCTCCAGCAGCGTGTCGCGCTCGGGCGGCGTCAATTCCCGCCACCGCCCCGGCGCCAGCCCCTCGAGGGTAATGTGCATGATCCTGGTCCGCTGGAGACCGATGACGCGGTAGCCGAGGACCTGGCACATGCGGCGGATCTGGCGGTTACGCCCTTCGATGAGCACGATCCGAAACCGGGTGGGGGACAGCCGGTAGGTCCGGCAGGGCCTCGTGCGGCCGCCAAGAATCTCCACTCCCTCCGCCAGGTGCTTGAGAAAGGCCCGGTCGAACGGCCGGTCTACCTCCACCAGGTATTCGCGTTCATGCCCGAACTCCGCGCGAAGGATTTCGTTGACGATGTCGCCGTCGTTCGTGAGCAGGATGAGCCCGGACGAATCTTTATCGAGGCGGCCGACGGGGAAAATGCGTTCAGGATACCCGATCTCCGCGATGATGTTGCGCCGGACATGCGGCTCGCTGGTGGTCGTGACGCCGACCGGCTTGTGGTACTTCAAGTACACGGGCGTCCGGCTCCAGGGGATGACGTGCCCCGCACGGGCGATCACATCCTGAGGGCTGACCTGATCCCCCAGCTTCGCCACCCGGCCGTTGATCGTGACCGCCCCGCTTTCGATCAAGCGGTCGGCCTCGCGACGGGAGCAGATGCCCTGCTCAGTGAAGAATTTATTGATCCGGATGGTGGACACGGTGGTGTGCGATGGTACGGAGGATGGCCCGCCAAACCGGTTCGACGGAAGCGATTCAGTGCACCCGACGGCCGGCTCGGATGCGCCCGAGTATGCGATAGATCAGGCGCGCCACCGAAAATTGCGGAGCCACGAACCCCTCGATCGGCGCGATTTCGCTGACGTCCATACCGACGATGCCGGGCCCGTTGGCCAGCGCCGTTACCAGATTCAAGGTATCATACCAGCCCAAGCCCCCGGGCTCCGGCGTGCCGAGCGCCGGGACGATGGACGCGTCCAGCCCATCGCAGTCGAACGTGAGATAGACGGGTCCCGAGCAGGCGGCCACCACATCCGGGATCCACCGCGCCGCCTTCCCTTCGTACGGACCGGAGGGATCCAGGAGCCGAGCGGCAAAAAATGTGTGGATGGTGCCGGCCGTTTTGATCCGTTCGATTTCCTCGGGGCTGATCGAACGGATGCCGACCTGCACGAGTCGATGGCCGTCATCCACGACCCGCGCCATCACGCTCGCATGGCTGTACGGATTGCCCTGGTAGGCCGCGCGCAAATCACCGTGTGCGTCGATCTGGACGACGCACAGGCCGGGATACCGCTTCGCGTGCGCGCGAATGGCGCCGAGCGCTCCGGTGTGCTCACCGGTCAACGTGAGCACGAACCGGCCCGTCCCGACATGCGGCGCGACGAAGTTTTCGATCGCGTCCACGGCTGGACCATCGACTTTCCCCTTCAGGTCCAATGGCGTGGCCGTCGCGATCCCGCCCCACTCGCGGAACGGCTCGCAGTCCAACTGCTCATCGTAGAATTCCACCTGCGCGGACGCTTCGATGATGGCGGAGGGGCCGCGGTCCGACCCGACGATGTAGCTGGAGGTATGCTCGTACGGGGCCGGGAGCACGTACACGCCGGCCTGGGCGGGGTGGCACCAGGGCTCGTCGAGCCCGAGAAAATTCCGCTCTGTTCCTTCCCAGCCGGCCGGAAGCGTCATAGGTTCTTGTACCACATCGGATGCCGGATCGGGCACCGAGGGGCCGGCTCAGCGGCGCGAGCGCTTGGGGAGATTCTCTTCAGGAATGAAGACGGCCAGCGCGACGACGGTCGTCCACTTATTGGGCTTCCCGATGGCCGATTGCGTGATGTTGAGCGTGCGCACGATCTTCCCGCCCATCTTGAACACCTGCTCCCGCTCTTTCCACGCGATGTTGGGGTCGAACTCCACCCCCAAGGTCGTCGCCAACATCTGGGCGGCCAAATCCTCCGTGTACTCGCCGGTCTCCTCGTCGGTTTCTCCGTGGGCATGATGCTCCGACAAGTATCCGTACGTTCGCCGGTCGGTCGGAATCGCCAACCCGATGGAGGCGGAGATCAGCCGATTGCGCTCATTCGTCTCCGACCGTGCCATGACGCAAAACGTGATCTCGCCGGGATTGAGCAGCTTCTCGCCGCGTTTGCGGGGGACAATCTTGCAATTGGGCGGAAGGATCGACGAGACGCTGACCAGGTTACAGTAGGCGACACCGGCACTGCGCAGGGCCTGCTCGAAGGACGCCAGCTTCTCCTTGTGGACGCCCACCCCTCTTGTCAGAAACATGTGCGTCGGTACCATAGCCCCGTTCCCCCTTCGCTAGCGCGGTCGCGCGACGGCTCGCCCCGATTCCGGGCCGCTGTTGTACCAAGATTGTCACCGCTACGCAATATCCTGAAGTGATTTTCTTCAGCGGGATGGGCCGGGTTCTTTGAGATTGAGCACGAGCAGCCTGGGCTCCGTCATCTCTTCGATGGCGGCGGCCACGCCTTCGCGCCCCAGACCGGATTCCTTCACCCCGCCGTACGGCATGTGGTCCGCTCGAAAGGTAGGAATCTCGTTGGCCAGCACCGCCCCCACTTCCAGATGGCGGAAGGCATGGAAGATCTTGTTGACGTCCTGCGTGAAGACGCCGGCCTGCAAGCCATAGGCGGACTGGTTCAGCGCGGCAACGGCGTCGCTGAGGTGGCGGTACGGCGTCACGGTCACGACCGGTCCGAACACTTCCTCGCACGAGACCTTCATCTCCGGCTTCACGTTGGACAGGACCGTGGCCTCCACCACCGACCCCATGCGCCGGCCGCCGAGCAGCACCCGCGCGCCTTGAGCCACCGCTTCCCCGATCCAGCTCTCGATGCGTTGCGCGGCGCCCTGGTTGATGAGCGGCCCGATGACGGTGGCCTCGTCAGACGGATCGCCGGCCTTCAGACGCGCGACCTGCATGAGCAGCTTGGTCGTAAACCCGTCCGCGATGCTGTCGTGCACGAAGATCCGCTGCACCGAGATGCAGGTTTGGCCGGCATAGCCGAACCCTCCGGCGGCGCAGCGCTGGGCCGCGACGTCCAAATCGGCATCCGGCTCCACGATCACGCCGGCATTGCCGCCCAATTCGAGCGCGACCTTTTTCTTGCCGCACTTGGCCTTCAACATCCAGCCGACGGCCGCGCTGCCCGTAAAGCTCAACATCTTGAATCGAGGGTCCGTCACGAAGCGTTCCGCCAGCGTGTTGTCGCACGGCACCACGTTGAATCCCCCCGGCGGCACGCCCGCCTCGAGCGCCACCTCCCCCAGCAAGAGCGCCGTCAGGGGCGTCTGCGGCGCAGGCTTGATGAGGATCGAGTTGCCTGCCGCAAGGGCCGGGGCCACTTTGTGTGCGACGAGATTGAGCGGGAAGTTGAAGGGGGTAATGCCCAGGATGGGCCCGATGGGAAAGCGGCGGAGGATCCCGAGATGGCCGTCGGCGTTCGGGGTCCAGTCGAGCGCCATGACGTCGCCGGGAATCCGCCGGGCTTCCTCCGCGGCCACGGTGAACGTCTGCACCGCCCGCCCGACCTCGCGCTTCGCATCGGTAATGGGCTTGCCGGCTTCCGCCGTGATGCTGGCGGCAAACTCGTCGCGGCGCCGGTAAATCAGAGCGGCGATCTGCTGAAGGATGTCATACCGGGCGTGACTCGGCAGCGCCGCCATGACGGCGGACGCGCCGGCGGTGGAGGCGATTGCTTGCTCGACATCGGCTTCGGTGGCGTGCGAGACCTCGGCGACCACCTGTCCATTGAAAGGATTGGTGATCCGCGCCGTGCTCTCGCTCTGTTTCCACTGGCCGTGTACGAGGAATGGACGTGGTCCGGTCAATGGACGCACTTTCTTGGGCGAGCGGCCTTATTCGGCCGCCTCGACCGGGGCGGTGGATTCGACTACGGGCTCCGCAGCATCGGCCGAGGCGGCGGCTTCCTGGGCGGCCACCGCTTTGGCGATCAGTTCCTCGGTGCCCCAATCTTTCACCGCTTCCAGCGTGAACCCTTCATAGGTAGAGACGCCGTGACAGGAAGGACAATCGGGCATCGGAACCTTCCGATAGAACACTTCCCCCAGGCATGACATGCAGACCCAAAAATCATCGTCACGATGAGACACCGGCCAAAAAGACTGCGTTGAAGCCATAACTCGTTCCTACCTCGTTACGAAGGTGATTGATGGGCTCCTTGCGAGGCGGCGCGGACCGGATGCCCGTCCTCCGCCGGGTCCGCGCCCTGCTGCGATCGCGGGCCGTTCGCCAGCAGGCGATCGATCTCTTCGGCAAACATTTCAAACGGGAAGGCGCCGGGAATGGCGATGGCGGGTTCCTTTTCCGTCGGCTCGCTCGCGGTGTGCAGGAGGACGAACCCCGGCGTCCCGTGAAATCCCCACCGGTTCGCCTCCTCCCGATCCTCAAAAATCGCCTTGGTATATTTGCCGCTCTTCAGACACTGCTCGAACGACGCGCGATCCAATCCGATGGTGCCGGCATGGCGAACATAGACCGACTTTTCCAGCCGGCCGCCCTCGGCGAAGAGGCGATCGTGCATGGCCCAATATTTTCCTTGGGCACCGGCGCAGCGCGCGGCGATCGCGGCGTCGACGCCCGGCCCCTGGTCGGCACGGGGATAATCGCGGTACAAAAACCGCACCTTGCCCGTATCGACGTAACGAGCCTGAATGCGCGGCCAGGTCTCTTTGAAGAACTTGAGGCAGTAGCCGCAGGTGAAATCAGAATACTCGATCAGGGTGACCGGCGCGTTGACTTGCCCACGCATCCGATCGTCTCCCTCGGTCCTGTCCTTCGCCAAGACCATGGAGGCGACCAGCAGCCCTGACGCCAGCGCTGCGAAGCCGATGTGGCGCCACGACCGTCTCATGAGCCTTTCTGTCCGGCGGCTTTCTTCCGTTCAAGCAGGCCCATCATGAGCAGGGGCCACACGACCGTCGCGTCGCTCAGCACTTCCGCAAACCGCCCGCCGTCCTTCGGCGCCACGAATTTCCCCCAGGAGATGCCCTCCTGATACGTGCAGCCGCTGAGCCCGCCCCAGTAATCCGGTTCGGGGCAAATTCGCACGCCATACTGAAATCGAGGCGGCTTCACGTTGAGGCCCAGGCGGAGGTTGCCGATCTCGATGTACGGACCGACTTGTTGCGCCCAGTTCCGCGGCACGCCGCCGCCGATCGTAAAGATGCCCAGCTTTTTGGCCGACAGGACCTGATCGGTGTAGCTGTTGAGATCCAAATAGGGATTGAACGAGGGGTACGATTGTTGGATCGCGCGCAGCACGGCCAGGTCGCCGCGGCCGGCAGCCTGTGACCGCGCACGGTCGATCGCGCGGCTCATCGCCCAGGTTCCGACGTCCAGCCCCATCTCCGAGTCGGTGAAGGCCGGAATATAGACCGGGACATTCTTCAGGTAGGCGCTTTTCAGGATCCCGTCGCCATCGAATTGCTCGGCGAGGGTCTTGCCCAACTCCCGCGTGAGCGCCTCGGAGGAGAGCGGGCGATCGTGATCCACACGCTTCAGCGTCTGCGAGACGACATGCTCGACATAGTTCAGGTTCGCTTCCATTTCGAGCGTGTCATACACCCGATTGTACCCCTTCTGAAAGAGCTCCTCGTCGCTCATCGAGGAGTGATGCCGATAGTGCGTTTTGCCCACGGATTCAGTGAGACCATGCGCGATGAGCGCTCCCGTAGACACGATGCACTGCACCATCCCATGATCCACCATGGTGCTGATGACCTTGCCCATCTTGGCGATCGTCATCGCGCCGGACAGTGTCATCACGACTTTGCAGTCCGGATCGCTGATCATCGCCCAGAGGACTTCGAACGCTTCGCCGAGCCGGCGCCCGCCAAACGCCGTCTTGCTCATGGCGACGAGCAGATCGTTGAATGACCCGATCTTTTCGGGGTCAAGCGGCTCGAGCGCTTCTAAACCGTCTTTTGCGCCGTCGTGAAATTCGCGAGCAGCCATACAAGCCATCCTGCGAAGATGTGATTCGATATTGTATGAGGCGCTTTTCTTATACACAACCGGCGATGGAGGCGTCAATGAAGTCGGACCCGCACGTGTGAGGTGCTCCGGCGGTCCGCTGAAACTCGGTGGGTGTCGGGACGATGCGTGGCTTGCGCGCGGACCGTGATCACGCACAACGGCGTTGTGCGTGCATGGCGCCTTGGATGGCGGAGTACAAGTGCTCGACCGCCGCCTCTTTCGTCAAGGTGGCATGAGCGCCCGCGCTCCTCATGAGTTGATGATTGTCGCCGTCGGGTGTCACGGAGAGTCCGATGACGATCACGTGCGGATACCGTTCCTTGATCTGCTTCGTCGCCTCGACCCCGTTCATCCTCGGCATATTGATGTCCATCACGACGATCGAGGGCATCAGTGCCGCCACGGATGCCACGGCTTCCTCCCCGGTCGACGCTTCGCCCACCACGGCCACATCAGGATAGCTCTCCAGCAGGCTGCGCAGACCTTGGCGGACCATCACGTGATCGTCGACGAGCAAGACCCGCGACACGCCTTGTTCGGACGATGCACCGCGGGGCGCTTCACCGCCGACGCCAGGACCGCTCGGCGACAGTGCCGCGCCGGGCTCGGGCGATTGCCGGCTCAGGGCCGGTCCAAGGGGCAGCGGCAACACCAAGGTCGCCTTGGTACCGCTGCCGACTGTGGATTGAATCTCGAACCGGCCGCCAAGCGCCTTCATTCGCTCCCGAATGCTGAACAGCCCGAACTTGGCCCCCGCCGCCGACGCGGCGTCGGATACATCGGAGTTAAACCCTCGCCCCGTATCAATCACGTCGAGCCGCAGTTCGCGATCGTCCCGCGTCAGCCGAAGCACCGCGTGAGAGCAGCCGGCATGCTTGGCCACGTTCATCAGCAACTCGCGGGCCGACTGAAACAGCAGGATCGCCTGGTCCTCGGGGAGCGCGAAATCGTGCCCATCATCCGCCTCAACCGTCACGGCCAGATCCAGACGGCGCATGCGCTCGCTCAACCAACGCAGCGCCGCCGGCAAGCCGAACTGGTGGAGCACTGGTGGTGTCAAATCGGCGACGAGTGTCCGGGTATAAGCGAGGGACTCGCTGAGCGCCTCGTCGGTCTCGGCTAGCAAGTCCGCCACACGGCCCTTCACGTCTCCGAGCTGCCGGGCCTGCCCCAATTTCAGCCGCCCCAGCACCAGCATTTGGGCCAAATGGTCGTGAAGCTCCGTGGCGAGCCGCTTGCGCTCCCGCTGCTCCGTCAAATTCAGCTCGGTCGTCAGGGCGCGGAGGCGCGCTTCGGATTGCATCAACGACCGCGTTCTCGACGCCACGGCCTGCTCCAGCTCGAACGTCCACCGCTGAAGCTGCTCCTCGGCTTCCTTCCGCGCCGTAATGTCGATGCTCACGCCGTACCAGGCTTCGATGCGGCCCTCCAAATCCAACCGAGGCAGCGCGCGAAACGCATGCCAATGATAGCGGCCGTCCCGACTACGATAGCGGCATTCGCCCTCGTGGGATTCCCCTCCCGAGCGGAACCGCTCTCCGAACAGCGACAGTTCTTTCCGGTCGTCTTCGTGGATCGCCCCGAGCCACCCTCGGCCCCGGGCCTGCTCCCGGCTTTGCCCCGTATACTTGCACCAGCTGTCGTTGACGAAGAGATTCTGGCCGTCCGCGTCACAGACCCACACCAACGCCGGAGCCGCCTCCGAAATGGTGCGGAAGTCCTCCTCGCTCCTCCGCAACGCTTCGACGCTGCGGCGCAACTCGGCTTCTCTGGCGCGCAGGATTGTGGTCGTCGCTTTCCATCGCTCGCTGATCATGGCAATGCTGGCGGCTTCGAGCACAAATACGATGAGAGCGAGCAGCGTGGCTGAGTCGGGCACGAGCCGGTAGGAGGGCGGCATGAATAAATAATTGCCGAGGACCGTGCATAATCCCGCCGCCATCAGGCCCGGCCCGAGCCCGCCCCACCAGGATGCCACCATGACTGCGAGATAGAAGGTCAGAAACGGGACTTGGGGATTGATCCAGGGATTGAACAGCAGCCGCACCGCGGTCGCCGCCAAGACGACGCCTGCGGCAATCCCATAAGGGGTCAGTCGACGGAGGATGGCCCCATCCATGATACTCGGCGTCCATTACACAAGTGCAGCAGATCGTGCCCGAGAGTGTCGCGCCGAGCACGTTCGAATAGGGGCGGAGAGAGCAAGCGAGGTGCCACTCGGCGACCACGACAGCACGACAACGACGCCAAGAAGCAACCTCTTTTTCAATGGCTTACCGGGAAGGGTCAGACCTACACTCCGCGGCCCTATCGTAACCCCTAGTGCAAGCCTGTAGGGGAAAGGAGTCGTCCGCCTGGACGTATCTCTTAATGGATACCGAAAGCCCTGATGGAGGCACATGCTGCCCGGTAAGGCACGCAGGGGGAGGAATGCTGTCAGACGAACGTTGATGAAGTGGTGGCGGGGCCGCGTGGAGTGCAAGGCTTAAGGCAAATCAAGGTGGTGGTCCCAACGGGATTCGAACCCGTGTTTAAGCCTTGAGAGGGCTCCGTCC
>JBDZVU010000066.1:0-18623 GCA_040255845.1 Nitrospiraceae bacterium | reverse complement strand
CTTCATCGGGCCTCCCGAGGCCGTGGGCGAAGCCGCGTTGCGGGCGATTCGGGTGGCGACGAATCACATCGATCTCCGGCGCCATGACGGCGTCCATCCCCGCGTCGGCGCGACCGACGTCGTCCCGTTCGTTCCGATCCAAGGCGTGACGATGGACGATTGCGTCGGCCTGGCCAATCAGGTCGGCCGTCGCGTGGGTGAAGAGTTGCACATCCCCGTCTTCCTGTACGAACGGGCCGCGCGCAGTCCAGTCAGGACCCGTTTGGAATCGATCCGACAGGGAGGACTCTCCGATTTGCGGCGGCGCATGGAACGGGACCCGGCCTGGGCCCCCGATTATGGACCCGCGCTGCCTCACGAAACCGCCGGGGCCGTCGTGATCGGGGCAAGACCGGTGTTGATTGCGTTCAACGTGAATCTCAGAAGCACGAGTCTGGCGGCGGCGCAATCCATCGCCAAAGCGATTCGGGAATCGTCCGGTGGCCTCCCTTCCCTCAAGGCCATCGGAGTCGAACTGAAGAGCCGCGGGATGGTGCAAGTCGCCATGAATCTGACCAACTATCACGTCACCCCGCTGCATGCCGCCTTCCAAGCCGTCGTGCGGGAGGCCGCCAGGGAAGGGGTCGAGATTGCCGGCAGTGAGTTCATCGGGCTGGTCCCTCAAGAGGCGCTTCACCAGGTCGCCGCCGCATCGTTGCAGTGCGCCGCGTTTGATCCGACGCAGATTTTGGAACATCGACTGAAAACGGCCACGTCGGCGGCCGAGGGATTCTCGATGTCACAGTTCCTCAACGAGGTCGCCGCGCCCAAGCCCACGCCGGCAGGGGGCAGTGTCTCGGCGTTGGTGGCTGCCTTGGCGGCCTCCCTGGGGGTGATGGGAGCGCGGTTGACGGCGCGCGGCGAAGAGGAAGCAGAGCTGCTCAGAGCCAGCGCACGACTCTATGCGCTCATCCAGGCCGATATGGAAGCGTATGACGCCGTGACAGTGGCCGGCAAAATTCCGAAAGACGATCCTGAACGCACGCATCGACTTGAGACGGCGCGGCACCAGGCGACGGAGGTTCCTTTGGAAATCGCGGAGGTCGCCTGCGCGGCAGGCCGCGTCATCCATGCCTGCCGCGCCCTCGCCAGGCCCGCCCTCCGGTCCGATCTCACGGTCGCCATCATGTTGGCAGCAGCGGCTGCGGAGAGCGGTCTCCATACGGCAAAGGAGAATGTTAAGTCATTGAAAACAATGAATAATGTTAAGGATTGCGACGCGCGAATCGAGAAGGCTACCCGCAGTCTTGAGGAACTCCGGGCCCTGTGCTACACTCCGCCGTCTTAATGTGTGCCGTGAATGGGCGCCAGTAGCCAGGCAGAGCCTGAGAAAGCGAAAGATCGGACCGGATGGAAATCAAAGTCTTCAATAACAACGTTGAAAAAGCCCTGAAAGTCGCCAAGAAAAAGTTGGCCGGCGAGGGGTTGTTCCGCGAGCTGAAGCGCCGCCGTTACTATGAGAAGCCGAGCGTGAGGAAGAAGGCCAAGCAACGCGAGGCTCAACGCCGCCGTCAGAAGTGGCTCTCCAAGCGGAAGCCTGAATAGGGACCCCCCGCAGACTCCGAGTCGTCCCCGCGCTCATTCCTCTCCTTCCGGGCCGGTGCTCCCGATGCGACAGGACGAGATCCATCAGGCCGTCCGGATCGTCAAGCGCGAGATCCGCCGCTGGCGCGATCCGGTGATAGGCGTGGTGGCCAAGGAATCCAACCGGGATCCCTTCCGCATCCTCATCTCGTGCCTTCTCAGTCTTCGTACGAAGGACCAGACGACAAGCGAAGCCAGCCGGCGGTTGTTTGCATTGGCCGACCGGCCGGACAGGTTGGCGCAGGTCCCCCTGAAGCGGATCGAGCGAGCCATCTATCCGGTGGGTTTTTACCGGGCCAAGGCCAAGGCGATTCACCAGATTTGTCGGCGGCTCCTGGACGTCTACGGAGGCGCCGTTCCGGACTCCATCGAGGAGTTGCTCACGCTGCCCGGGGTCGGCCGAAAGACAGCGAATCTGGTCGTCACGGTGGGCTACGGCAAGCCAGGCATCTGTGTGGACATCCACGTGCACCGCATCAGCAACAGATGGGGATACGTGAAGACCCGCACACCAGAGGAGACGGAGCAGGCGCTTCGCAAGAAACTGCCTCCCCGGTACTGGATTACTTTCAACGATCTGTTAGTGCCGTACGGTCAGAATCTCTGTCAGCCGGTCTCGCCCTTCTGCAGCCGCTGCAAACTGACGGACCTCTGCCGCCGAGTCGGAGTCACCCGCTCCCGATAGCTGAGGACGCGGATCGCACAGCAGCTCGACGGTTAGATAAAGAGCTTCGTTTCGGCGTCCGCGGTGAGGCTCAGGATGGCCGGCAGCCCCAGGACCTCGTCAACGTTCCGCTCCACGGCGGCTCCGTCGACCCCCATGTATTCCAATCCCGCACTGCACGCGATGAGGCGAAGGCTTCCGACATGCCGGGCATCCTGGAGCATCTCGGAAATCGTCGGGACCTTTTTTTCCTTGAGCAGGCGCGCCACGTCGTCCGCAGCCTTGCCATACTCGGGGGGGAAATCGAGTTGGTCGATCCTGCCCTCGGCAAGCTTCTTGAGGGTCCAAAACAGAAGCACGACGATGACGTCCTTCCCCATTGCGGCCGCGGTCATGCCGAGCGTCGCGACCTGGTGCAGTTTGTCATAGGTGGCGTTATGGGCAAAGATCACGAACTTGGGTTTCGGCGGCATGGTGTCACTTCTTTTGCGCCCGAGTCTTCACGCTGTTGACATAATCGGCGATGGCCGCATCCACCTCTCCCGGAGTGAGCGGACGATCATGGGTTTCGCTTTCGTCCACCAAGTAGCGATCCTGATCTTTCTCCTGCCGCAGCACGACGGTGTTCTCCGGGGTTACCTCGATCAGCATGAACCATTCCTGGGTTCCCCGAGTGATCACCACTTCCTTCCCGAGCCCTTTCTTTGAGATTTCGATCTGCAGATCGTCGGTGCCCGGGGTTTCGGCCCCTTGGGGATCGAGGGCGAGCACCGTCCCGGTCATCAGCAGGACCGCGAGCAGCACGATGAACCGGGAGTAGGCCATAGGCAGGTCTCGTGCGGGTGATTATAACCGTCCCCTAGGGCTGCGTAAACACGGGACGGCGGCCGTTGCCTTGAGGGCCACCGAGCCCCGATGTTAGGATGCCCGACCGATGATGGATGCGTTGCTGACAACGGTTCACCAGTACGTCTCGACGGAGACGTTGGTGACCTTGACCGTGCTGTCACTGGGAGTGTTCGTCGGCTCACTTCTTGCCATTCCGTTCATTCTCGTCAGATTGCCCGCCGATTTTTTCGATACGCGCGTGCCTCGGCGGTGGATGGAGCATCACCATCCGGTGCTTCGCGTGCTGGGCCACGCGGTCAAGAACGTGCTCGGCACCATTTTTCTGTTTGTGGGGTTTTTGATGCTGTTCCTGCCCGGACAAGGCATCCTGACGATGCTCATCGGCGTGACGATGGTTGATTTTCCCGGAAAACGCCGGCTGGAGGCCAGGATGATCGGTCAGCCGGCCGTGCTCGCGACGATCAACAATTTGCGGCAAAAGTTCGGAAAGCCCCCGCTGATTATCGCGCCCGCCGACGCGCCGCTTCGCGCCGGTTCGCGTGCCGGCTGACATACCGGCGCAGCCGTGGTCCACACCATGCCTACCCTGTATCTCATCGACGGGAGCGCCTATATCTACCGGGCGTTCTTCGCCCTGCCTCCTCTGACCAACTCCAAGGGGTTTCAGACGAACGCCGTCTACGGTTTTACCACCATGCTGTTGAAGATCATCCGGGAACATCGCCCCGACGCGCTTGCGGTGGTGTTCGATGAAAAGGGCCCCACGCAGCGGCACGAGCAGTTCACGGCCTATAAGGCGCAACGGCCCCCCATGCCGGACGCCATGAGCGCGCAGGTCCCTTACATTCATCGGGTGGTAAAGGCGTTGGCGATTCCCGCGCTTCGGCTGGCCGGTCAGGAGGCCGACGACCTCATCGGCAGCCTCGCCCGCAAGGCGGAACGGGCAGGCTATGAGGTCGTGATCGTCACCAGCGACAAGGACATGTTCCAACTTCTGACGCCGCACGTGCGCATCTACGATCCCGTGAAGGACAAATGGATCGGGGAGGCCGAATGCCGGGAACGCTTCGGCGTGGAGCCGGCCCGCGTCGCCGAGATCATGGGGTTGATGGGCGATGCCATCGACAATATCCCGGGGGTCAAAGGCATCGGCGAAAAAACCGCCGCCAAGTTGATCGCCCAATTCGGCTCGATCGAGGAATTACTGAGGCGGGTGGACGAGGTCACGCCTCCTCGGACGAGAGCCACGCTGATCGAGCAGGCGGAGACCGCCCGGTTGAGCCGGCAACTGGCGACGATCCACACGGATTGCCCGGTGGAGTTCGACCCCGAAGCGCTTCAAGCCAAACCGCCGCATGAAGCGGAATTGGCCGACCTCTTGCGCGAATTGGAATTCACTACGCTGCTGAAAGCGATGCAGCCGTCCGCGCCGCAGACTTCCATCCATGCGGAGCCCGTGCAGATCCTCGATGCGCCGGGGACGGCACAGATGTTTGCCAATCGGCTGCGAATCGGAGAGACGCTCGCGATTCAGTGCCTGCTGTCCGGGTCGCCCGGCGTGAGGGCGGACGTGCAAGGCATCGCGTTGTCGTCCGCCGGGCAGACGGCATTTCTGCCCGTTGAGGCGCGGGCCTCCCTCGGAGCGATTGTGAACCTGTTTCAAGACCCGACGCGGATCAAGGCCGTGCATGATTTGAAGGCCGCGTTGTTGGCGTTTCAGCGGCTTGGGATGCCGTTGATCGGCCCCTATGTCGATACGATGATCGCCGACTATCTGCTGAATCCCAACCGCCGGGACCATGGGCTCGATA
This sequence comes from Nitrospiraceae bacterium, assembly GCA_040255845.1. Lineage (GTDB taxonomy): Bacteria > Nitrospirota > Nitrospiria > Nitrospirales > Nitrospiraceae > Nitrospira_D. The sequence continues at coordinate 13,676 of JBDZVU010000066.1, read as the reverse complement.
CCGTGGCGCTCGAGCTCCTCCATTACCGGTTGGGCGTCCAGCCCCGGGACGCCCAGCCGGCCGCCTCGCTCTTCGAAATCGATACCGGCTCACGGGACGACGCGGCCGAGCGCGCGGCGGTCATCTCGAAACTCGTACCGATCATGCTCGACCGACTGACGGAACAAGGGGCCCGCAGTCTGTTCGAGGAAGTCGAAATGCCGCTCGTTCCCGTGCTGGCCGAGGTGGAACACAACGGGTTTTTGCTGGATGTGGACGCGCTCAAGGGATTGAGCCAGGAATTGGACCGGGAGCTGGACCGCATGATGGAGAGCATCGGCAGGCTGGCCGGCGGCGAATTCAACATCAATTCTCCCAAGCAGCTTGCGACGGTGCTCTTTGAGAAGCTGGGGCTCAAGCCCGTCCGCAAGACCAAAACCGGTTATTCAACGGACGAAGATACCCTGACGCAACTGGCCGCTCAGCACGAACTGCCGGCCCAGATTCTGAACTACCGGAGCCTCAGCAAATTGAAGTCTACCTATGTGGACGCGTTGCCCGAGCTGATCGACCCGACGACGAAGCGGCTCCATACCTCCTTAAACCAAACGGTGGCGGCGACCGGACGGCTGTCGTCGACCGATCCCAATCTGCAGAACATTCCGGTCAAGGGTGAGTACGGCCTTCGCATCCGTGAAGCGTTTATCGCGCCGGCCGGCCATGCCTTGCTCTGCGCCGACTACAGTCAGATCGAGCCCCGGATTCTCGCGCATCTGTCGCAGGACGCACGCCTCGTGCGCGTCTTTGCCGAGGGGGAAGACATTCACATGGCGACCGCCATGGAAATCTTCGGGCTGCCGTCCAACGAGATCACCAGGGAAATGCGTCGGGCGGCCAAAACGGTCGTGTTCGGCATTGTGTACGGGATCAGTCCCTTCGGACTTTCGCAGAACCTCGGCGTGTCCCAGGCGGAAGCGAAGAAGTACATTGAGACGTTTTTCGAAAAATTTTCCGCTGTCCGGCAATTGATGGATCGGAACATTGCCGACGCCAAGCGCAAAGGCTACACGACCACGATCCTCGGACGCCGGCGGCCGATCCCGGAACTGCAAAGCGGGGATCCGGTCCAGCGAGGCGTCGGGGAACGGATGGCCGTGAACAGCCCCATTCAGGGCTCCGCCGCGGATCTGATCAAGCTCGCCATGATCAACGTGCACAGAGCGCTGCACGAGGCGCTTCCACGCGTGAAAATGATCCTCCAAGTCCACGACGAATTGATCTTCGAAGTGCCCGACTCCGATATGGAGGAAACGAAGCGGCTGGTGAAGCGTGAGATGGAGGGGGTGGGCCGCCAGCTCGGGCTCTCGGTGCCGCTCAAAGTTGATCTGGGCGTCGGAACCAACTGGCGGGCCGCCCATCCCTGATCCCCTCCAGGAAGCGTCGCCCGTCCTCCCCGAGCCCGCGAGCCATGGCGGCATGTGCGAACCCCAGACGGTGACGGACGGGCGATTCTATGTCCGCGAGAAGGAGTGGTGCCGCTGGCTGCGGAGCAAAGCGTGCGGGGCCGGCCCGGTTCCCGCGTGGAAGTCCGGGCCGGCTTGAGCGAGGATCAGGCGGTACCGGCGGGCGGCAGCGCCACGGCGGCCGGTCGAAGCCTCCGGCGTGCAGCGAGGCGAGACAGGGACCGGTTGAGGGATTTCCTTAGTTGGGCGCGTGCCATGCGCTCGTAGATCCTTGTGTAGTCCTGCACCATGCGCGCGGCGGTAAATCGCGACTCGAAGGAATCGCGGCATCGCCGGCGCTGAATCTCCGCCAGCCGCTCGACCTTCGCCACCATCTCGGTCAAGGTCTCGCAGATGAATCCCGTCACGCCGTCTTCGATGATTTCCGGAATGGACCCGCGGCGGTACGCGAACACCGGCGTGCCGCAGGCGAGTGCTTCGATCAGGACGATGCCGAACGGCTCCGGCCAATCATAGGTGCAGAGCACCGCCGCGGCGTCTCCGAGGAAATCACACTTTTCCGCGTCGCTGATCTCACCCACATATTCGATCAGCGGGTGGTCCAAAAGGGGAGCGATCGTCGTTTCAAAATATCCGCGATCCACCGGGTCGACTTTGGCGGCGATGCGTAACGGCATGCCGACTCGCTTCGCAATCTCGATGGCATGGTCCGGCCGTTTCTCCGGACAAATCCTCCCCAGGTACGCGAGGTAAGAGCCGCCCGTGGGATGAAAGGTATAGAGATCGGGCAACCCATGGTACACGGTACCCTGCCAGTTGGCGTACGGCAAGGGCGCCCGCTGCGCGTTTGAGATGGAGACGACAGGCAGTTCGGCGTATTCGCGGAAGATTGGGACCAGTTCGGGCAGGTCCAAGCGTCCGTGGAGTGTGGTCAGCACCGGCGTGACGCATCGGCGGCTCATCGGAAAGCTGATGAAGTCGAGATGTGAATGGATGATGTCAAAGTCGCCGGCCAGTGAGCCCAAGGCCTGCTCCTGCATGAGCAGGAGCGGCGCGTCTCGGTTCACTGGACCTTGCTGCAACCGCAACGCATGCGGGCAGATGCTGTTGAGACGCGCCGTCGTGTGCGAATCGCCGCTGGCAAACAGGGTGACCTCGTGTCCCTGCCGCACGAGTTCTTCGGTCAGATAGGAGACGATCCGTTCCGTGCCACCATAGAGCTTGGGAGGTACGCTTTCCCAGAGAGGAGCAATTTGCGCGATTTTCATGTGGGATCCTTTCTTGGTTCGATACCGTGCAGCCGGAACGGCCGCGTGGCCCCGTATGCTGCAGGCGGCGTGCCATCTCGGCGCCGCGAAAATCGCGTTGCAAGAAGCGTTGATCGGAAGTGCCTGGAGGTTTTGCTAGTGGTGGGGACCTTCGTTGTGTATGGGAAAAGCAGCACGATGGAAGGATTTGCGGAGCGGCGAATGGAGCGGCACGAGACTCATGAGAAGCGGCTAATCAGGGATAGAGCGCCCGTGCGATCTCCGAGAGTGTAAATCGCATGGCGTCGATGCGGGTGTAGGCCGCGTGGCCATAGTAATGGTCGCGTGGGTTGGTGGAGCCGGTGCAGTCTTTATAGTCGGCGGCCAGGCAACGCCCATCGGTCGGAAACCGCACGGCCCGTCGGGCACACTCGAGCCAACGTTCGAAGCCGTCGTACGGCTCCACGAGTTCCCAGAGCGCCTTGTTGGCCGCCTTGTCCGATTCCGTCGTCGGCAACGCATCGGTACCCGCCACGGCGAGCTGCTGCACATAGTCCCCGCCCCATGCCACCGGCATTTCCATCGTGATCTGCGGGAGCTCCATTTTTGCCAGCCATGTCTTGCCGTCCGTGCGGAGGGTCCGGTGATTCACGATGTGTAGCAGCGTTCCTAGTCCCGACGGGTCCCAGCCATACCGCACGGGTGTTCCCATCGTCACGACGTCCAATTGAGCACCATTGAACAAGCCGCCGCCCCCGAGGAGCGGTTCCAACTGGGCGATCATCGCCGTCAACCGCGGTTGAGAGGTCTGCGCGGCATACTCCTTGAGAATGTGCAGAAACCTGGGGCGACCGGTAATGGGGCTTGGACACAGCAGGTTTGAGACGAGAGCCAAGACGAGGCCCGCTTGCCCATGGGCGAGTATCAGCAGCCTCTGCTGGTTCCCGATTCCGCGCGCAACGCACAGCGCATGAAGGTCTTCGAGGAGTTGGACGGCGGCGACGGCTCTTCCCAGGTGATGGTGCTGAGAGGCCCACATGATTCGAATCACGGGCAGATCTTGACCGAGCGCTCGTTGGAGGAGGTCGACGTAGGATTGCGAAAAGTTCCCCGCGTCGCGCAGGTGCTCGTCAAGCAGACGCCTGGTCGCATCGTCGTTCAACAACGGTGGCGCGAGGCCACTGGGCAGCGGCGGAATGCCGTTGGTCCCTTCCCGCATGGCGGCCAACAACGCGTCGACCCCGGACACCCCGCGGGAATACCCGCGCTTGAGCCCGCCCGCGTCGTCCAATCGCTGCACGCCGAAAACGTCCGTGCCGTGGATGGATCCGTGTAAGAGGACGATGGTCCGGACTCCCGCGTGCCGGAGGCGGGCTCCACACTCTCCCATCGCTTGAAACCAGGCCGGGGACTCCGGCAGGGCGCCCGGCGTCAGCTCCGCGACGGTAAGCCGGTCGGCCGGGCTTTTCCGCGAGAGTTCATCGTGCTGGAAATTGTTTTCGATCGGCATGGAAGGAGGTTCTTACCGTAACGGAACCCCCCTCTGCAAGAAGTCGGCAGAGCCAGTCGGCACGCTAGCGCGCCCCGTCGGAAGCAGAACGTTCGGGCGGCGCCTGGCGCGGCACGGCGGCGGTCTTTGGCATCACGGCGGTCGCCGTGCAGATCTGGTTCACCTCATCCACTCGGTGATCGACGATTTTGACGTCCTGAAGATACTCTTGCACGAGTTCTTCTCTGATCAATTCGATGTCCTGCTCCGGCTCTTTGCCCGATCGTTCACGCATCCGGTCCACCATGTGCTCTTTGACCATGACGCGGATCTGTTTCGCCAAATCGGTGCGCGCCGACAATTCGGACACCCGCCGGCAGACGAGCCTCCCCTTTGAAAGATCGCCTTGCCCCGTTCCGATCCAATAGCGATCAGGAGGGTAGAGGCCAGAACGCGTTTCACCCGCCTGTTGGGAGAGACGATCGAAGGCGTGATCGGCCTGGGTCTGCACGTCGCGGTGCGATTGGGCCTGCGCGAGCGAAGCCAAGGAAAGGAGGATTCCCGAGGCCAGGCCGTACCAGCGATAGAGTGCCACTGATTACCTCCCGCGTCCTGCGGCGGATCCAGATCCGGCACGAGCACCTCCCCGCCCTCCATGGCTGCTCTGCGCGCCGCTCTGCCGTCCCGGCGATGACGGCGGAGCCAACCGGAACGGGACGCGGGGCACCTGCTGGCCAAGTGGAGGGTGCAGTTGGTTGATCGTCGGGGGGAGCCGGCGCGACCCGATTGACGGTGCTCCTGTGGAGCTTCCCGGCGTGGCGCCGTTGCTCGGAGGCCGGGCGCCGAACGGGTGGCCGACCGCTCCACCGGATGGCGGAAAAGATGGCGGTAACCTGGTGGCGTGTTGGCCACGCCGCTCACCGGCAGGGAGCGGGCGATCACCCGTCTGCTGGTTGCCGATCTGTGGCGGACCCGAAGTGGCAGGGCTCACCTCATTGAGCGTTCTTGGCTGGTCGGCCAAGGTAGGGCCTGGTACCAGGGAGTAGGTCGGCATGGTTGCGGATCCCGACCCCGGCGCAGGCGGCTGTGGCGGCGCAGGCGGGGAAGCCGCGGTGATGGTCTGCTGCGCGACCCCGACATGCGGGTTTCCGGGCGAAAGGCCGCGCGCGACATTCAACAATGCCTGCGTTTGTGCGAAGCCCAGGCCGGAATAGGACGCCATCAGCGGAGTCACGAGGACCCAATCGGTCCAGGCCTGCGAAACCATGGCATTGGATTGGACACGATTCAGAATCTCCTGCCGCTGCTGCGTGGCCAGCTGAATCTGATCCGACGTCACGGCGCTCGCCAGCGCCTGATTCGCCTGTTCCAGTTCCTGCTGCAAGCGCGCATTGTCCTGCTGTAGAGCCGCCAATTGAACCCGCGCGTCCTCGTTGGCACGAAGCGCCGTGATGGCTTGGGCGACGTCCTCCGTGTCGATTTGCGCCACGAGGTCCACGGTCGCGACGATGTCGTCTTCGTCAAGACGCATGGCGGTCTGCTGATCCACCACCAGCACTAAACCGGCCGAATAGGTGCGGATCTCGTCTCGAGTCACGTCCATTCCGCTGACGACCGTGACGCTCTCGAGATAGGTCGCGACCTGTTCGAGCGCGTTTCGCTTGGCGTGTTCCATCGCCAGCCGCACGGCGTCTTCGCGGGTATCGCGATCGCCCATTCGATGTTCGCCATGGGCGGTCACTACGCGAACTTCTGCAGAGACTGGTGTGGAAAGAAGAACCAGGACAAGGCAGGAGGCGACAACAGGTCCGCAGAGACGGACCGCCTTTTGCCAGGAAGCGAGATCTGCCAGCCGCTCGTCGCAACCCAGCATCCCGTGCATGCCTTTCTTGGATGAGAACTTGAGAGAGCTTAGCACCTGGAAACCCGTTTCGCCAGCCACTTGGCGGGGACCGGACGACCTTGCCTTCCGGAAAATTCGCGTGATAAGGTACCGCGGTTTTCAGTATTCATCTCGGACGAGGGTGTTCGTGAGCGTTTCGCTACGCATCAGTGTCTTTCTTCTCGGCCTGGGATTATGCGGACTTGGGGGGGGAGATGTGGTCTCTCTGGCCGTTGCCGCTCCCGTGAAGGGTCCGGCGACCCCACCGGTATCTCCCGAACACGTCATTTTATTCGTGCTGGAAGGGTTCGGGCAGGACTCCCTCAAAGGGGGGACCATGCCGCATCTCGGGAAGTTGGTGAAAGACGGGGCCGTGACCTGGTCGGCCAAGGGAGTGAAACCCGCTCTGCGGTTGCCGACGATGGCCTCGTTGATCACCGGGATGCCGGTCGAAAAGCACGGCATCACCTGGAATACCTTTGAATTCAGCCGGGGCTATCCTCGCTCCCCTAGCATGTTCGACTATCTGGACTTGAGCGGCGGACGGGACAGCGCGATCTTCTACATGGATGAGTCGCTCTACCAGCTGGCCAGGCCGGAACCGTACACCGACTATCAGCTGTGCGGCGCGTTGCGGCCCGAGTGCGGCCCTTCGAAGATCGTCGCGTACATTCAGCAGTATTTTCAAAAGGCCACCAGCGGACACGGATACGGCCATGCCATTTTGTCGCTGCCCCATCTCTTGGTGGTCCATCTGCCCGAGGCAGGCCGCGCGGGAGTCGCTCATGGATGGACGTCGAAAGAGTACCGCGAGGCGCTCAAATCGGTGGACGCCGCGATCAAGTCGGTGTTGGATCTGTTCAAACAATACAAGCTGTTGGATCGCACGGCGATCGTCGTCACCGCACTGTCCGCGCCAGGCGTCGATCCCGGAGCCGACGCTCCCACCACCGATCAGCCGGTGGTGCCGTGGATTGCGTCCGGGGCCGGCATTAAGTCCGGACAGGTGATCCATCAGCCCGTGTCGATCATCGATACCGGCGCCACGGTCATGCGGATCTTGGGCCTGGAGACGCACACGGAATGGGATAGCCGTCCAGTCGAGGAGATCTTCACGGTCGCCTCGGCCTCGGCCCCCACGGTTTCAAAAAAGGATTAGCAGGCGATGTCCTGTCTCGCTGCACTGCGGAGGCCGATTGGGATGCTCGTCGGCGCGGTCCTGTTGGCGGCACCGGCGCTCGCTGGACCTCCTCCTGCTCACCTGAAGGAGCATACCATTACGATCGACGCGACGAAGCTGGTGCCCGCGTCGTGGTGGCAAGTGCCAGGCGTCACGCCGTCCATTTGGAATTCCGATCCTGACTCTCTGGACGCGCCCAAGACGTCGGAGCGGCGGGATCTGCATTTGAAGCCGGGAAAATACAAGTTCATCAGCTTCACCTTCGATTTCCCGTTCACCGTCACGCTCGACGGGACGCTGGACTTCTCGAAGTCGCTCGATCAATGCATTGACGGGCGTGGAACTCAGACGCTGATCGTGCGCTGCAAGCGTATGTATCCGCATGGCGGCGAACGGGACGCCTATTACGAGCAACAGCCGAATTAGCCATGGCACAGGTGCTGGAAGACCTTCTGGAAGCCCTTGAGGACGTGGACGACGCCACGCGGGAGGAAGCCGCGAAGGCGTTGGCCGACCTCGGTGATCCCTCGACCTTGGACGCGCTGATCAGCGCCTGTTCGGACGACTTTTGGTCCGTTCGCGCGCATGCCGCTTCCGGCGTGGCGAAGATCGGCGGGACGAAGGCCGCGGAAGCGCTCATCGCGTTGTTCAACGATCCGATCATGGAAGTGCGCAACCAGGCGGTCGAGGCGGCGGCCAAGATGGGGCCCGCCATTCTGGACCGCCTGATTACCGCGCTCAAGGACGAGCGCTGGCGGGTGCGTGAGCATGCCGCCAAGACCTGCGGCGAGCTGAAAGACCGCAAAGCCGTGGACGGGCTCATTGTCGCCTGTCGCGACCGCGACGGGGCCGTCAAAAGCGCCGCCGCCGAGGCATTAGGAAAGATCGGCGACCCCAAAGCGGTGCCGGCGCTCGTGAAACTTTTCCGCGATTCCTCGAAGATCGTGCGCGAAACGGCCGGCACGGCCCTGGTGTATATCGGGGAGCCTTCGGTGGATCCGCTCATCGAAGGGCTGAAAGACAAGGATTTCGTCGTTCGCTGCCATTGTGCCCGCGCGCTGGGCGGCATGACGACCGACTACCAGATCGGCCGCACCTGGGTGCGTGATGCCAAGGTGGTGGATGCGTTGATCGCGGCGTTGAAAGATCCGGACCGGGCGGTGCGGGAAGATGCGACGATCGCCCTCGGGATGATCGGCGATCCGCGGGCGATCGACGCCTTGATCGAAGCCATGAAGGACGGAGCGGTGAAGCGGCATGCGATCGCCTCCCTTGGAATGATCGGCGACGCACGAGCCCTGCCCGCCGTTCTTGATGCTCTGAAAGGGAAGGGCATCAAGCAGGAAGGCTCTCCGACTCCAGGATGCATCGTGAGCGAGGACGCGTTTATTAAGGAAGCGGCCGCCACTGCGCTCGGTCAGTTTCGGGACCCGCGCGTGATTCCCGACCTTATCATGCTGCTGAAGGACGGCGTGTTGCGCGAAAAGGCCGCGGCCGCCCTCACCGTCATCGGCGACACGGCTATCGAACCGCTGATCTCCTTTCTCTACGATCCGAAAGCCTCCGAGGTGGAAGCCGAAGGGGAACGGGTCTTGTCCTACGCCTCGGTTCGTCTCACTGCCAAGGACGCTCTCCGCTTGATCGTGCTGGAGACATTGGAAAAACTGGGCTGGACCCCTCCTGCCGAGGAAGTGGAAATCAGCTCCAGCCAGGCGGACAATCTGCGGGTAGACCGCCCGCTCGGCGACACGGGCCGGTTCGGCCCGTCCGGCGACGTCGCCAAATCTCACTGACCGGCCGCGAAAAGACCCCTTTCGCCCGCGCTTCTCTTGCGCGGCGGCGTACGCCCCGTCGTCACCCTTCCTCTTAGCCTCGCGCTCCAGCGGATGCGCGTGCTATCTCCTCACCGCGAGGCCGTGGGTATCGGCCGTCTCCTTGCCATCCTTCATGTTGCTGATGATGGCCTGGCCTTTGTAGTGGCCGACTTTGCCGCCCGCATCGACGTGGATCACCCCTACGCCGGGGAGCGTTCCCTTGGCATTGTTGACGTTCTTGTCATTGCCGGTCAGGGGGTTCGGGCCGCGCAAACCGACGAACACGTATTGCCCGTCAGGGGAGACATCCATGAGGTCCGGCGCCGGATCCTTGTTGGCCTCGGTCACGAGATCAACCGATCCGACGCTCAAATTGGACAGCGTATCGATGATCTCCACGTTGTTGCCCGCCCGATCGGCGCTCCACACGTACCGTCCCACGGCCACCATGCCGTGGGAATCTGCAAACCGGTCATCCCGCTGGGACACCAATTTGGCCGAGACTCCTTTGGGGAGGTCCCCCAGCTCCACCGCATAGATATCGTACGACAGCGGGGCGATGGGCCAGCCGCCTCCTGAGTTGATGTACATGGTGTCGCCCACCTGCACGCCGCCGCAGCCGGCTGGATGGACTTGATTGTTGTCGAGCGTCGCGACGATCTTCATCGGCGAGGCGGTCACGTCCACCACGAGCAGCCCGCCACCGCGAAGGGTCACGAAGGCATACCGGCTCGACGATTCTGTGATGGGGCAGATAGGCGAGGTGTCCGGCCGCTCCCCGCTTTCCAGCGCCCCGAGGTTCAGCACGTCCTTCTCCGGATCAAACGAGAACTTGTGCGCGGCGTAGTCGGTCCAGATCCGGATGAACTTCTTCTCGGCGATGTTGGCGGCGATCGCCATCTTTTGATCCGGCGTCGGCCAGGCGGCGTGCACGTTTTTTCCCATGGAGAGGCAGGCGTCCGGCTTCTTGGTCGCCGCGTCCATGAACAGCACGTGCCCGCTCAGGAACGAGATGATGGCATGGTCGTGGGCCGCGTTGAACAATAACATGTGCGGCCGGCGCACCGCCTTCTTCGTCGCATCTTCGCAAAATTTCCCGATGTCTCCGGAAAAGTCGATCGTCTGGGTCGGTTTGGCGGACGCCGGATTCGCGGCCAACTGCGCGCCGTCATAAATATAGAGATACCCGCCCTTTTCCTTGCCCGTGTCCGACTGGTCGGTGATCCACACTTCATACGCCTCTGCCGCCGTCGCTCCGGCGACCGCCAGCAGGGCGGCACCGAAACTCCAACAGATCCGTGCACAGATGCTGTATCGCGTCATAGTGAACCTCCTTGCGTCTACCGGTGCGAGAGCTCGAGCGCTGAGCGGCATACTGCGCCTTTTTCTAAGAACTTTCCAGAGCCCGGCGGCTGTGTGGCCTTCGTTGAAAGTCGAAAAAATCCTGTGTTAGGGTAATCGGCTCCATTCGATGAGGTGCTGCGTTGGGGGATCCAGTCGCCGAGCAGATCGCCGCCCTGCGTGACGAGGACTGGGCGGTTCGTGAAGAGGCGGCGATACGGTTGGGCCATTTGCGGGATTCCCGGGCGGTGTCCCCTCTCGTGTCGATCTTAAAGGACCGGGATCGGTCCGTCCGGGAAGCGGCCATTGCGGCGTTGACCGAGATCGGTCCGTCGTCCGTCGAAGCGCTCGGAGGGTGCCTGGCCGATCCAGACCTCTCGGTTCAAGAGGCGGCGTCCGCCGTCCTGGCTGCCATCGCCGACCCACGGGTTCTGGATCCGCTGCTGCGCGCGCTGGCCAGCCACGACTGGATCGTGCGGATGCATGCGGCCAAAGCGCTGGGCCGCGTGAAAGATCCGCGGTCGGTGTCTCGGCTGATCCCGCTGTTGCAGGACAAGGTCAAGGCCGTGCGGGAGGAAGCCTCCACGGCCCTGGCCTCCATCGGGGAAGCGGCGATCCCGGCATTGTTGGAGGCGTTGCAGCACCAGGAATGGCTCGTGCGGCTCCATGCGGTCGAGGCGTTGGGCAAGACACGGTCCTCCAGCGCCATCGAGCCGCTGCTGGCCGTGGTCTTCAACGATTCGGATTCGGCTGTCCGAGAGGATGCCGTGAGGGCTCTCGGTGACATCGGCGATGCGGCCGCCGTCGAGTTCCTGTTGACGGCCATGCGGGAGCCCGGGCTCCGCACCTTGGCCGTCGAAGCGTTGGGCCGGATCGGCGACCGCCGCGCGGTCCCGGTGTTGATCGACGTGGTGGCCGGCCGCAACGCGCCGGACGTGACGCGCGCCGTTGCAGGGTGCGGTGATCAGTGGAGCGAGGAAATCATGACTCAAGGCGCCGCGATTCGTGCGTTGGGTTCGATCCGGGACGAGACGGCACTCCCGACCCTGGTGGCGGCATTGTCCTCAACCGTGACGCGCGCGGAAGCCGCGGCCGCCCTGGCGCAGTTCGGGTCGAAGATCATTCCGTTGCTGCTGCCTCTTTTGACAGGCCCCAGCGACGATAATTTGCGCTACCACGTGAATGAAACGCTGGCCCTTGTTGGGTGGAGGCCCGGCCGGCTGTAGCGCTCGCTATGTCGAAGGAAACGATCGAAACCCTGGTCTCGGAGCTGGTTCATGAGGAAGACTGGCGCCGGATGCGCGCCACGGCGGCCTGCGTGGCTGGGGGCCCCCGTGCGGTACAGGCCCTGATTCGGGCCTTGGAGTCCGGCTCTGACGACTTGAAGCGCGAGTCTGCGGCCATGCTGGCACGCTTGAAGGATCCTCAAGCCGGCGTGGCCCTCGTCGGTCTGCTGAAGACTGAGAACGAGATGGTGCGCAAGGCAGCAGCGTCCGCGCTGGAGCAGATGGCGGGCGTCCTTGATCGCGACACGGCCGCGGCTTTGGTAGGGCTGCTGCCCCAATGTCCGGAAGGGGAGCTGCGCCGGCTGTTGATGCATTTGATCGGCGCCATTCCGACGGCCGTCTCGCCGCTCTGCGACATGTTGAAGCACCCCGATCCCGAGATGCAGAACACGGCCGCGACCATGCTGGATCACTTGTTGGACCCCCGATCCGTCGACGCGTTCATCGACGCGATGGGGCAGCCTGCGGTGCAGGACATCGCGGTCGGAACGCTCAAGAAACTGCAGGCCATACGCGACCGGATCGACGCCGCCTTCAACGCGTTGCGGGACGTCGAGGGGGCGAGCGAGCGGGAAGAAGCCCGAATGGCCACGGTCATCGAGTTGCTGGCCATCGGGCGGCCGAGCGTGGAAATCTTGATAGAGTATCTTGAGGACGAGGATTGGCTCGTACGTGAGGCGGCCGCCGATTTGCTGGGGAAAATCGGAGACATCCGCGCGGTCGAGCCGCTGATGAAGCGGCTGGAGAAGGACAAGGACACGGGCGTCAAGGAACTGGCCATCAAGGCGTTGGGGTTGATCGGTGATGCCCGGCCCACGCAGCTGTATCTCGAGTCGATTCCCATCAGGCCCTTGCGCGTGTACGCCATGGAGGCGCTGGCCAAGATCAAGGACGTGGAGGTTTTGCGTCCTCACAAAGAGGTGTTCGAGCGATTGCGAACGGACCGCGATGGGTTGGTGGCGTATAATGCCGGATTGATTGCCGACAAACTGGACGCCTTGTCGAGCATGCACATGGCCGGCCAGGAAGGGACGCAACACGATGGCTGACGACGGGGAGTGGGACCGGATCGACCAACTGATATCCGCGTTGCGCGATGAAAACGACGCCTTGCGCGATCATGCCATCGCGAGCCTGGGGCAAGCCGGGACCGATGCCATTCCGCGGCTGATCGGACTGATGGCCGACGAAGATGTGGTCGTGCGTGAGGCGGCCACGACGGCCGTCGTTCGCATGGGGCCCGACGTTGTGGAGCCGCTGCTGGAGGCCTTGCAGGACGACGAGTGGGCCATTCGGGAGCAGGCGGCGGCCGGGCTTGGCAAGCTGAAGGATCCGCGCGCGGTGGACCCGCTCGTCAAGGCGCTCAAGGACAAGGATGGAGCCGTCCGCACCGCGGCCGTGTGGGCTTTGGAACGGATCGGGGATCCGCGCGCGGTTCCAGGCCTCATCGAGGCGTTGACGGACAGCACCGTGCGGGAGGACGCGGCGCGGGTGCTCAAGAAGATCGGCGACGTACGGGCCGTCGAGGCGTTGATCGACGGGTTGCTCGGTAACAATTGGATGGTCCGCCGCCACGCGGCGGAGGCCCTGGGAAAAATCGGCGACGCACGTGGGATTTCGCCGCTCATCCAGTCGCTCAAGGACGAGGATTGGCTCGTGCGCCGCAATGCGGCCGAATCGTTGGCTCGATTGGGCGCGAAAGAGGCGATTGAGCCGCTGCTGCCGCTGTTGGAAGACGAGAATACGATGGTTCAGGAAACGGTCGAAGGCGTGCTCGCCAGCCTGGGATGGAAGGCAAGCCAGTAATTGTCCACTTCACATAAAGGATCGCTGACATGGCAGATGAAGCGCCGGTGAAATTGATTCAAATTGGTCCCAAGGGGGGCGAGAAGAAGGACGGCTTCAATCTCGTCACGGAGCGCGTGGTTGCCGTCAATCCGGAGGCCAAGCAGGTCGAGGTCGAACTGCTGGCCTACGACGGCAAGACCGTCGTGC
>JBDZVU010000142.1:0-4531 GCA_040255845.1 Nitrospiraceae bacterium | reverse complement strand
CAACAGCTGCGGAGGGAAGCGGAGACGGCCGAACAACATGCGCGGGAAATGCAGAAGAATGTGCCGCACGGGATGCTCCAATAGATGTCGGCGGATGCCCATGGGGCGATGGTTGACCAGGAGTAAGTGGACCAGAGTCAAGGAGACGACGTGACTGTCATGTCGGATCGGCTCCATCTCGTGTGCCCGCACTGCCGCAGCGTGAACAGGGTGCCGGCGGACCGGTTGAAAGATCGGCCGAACTGCGGGCAGTGCCACCGGCCGATTTTCACGGGACATCCGCTCGCGCTGACGGCGCAGGATTTCGAGTTGCACGTCAACCGGGCGGAGATCCCCTTGGTCGTGGACTTTTGGGCCTCGTGGTGCGGTCCGTGCCAGATGATGGCTCCGGCCTACGAGCAGGCCGCGGCGCAACTGGAGCCGCTGGTACGGTTGGCGAAGGTCAATACCGAAGAGGAGCAGGCGCTGGCCGCCCGGTTCGGTATTTCCAGCATCCCGACGCTGATCCTGTTCCGCGCCGGACGGGAAGTGGCACGGCAACCGGGCGCCATGGGGGCGCGGGATATAGTCCGCTGGGTCCGCGCGCATTTGTGAAGGTGCGGCTCAGGAGAAGGTTGTAAACGTCCATCAGAGGGCCTTATGAGCCAGAGTCAAACCATCAGCGCGTACTTTCGAGAGGATCACGCGCGTCTCGACGAGGCGTTCCGCCTGTTCCAACGGTGCAAAGGGACGGAGGCCGGGCGGGCTCGCGCCGCGTTCGAGGACTTCTGCGCGGGTCTCAAGCGCCATATCGCGTGGGAGGAGGAACTCCTGTTTCCCTTGTGGGAGGCGAAGACTGGAATGGTGGACGGCGGGCCGACGGCCGTGATGCGCGTGGAGCATCGGCAGATCACGGCACGGCTGGACGCCATCGCCGCGTCCGTGGCGGCCGGGCGTGCGGACAGCGAACAGGACGAGCAGGCGCTCGTGGCCGTGCTGGGCATGCATAATATCAAGGAGGAACGGGTGCTCTATCCTTCGATCGACAACGTCATCACCGATGCCGAACGGGACGACGTGTTTCGTGCGATGCAGAGTTCCGGCCATCGGGCGTGAAAACCGGCACCTGTAAGATGAGCGGGAGGCTGCGCGGGCGTATGCACGCAGGCAAGGCATGATGCGAGGCGGTATCGTTTCGGCTGCGCTGCTCGTGGCAGCCTTCGTCGGGATCGTGGACACCGGGGCCGCCTCCGCGGCGCCGGTCGGATCGGCGGCTTCGAAAGGAGACGCGCGGCAAGGGCAACGCCTGTTCAACGGCAAGGGCGCCTGCGCGTATTGCCATGGGACGGACGGCTATCGGGACCGGATGCCGCCGCTGGAATCCGATACGGCGGCGCTTGTCGCACGGCTCAATCCACCGCCGGCGGATCTCCGCAGGCCGAACGGTCTCCGGCTCAAGAGCGACAAGGCCCGCATGAAAATCATCCGGGAAGGGCACGAAGGCACCGGAATGTTTCCGGATCCGTCGCTGACGGATCAGGAAATCGCCGACATCGTGGCGTATCTGGCCGTGCTCCGGCGGGAAGGACCTACACAGAGGTGAGGACATGATGGATGCGAGTCCCGGACGGCTGGGTTGCGGCATCATGGCGGCTTGGCTCGTAGCGGCTTGGCCGGCCATGGCGGATCAGAGCGGAGCGGGTGGCGCCGGTAGCGACCTTCGGCGAGGACAGGAGTTGTACAATGCGAGCTGCGTCGTGTGCCATGGGCCCGCGGCCAAGGGAGACATCGGACCGAAATTAGCCGGCCACCCGGTCCTGTCCGACGACGCGGCGTTCCATAAGATCTTATCCGAAGGGCGGCACATCATGCCTCCCCTCAAAGGCCTGGTGACCGAAGAGCAGCTCCGGGACATCCGCACCTGGCTGCGATCATTGCCCTGACAGGGCGTGTTCCCGCCCTTGACCGCCTGTTTCGGCGAGCGTAGAGTGACTGATGTGCAGAGTCCACCTGGTTCATGAGGTGGCGGCATGGTCCTCCGTGGTGCACAAACCCAACGGCGCGGGCCTGCTAGGTGTAGCCTCTTCTCGTTTCATCGTTCCTTTCCCACAAGCAAGTCTACCTGGGGCCGGCGCGCGCCGCCGTCTGCGGAGTCTTCCATCTTGCAGCTGGTGGACGCCTGTGCCGGCATGCCGCTACCAAGGAGGTGGTTATGACCTACCGATTCAACGCGTTTGACGTGATTGTCGGTGTCGGGCTGAGCGCCATCATCTTCGGTGCCGCGCTGTTGTTCGTGGCGACGGCCGGCATCTTCGTCCCTCAACCGATGGCGGTCGCTGAATCCATCGCCGATGATGGGACCGGCCAGGTCTGGCTCCAGCCGGCGCTCGGCCAAGCGATCGTCGATCGACTCATCCTCGATCATCAGGTGAGCCAGGCCCAGGCCGAGGCGCGGTCGCAGTGGCATCAGGCCCTGGTGAGTTACCACCATGCGCAGACGCAAGCGCAAAATCCGCTGGGGCCGGTCTTCCTGATGGCGGCCGCCGGACCTGCCGAGCACGCAGCGCGCGTGCAGGGCGTGATGGGCCAGGCGGTCGTCAACTTTACCCGGCGCGGAGTCCGCAGCGGAGTCCTCACGGCCGACCGGGCTGCGTCGCCGTATAACCAAGAGATGATCCGGAAAGCCGAAGCCCAGGGCGCGCGATTGAACGACGCATTCGAAGCCGGGTGGCAGCCCGCCTTGGGCCGCGCCATCGTCGAGACCGTGCAGCGTCACCGGGAGCGGGCCGCCCAGGTGCAGGAACGGCTCGGCGCGGCCATCGCGCGCATGACGCAGGTGGATGCGCTCTCCGTGGATTCTCGGGAAGCCAATCAAGAGCAGCTGGCCGCGCTGGTGCTTGCGTCGGACCGCGCGAACGCGCGGTCGGAGCGGGTGCAACTGCTGGCCGCCATCGAATCGCTGCCTGAGATGGAGACGCCGGTTCCGGCCCGCCAGGTCGGCTGGCCAGAGATTCCCGTTTCCATCTTGATCGTGTCGGTGGTCGCTCTTGGCACGATTTTCTTCACCGGCATGCTCTTGAGCGCCATGGCGCGTGAGGCCAAAGCCCAGGCCGAGAGGGCCCGCGAGATGTCCCATTGGGTGTATCGCATGGCGAGCTGAGGGCCGGCTCTGCCGTCACGGCGGTGTCGCTGCCGGATCTGCCGGCGTCCGTGGGTCCGTCGGCCCCACCCGGATGCGCGCGTCGACGATCCGGCAGCCCTGCCCGGGCGGAAGCGCAAAAATCGGATTGAAGTCCAATTCGGTGATGGAAGGCACCTCCTCGACCAAGCGGGAGACGCGAAGCAGGACCTCTTCGATCGCCGCCACGTCAGCCGGGGGATGTCCCCGATAGCCGGTGAGGAGCCGGTATCCTTTGATTCCGCGGATCATGTCGGCCACGTCACGATCGGTGAGGGGCGTAATCCTAAATTGCACGTCTCCCAAAATTTCCACATGGATGCCTCCGAGGCCAAACGCGATCAAGGGACCGAAGAGCGGATCCTGCGTCACGCCCACCATCACCTCGACGCCGTGCGACACCATTGACTGGACCAGCACCCCGTCCATGGCGTCGAGGCGTCCCTCTTGGGCGAGACGGGCACGAATCGCCTCGAAGGCCTCTCGCACGGCTGATTCGGTGCTCAGGCCCAGCCGGACGCCGCCCAGCTCCGTCTTATGGACGAGTTGGCGCGATGCCAGCTTCACGGCGACGGGAAACCCGATCTGCCTGGCCAAGCCCGCCGCCTCCTCCGCCGAATGCGCAAGACCGCCGGGCTGAACGGGCAAGCGGACCGCGTCCAGCAGGCGCCGTGATTCGTCGGCCGTCAGCCAACCGGCGCCTCGTTCTGCAAGGGCCGTGGCGCAGATGCGGCCCGCTTGGGCCAGGTCCAGATCATCGAAGTCGGGGATGATTCCGGGCGGCTGGCGTCGCCAGTCGGCGTAGGCGGCCGCCTTTCCGAGGACCAGGGCCGGCGTCTCGGGCAGCGCGTACACCGGGATCGTTTCCGAGGCCGGTGTGAACGTGCGTCCCGCATCGCCCTCGGCCATCCAGCAGATCAGGACCGGTTTCGTTTTGGCGCCGCGGGACCGGGCGTTGACGATGCCGGCTTCGATGCTCCGCGTGATCGCGGTCTGGTCGCCGCCCATCACGGAGACGTAGATGATGATCAAGGCGTCGAGGTTACCGGCGGCGAGCAGCGTTTCGATCGCCTGCCGATAGTGCTCGCCGGTGGCCGAGGCGATCAGATCCACGGGATTGCGGAGCGCGGCCGCCGGGGGGAGAAAGGCGGAGAGCGTCTTCTGGATCTCCGGAGACAACTCGGGCACCGTGAGATTGAAGGATTCGCAGGCATCGGCGCAGAGGATCGCGGGCCCTCCGGCATTGGTCAGAATTCCCACCCGCCGTCCGTTCGGCAGCGGTTGCTGCGACAGCCCCGCGGCCAGCGACAGCATGTCGTCGAGCGTGTCGGCGCGCAGCACGCCGGCCTGGCGAAACAGGGCCTCCACGGCCAC
>JBDZVU010000065.1:0-18947 GCA_040255845.1 Nitrospiraceae bacterium | reverse complement strand
CCGTCCCGTCGGCGGTGCCGCTCCTCACCGTTGCGCTCCGCCTCGATCCGTTGGCCGGATTCTTCGTCTTCACGATCTCGCTGATCGGCGCCGCGGCGGCGATCTATGCGATCGGCTATCTCCGGCACTTCGAGGGGCGGGCGTCGCTCGCCATGCTGGGATCGCTGTTCAACGCCTTCTTGGGGTCGATGACGCTCGTCGTGCTGGCGAACGATGCCTGGTTCTTCCTCCTCGCCTGGGAATTGATGTCGTTGACCTCCTATCTGCTGGTCGTCACCGAGCACGAACGGCCCGAGACCCGCCATGCCGGGCTCTTTTACTTGATCATGACCCAGGTCGGGACGGCCTTCATCACGCTGACCTTCGTCCTGTTCTTTCAGCACACGGGCTCGTTCTCGTTCGACGTGTTCCGGCATCCGGCCGGGCCGCTGCCCGAGCAGGCTCGGACGTTCATCTTCCTCGCCGCGCTGATCGGCTTCGGCGCGAAGGCCGGCATCGTGCCCCTCCACGTGTGGCTGCCGTATGCCCATCCGGCCGCGCCCTCGCACGTGTCGGCGCTGATGTCCGGCGTGATGATCAAGACGGCGATCTACGGCTTGTTCCGTGTGTTCTTCGAATTTCTCGACGGCGCATTCCCGCCATGGTGGGGTCTGGCCGTGCTGACCATCGGCGCCGCGTCGGCCCTCCTGGGCGTCTTGTACGCGCTCATGGAGCATGATCTCAAGCGACTCCTCGCCTATCACAGCGTCGAAAATATCGGCATCATCCTGCTCGGGATGGGGGCCGGGATGATTTTCCACGCCTACGGCATGCTCAATTTGGCGGCGCTGGGTCTCATCGCCGCGCTGTATCACACCATCAATCACGCCGTGTTCAAGGCGTTGCTCTTTTTCGGTGCCGGCTCGCTCCTGTATGCCACTCATACCGGAAACATGGAGGAGTACGGCGGCCTGCTGCGCCGCATGCCGTGGACCGGCGCCTGCTTCTTGATCGGCGCGGCGGCGATCGTCGCCCTTCCACCCACCAACGGCTTCGTCAGCGAATGGTTGGTGTTTCAGAGCCTCCTGTTGAGCTTCGAAGTGCCGTCCCTGCTGTTCAAGTTTCTCCTGCCGCTCGCTGCCGCGATGCTCGCCCTGACGGGAGCCTTGGCGCTGGCATGCTTTGCCAAAGCGTTCGGCATCTCGTTCCTGGCGTTGCCGCGGACCGCCCACGCCCGCCATGCCGAAGAAGCGCCGTGGTCCATGCGGCTCGGCATGACGCTGCTTGCCGTGATGTGTTTCCTGTTGGGCCTGGCTCCCATGGTCGTCATTCCGCTTGTGGACCGGGCGACCGCTCCCATGGTCGGCCGCTCCGTCGCCGAGAGCCTGCTCGTCATGGACGGGTGGACCGTGACGCCGGCAGAGTTGGACTTTTCCAGTATTTCGACTCCGGTCCTGGCGCTGGCGCTCCTGGCCAGCGCCGGCGCGGCTCTGGCACTTGTTCGCCTCTGGGGCGGATTCCTCCCCAAGCGGCATGTTCGAACGTGGGGCTGCGGCATCCGACTCACCCCGCGGACGGCCTATACGGCCACGGGGTTCGTGCAACCGATCAAACGCGTCTTCAGCACGATTTATCGGCCCACGGTGAAGCTTGAGACCGAGTTCCTGCAGGAGTCGAAATACTTCGCCAAGCGGCGGCACTATGCCGTTCATATTCAGCCGGTCTTCGAGACCTATCTGTACACGCCCGTCGTCCAGTGGATCAGCGGCCTCGCCGACCGGGTGCGCGTGATTCAGACCGGCAGCCTGCATCTGTATCTGGCGTACATGTTCGCCACCTTGGTCATCCTGCTGCTGTTCGCGTTGGAATGATGGAACGAACCGTCTGGCTCAGCATTGTGCTCACCCTAGCGCAAGTCCTGTTGTTGATTGCGATCTCGCCCGGCGTCGTCGGGCTCATCCGCAAAATCAAGGCGCGCTTTCAATGCCGGCGCGGACCGACGCTGAGCCAACCGTATGCCGATCTGTCGAAGTTGATGCGCAAGCGGCCGGTGGTCTCGACCACGACGTCCTGGATCTTCACGGCCACGCCCTACGTCGTCTTCGGGTCGACGCTGACCGCGGGATTGCTGGTGCCCATGTTTGCCTCCCAGGTTCCGCTCAACTTCGCCGGCAATATCATCGCGCTGGTCTATCTCTTCGCCATCGGCGCGTTCTTCTTGATGCTGGCCGGCCTCGACGCCGGCTCGGCGTTTGGCGGCATGGGCAGCAGCCGCGAGGCGATCATCGCCTCGCTGACGGAACCGGCCGCCATGATGGCTGTCTTCGCCATCGCGCTGACGGCGGGCTCCACCAACCTGAGCGTGATCGTGCACAAGACCGCGCTGCTCGACGGGATTGTGGCCGATCCCTCCCCGCACCTGTTGGCGCTGGCCGCGCTGTTCATCGTGACCCTTGCCGAAACGGGCCGGGTGCCGGTCGACAATCCCGCGACGCATTTGGAACTCACGATGATTCACGAAGCCATGCTGCTCGAGTACTCGGGCCGTCACCTGGCGCTGCTCGAATGGGCGGCGGCCATCAAGCTCACCGTCTTCCTGGCGCTGCTGGCCAACGTCTTCGCCCCCTGGGGAATCGCCACCACGCTCACCGGGACGGCGCTCGCCCTCGGCCTCGCCGCCTTCGGCGCCAAAGTGGCCCTGCTGGCGGCGATCATCGGGACGCTCGAGTGCATGTTTGCCAAACTCCGCCTGTTCCGCCTGACGGACTTGCTCGGTGCGGCGTTCATTCTGGCCTTGCTGGGGCTCTTGTTGTTCTACATTTTGCGAGGATGATTCATGTCGTGGCTGACGCCCGAGCTGGGCGCGCATCTCATTGATCTGGGCTCCGCAATGCTGTTGTTGACCTGCTTCGCCATCGTGGCTCAACGGCGGCTCTCGGCCTGCGTGGATCTGTTCGCCGTTCAATCGCTGTGCTTGGCCATGACCGCGGCCTTCGTCGCCTTCCTGACCGGCACGAAGCACATCTACCTGGCCGCCGCCTTGACGGTCGTCGTCAAAGCCGTGATCATCCCTCGCGTGCTGCGGCGGGTCATCGAACGCCTCAACGTCACGCGGGAATTGGTGATGAACGTCAACGTTCCGGCCAGCTTGCTGATCTGCGCGGGGCTCGTCATGGTGGCCTTCTTTATTACCCAGCCGATCATCCCATTCGGGCATATCCTCACGAGGGACTCGCTCGCCATCGCCCTGGCCATCGTCCTGATCGGCTTCTTCACGATGATCGCCCGCCAGAAAGCCGTGACGCAGCTGATCGCCTTTCTGGTGATGGAAAACGGGCTGTTTCTCGGCGCGACGGCAGCCACGTACGGCATGCCGCTCGTCGTGGAACTGGGGGTGTTCTTCGACGTGCTCGTCGCGGCCCTCATCGCCGGCATCTATACCAATCGGCTCCAGGACGCCTTCGACAGCGTGGATACCAGCCGATTGAGCGAGTTGAAAGAATGAGCGCCGAGTGGATCACACCGGCGGTACTCGTCCTCACCCTGGCGCCGCTCCTCGCGGCGGGCGTGAGCCTGCTCGTCGCATCCTCACGGTGGCTGCACGTCGCCAACCTGGCCAGCATGGGCGCCCTCGTCGTCGCGGAAACCCTCATCGCCCGCAGCGTCGTGGCCCGGGGCCCGGTCACGGCGCTCGGCGAATTGGTCTACATCGATGCGCTGTCGTCCCTCATCCTCTTTATCATCGGCACGGTCGGATTGGCCTGCTCGTTGTACATGCGCTCATACATGGACGAGCAAGTCGCCCGCGGCGTCATCGCCCCGCGCCGCCTGAACGTCTTTTTCTGCCTGTTCCACCTGTTCGTGTTCGCGATGGTGGCGGCCACCATCGCGAACAGCCTCGGCGTGCAATGGGTGGCCATCGAAGGCACGACCCTGGCGACGACCTTCCTCATCGCATTCTGGCGACGGCGGGAATCCCTCGAAGCGGGATGGAAATATCTCATCCTTTGCTCGGTGGGCATTTCACTCGCGTTGTTCGGCGTCGTGCTCATGTACTACTCCTCGGTACGGGTCCTTGCAGACGCCGGGGCGGGCCTCAACATCACGCAACTCCAGCAGGTCGCCGGCGAACTGGACCCTCACATCCTGAAACTCGCCTTTATCTTCCTGTTCGTCGGTTACGGCACGAAGGTAGGACTGGCCCCGATGCACAGTTGGCTGCCCGACGCCTATACCGAAGCCCCCGCTCCCGTGGCCGCGATGCTCGCCGGCGTGCTGGAGACCGTGGCGGTCTATGCGATCCTGCGAAGCCGCGGTATCGCCGATCAGGCCCTGTCACCCGAGTTCACGGGCGCGCTGCTCGCGCTCTTCGGATTGGCGTCCTTTGCCATCGCGGCGTTGTTCCTCCTGCTCCAGCACAACTACAAACGGCTGTTGGCCTATTCCAGCATCGAACATATGGGGCTCGCGATGGTGGGTTTCGGCGTGGGCGGCGCCGTCGGCACCTTCGGGGGGCTGTTCCACTTGCTGAATCACGCCTTGGCCAAATCGCTGGCCTTTTTCGCGGCAGGCAACATTCACCGGCGGTATCGCTCCGTGGAGATTTCCGAGATTCACGGCCTCGCCACCGTGCTGCCGGGGTCGGCCGCGGCGTTGCTGATCTCCGGGCTCGCGTTGGCCGCCTTGCCTCCGTTCGCCCTTTTCGCGAGCGAACTGCAGATCCTCACCGCCCTTGGAAGCTGGGGCTTGCCCGGCGACTGGGGACGCTCCGGCCCCAGCGGTCCGCTCATCCTCCTGCTCCTGTGCAGCCTGGTGGCCTTCGCCAGTCTTCTGATCCGCATCACGGGCATGGTGTGGGGACGGGCGCCGGAGACCGTGGCGCACGGTGAGCCGTGGTCCACCGGACACCTCTCGCTGGTGTTGCCGGCGGCGCTGCTGGCCGTATTGTGCTGGGCGCTCCCGGGCCCGCTTGAACGCCTGCTCCAAACCGCAACGTCAATCTTGATCCACCGCTGAGGAGGAGGACGCGCTTGGCTGATCCGCACCCCATCGACGAGCACCTCCAGACGGCGTTTCCGGCGCTGGTTCCGGCCGATGCCGGTCCCGACGTCTTGGCCTATCATGTTGCGGCCGCGGAGTTGCCGGCCGTCGCCCGCCATCTGCACGACAAGATGCAGGCCCGCCTCGCCTTGCTGTGGGCCGTCGATCGCCGGCCAAGCGCCCCGCGGCACGAGGTGCGCTATCTCTTTGCGCTGGCCCCCGGCGACCCATGGGTCTCATTGACGCTGGACGTGCCTGAGGGCACGCGGCTGTTTCCATCCATCACTCCGTTCATCCATGCGGCCCACTGGTTCGAGCGGGAAATCCGCGATCTGTTCGGGTTGATTCCGCAGGGGCATCCGGACCTCCGCCGCCTGGTGCGGCACGAGCATTGGCCCAAGGGAACCCACCCGTTGAGGAAGACCTTCGCGTGGAACCACGTGATCGGCCGACAACCGGGAGAATTCCGCTTTCGCCATCTGGAAGGGGAAGGGGTGTTCGAGGTGCCCGTCGGGCCGATTCACGCCGGCGTGATCGAGCCGGGGCACTTTCGGTTCTCCGTGGCGGGCGAGCCGATCATGCAGCTCGAAGTGCGGCACTTTTGGAAGCACCGGGGCGTGGAGAAGTTGTTCGAGCAGCGGCGGCTGACGGACGGTGTGCCGCTGGCGGAGCGTATCTCGGGGGACACCACCGTCGGACACGCCCTCGCGTACTGCCAAGCGGCGGAACGGCTGCTGGCGGTTACGCCGCCTCGCCGGGCTCGCTACCTCCGCTCATGGCTGCTGGAACTCGAGCGGCTCCATAATCATCTGGGCGACGTCGGGGCCATCTGCAACGACACCGCATATGCCGTCGCCCACGCGCAGTCCAGCCGCATGAAAGAGCGGGTGATGCAGATCAACGACCGGGTGAGCGGATCGCGGTTCTTGCGCGGCCTACTGTGCGTCGGCGGCATGACGCGCGACGTGGCCCCGCAATCCTTGCAGCACGCGATGGAGGAACTCGCGCCGCTCGAACACGACTTCTCCGAGCTGGAGGCGATCATCGGCGGCAATGCCTCCCTCACCGACCGCTTGGAAACCACCGGCGTCCTGGGGGAGCGGGTCGCGTGGGACCACGGGGTCGTGGGCCTTGTGGGCCGCGCCTCCGGACTCGATCGAGACGTCCGTCGCGACCGCCCCTTTGCCGCCTACGACGAGGTGATGCCCGTCACCGTACCGGTATACCGCTACGGCGATGTGCGCGCCCGCCTGCGGGTCCGCATCGACGAAATTCATGAATCATTCCGCCTCCTGCGGGAACTCTATCGGGCGATGCCGGACGGGCCGATCTCGGCGGACACCGGTCCAGACCCTGCGGAAGGTCAGTGGGCGGTCTCCGCCGTCGAAGGATGGCGAGGAGAAATCCTGTGCTTCCTCATGGCCGGTCCGGAGGGCCGCATCCATCGGTGCAAAGTGCGTGATCCGTCGTTCATGAACTGGCCGGCTATCCAATGGGCGGCCGTCGGCAACATCATTCCGGATTTCCCGCTCATCAACAAGAGCTTCAATTTGTCGTATGCCGGGAACGACCTGTGAGTGACGCGCTGTCGGCGATCAGTCATCTGGAGTGAGCAAGAATCCGGAGCTGAGAGCTGACGGCTGAACGCTGAAACAAGGCTGGAGGTACCCATGTTCCGCATACTGAAAAAAAGTTTGAAGACCGGGGTCGTGACAGGTCAACACCCGCCCGCGGCAGAGCCGGAGGAAGAAGCCAAGCCAGCCGCGCGCGAGAGCGCACGACTGTTCAGGCGGTCGCTCACGATCCGCGAAGTGGATACCGGCTCCTGCAACGCCTGCGAGATGGAGATGAACGCCCTGGCCAACCCGATCTACGATATGGAGCGCTTCGGCCTCCATATCGCCGCGTCCCCACGGCACGCAGACGCCCTGGTCGTCACGGGACCGGTCACCATCAACATGGAGCGGGCGCTCAAAGACGCCTACAAACAGACGCCCGATCCAAAGCTCGTGATTGCGCTGGGGGACTGCGCGGTCAACTGCGGCGTCTTCAAGGGAAGCTACGCCGTCACCGGGCCGGTGGACCGGCACATTCCCGTCGACCTGCACATCCCGGGATGCCCGCCCAGGCCCGTGGAGATCTTGAAGGCCATCGAGGCACTGCGCGATGAGCCCGAGCGCGCGTGATACGGCAGCCCCCCGGACGTGCCCCTGGGATACCGAATCACTCCTTCCCTCCCAGGCCGGTCGTTTGTGCGATGACGACGACATGGCTTTCGGGGTATTGGTCGTACTCCAGATGACGCAGGGTGCAGCCCCCGCGCCACAGCAACCGCACGAACCTCGGGACGCCAAGCGTGCTGTAGCCGAACCGTTGCCTCCCGAATTCGCCCTTGGTTTCGTCCGGCTTTTCACCACCCCCGCACGAAAAGAGCAGGACGCCTTGGGGAGCCAAGCCCGCGCACAACTTCAGCAGCACCGGTTCCTGCAGGCGCAGGGGCAGATGAAACGTGCTGTCCCACGCCGTGATTAGATCATACCGGCGAGGGAGCGCCCACGAGCAGATGTCGCCGTGGATGAACTCCGCATGTGGAAGGCGCGCACGCGCCAATGAGATCATCCCGGCCGAGTTGTCGAGACCGGTGCACGCAAAGCCCCGCTCCAACAGGATTCGTATGAAACGCACTTCGCACCCGCAGCCGACATCCAACGCGTGGCCGCCCTGGCGAAGGAACGACAGCGCCCGCTCCAGGGCCGGCACTCCGTACCCCGATCCTCCCATCTGATCGAGCCACCACGACGCGATGGCATCGTAACCGGCGGCGGTTTCGACCGGATCCATGCAATGCTCCTTGCTGCGCCCAGGGCCCAGCCAAACGAGCCCCGCGCTCGCCGAGTCTGCAACCTATTCACGAGATACGGAGAAGTCAATCGCGCCTGCAACGTCGTGTGGTGGTATGGCGTTCAGTCACAATCGAAAGGGGATGGACGACTCATCGCCCCAGATTACACTCAATTCCTGTTTTTCCCTCCCGCACGAAAACATGACATACGTCATATTTTTATCCTTGCGATCTGTCCTACAGTGCCCTACCGGGTCAGTCGGTTTCATTTTTCAACAAGGAGGCAGGAATGAGAGCAGGAACGCGACGATGGGTGTTGGCTAGCGCGGCGATACTTGCCATGGTCGGCATGGCGGAGGCCAAGACCGTCAAGGTGGATATGACCGCCGTTGAGACGGAAGTCGTCATCGACGGCGAGGGCACGACGTATCAGGCCTGGACCTTCAACAATCAGTATCCGGGTCCGGTCATTCGCGTGCAGCAAGGCGACCATGTGGAGTTCAGCTTCACGAATCCGGAGACGAACGGCCGGCCCCACTCCATGGATTTTCACGCCGCCCAGACCGACTTCCTGACGCATTATCGTGAGCTGCGGCCGGGCGAATCGCTGAAGTACACCTGGGAGGCAAAAGAACCCGGCATTTTCGTGTACCACTGCGGCGCGTCGCCCATGATCCAACACGTCGCCCGTGGCATGGTGGGCGCCATCATCGTGGACCCCAAAGACAAGAAGGCCTTGCCGAAGGCGGATCGTGAATACGTGCTGGTCCAAAGCGAGTTGTTCAAGGATCCCGATGACGTGCAGGGCATGTTCGAGAGGAAGTATGAGCATGTGGTCTTCAACGGCGGTGTCTTTCGCTACGATCCGGTGCACAGCAAGAGCGGCGGCCAGTTCCTGGAAGCCAAGCCGGGAGAGCGGGTTCGGATTTTCTTTGTGAACGCCGGTCCGAACAACTTCTCGGCGGTGCATCCGATCGCCGAGTTGTGGGAAGACGTGTGGGAAAGCGGTAACCCGGCCAACCGTCTCCGCGGCGTCCAGACCGTCATGGTGCCTCCCGCCGGGGCGGCGATCATGGACATGGTGCTCGACAAGGGGGAGGGCGTGATTCCGATCGTGACCCATTCCCTCACCGATGCGCTTCGCGGCGCCATCGCGATTCTCAAGGTGCATAAGGACGCACAGGACCTGCCCTTGATGCCGTTCATGGTGACCGGCAAGGTGAAGACCGCCTCTGCGGACGCACGTTAAGCACCGCTCGCCCTTTCCGGCCGCCGCGGGAGTTCTTTCCCGCGGCGGGCACGGCTCCGTACCATTCCCCCTCGGTATTCGGGTTGATTCCTAGTAACACGTGTTCATTGTCTCGGACATAATGCGGGCAGTCCCACGCCTTGACGCACGAACTGGACATGGCTCGTTGGAAGACTTGCCTCAGGACGGCGTTCGCCCTGCTTCAACTGATTCTTGTGTTTCTCCTGCTCTTCGCTGACGGACGGGCGGACGACGCGCTGGCCCCGGATTCCTATGAACCGAACGATCGTCCAGCCGACGCGCATGCCCTGGCCCCCCTCACCCTCGACCAGACGCAAATCGTTCGCGCCAATTTTCATGGGCCGGAGGACCACAGCGACTGGTATTCCATCATGGCCGGCGGCTCAGCCGCACACCCTCGCATTCGCGTCGCCGTCGGCGTGACTCAGCCTGATTCCGACTCCCCCATCGAAGTGATCCTGTTCGACGGCTCTTCAGAAGTGGCACGGCAGTCCGGCACGCACAAGGTCTTAGCCGCCTACGAATGGAGTCCCACTTGCGGGTACGTGAATCGGGCGATTTGCCCCGGCACGATCCACATCCACGTCAAGCAGATGGCGAATGGCCCACCCCGTTCGTATGACCTGCTGGTCACCGGCACCGTGCCGGCGCCGCCGCCCCGGATCGTGAGCGTGAGTCCGAAGAGCGGCAGTCCAGGGACCACCATCACGGTCACCGGCGAGCATTTTGGCTCGACCGCAACCGTGACCTTCGGTGATCTGCCGGCCGTCATCAAGAGCGCGGGACCAACTGCATTGAAGGTGACCGTTCCATCCGGTGCCGCGACGGCGCCGGTCGTGGTGACCACGACACACGGGACGGCATCGAGCGCTGAGCCGTTTACGATCATTCCCGGCGGTGAAATATCCGGACAGGAACACCCGTGCTGCACGATGAAACCAGTCAGGCTCAACGGCCGACTGGGCCGTCTGACCGTCCGTTACCCCGGCGGCGCACAACGGATTGAGGCCAAGGTCGAAGTCTACAAGGCCGGCCAACGCAAGCGCGCGGGTGCCGGCAATGGCAACAAGTCCTGGAACCTAGCGTCCGGCCTGTACGACGTAGTGATCAACGGTAAACGGGTGCAAAAGGTACCGGTGGAGTCGGGCCACGAGACGCTGGTCAAGACCGGCGGCCTGCGTGTGGCCGTGGACAAAAAGACGCGCGTCGAGGTGCTGGATCCCGAGACGGGAGCGGTTCTCAGCGAGTGGTCCGGCGACAAGACGTACGGATTCCCGGTTGGGCCAGTCGGCGTGAAAGTGCAGGACGAGACGCGAATGGTGACGATCGACGACGGCCACGTCACTGAATTTTGAAGCGGCACGCCGAATTCGAACGCAGGTCACGGCGTAGATTCTCGGGCGTCATACCCGTTAGTCATGTCGGCGTCCTCCCCTGGCTCGCTCGATGCGCCCGATCGCGTGCAGTACGATCGGGCCCCGTCCCTCACACCGTGCTTCGGCGAAGAAGCACTTTGACACCGACGAGTGCTTGCCACATAATGCCGTCCCTCAGCGGCGTACGATGCCGTACGACGCAAAAGAGATACATCACATAGTAAATCGCACACATTGACACCCTCTATTTGTGGAAGGAGGTCTTCATGGCTCGTCCATCAACGATGATCCGGCATGCGGCCGCGGCAGCCATGCTGTGCTGGCCCCTTGCAGCCTGCACAGTGACCGAGACGATTAGTGAAGGACTCGGAACGACGAAGGACTTTCTCTCCTCCACCACACCGGGAGCCTGGTTCCACGACGGGGTCCTCAAACCTGATCAAAAGGTCAATGCCTTCGTGGCGATGAACTTTGAGAACTTGAAGCAGGATATGGCCAAAGGCCGCGGGGAATACTTGATATCGCTCAGCGAGCTGCTCGGCGTCCCGCGGGACCGCCGGGAATCCTACTTTTCCTTTGCGCAGTCCCGATATGGTTTCGTGACCGCCGAGCGACGAAGCCTCTCCGAAGTGGTCGCCGCGCTGACGCCGGAATGGCTCTAACGGCCGCGCCCGGCAGCCTGCCCCATGCCGTCCGGGCCCGCCCGTGACCAGGCCGCCGGATCATCCAACGATGCTGTCCGTCCGCCGAATTGTGCACCCCACCGACTTCTCGGCCGACAGCCATACGGCGCTTCTGCATGCCTTGAAACTGGCTCTCGTCGCGAAAGCCGATCTGACCATCCTGCACGTCGATCCGGAGGTGGCCAGATCCGATTTCGAGGACTTTCCACGAGTCAGGCCGATTCTGGAACAATGGGGCCTGCTTCCGGCCGGCAGCGCCAGGGCTCAAGTCGCCCAGATCGGCCTCTCCCTTCATAAGACCCGCGCCGCCTCCCGCAATCCGACGCAGGCCATCCTCGACCAGTTGTCTCGGCAGCCGGCCGACCTCTTGGTCATGGCCACGCATCAGCACGAGGGGCTAGCCAGATGGCAGCACCAGCTGGTGGCGGAACCGGTCGCGAGGGGCAGCCAGACGCCGACGCTGTTCGTCCCCACTCATGTCGAAGGCTTCGTCGAACAGGCGACGGGGCGGCCGAAGCTTCGCCGGGTGCTGCTGCCGATCAGCGCCAAACCCAATCCGCAGCCGGCCGTGGACTGGACCGTCTCGCTGTCCGAGGCCTTAGGCTGCGGTGATTTTACGGGGGTGTCGGTGCATGTGGGGGACGAGGCCACCTTCCACACCGTCCGCTATCCCGCGAAGAACGGTCGCCTGTGGCATACGATGGCCTGTCAGGGCCAGGTCGTGGACGTCATTCTCGGCATGGGCGCTGACTTCGACGTGGACTTGATCGTGATGTGCACCGAAGGGCACCATTCTCTCTTGGACGTGCTACGCGGCAGCACCATGGAGCGCGTCTTGAGGGGTGCGCGCTGCCCCCTTCTCGCCATTCCCGCCTAACGAGCTTGGACCGCCTCCGGCTGCGCCCAAGCACGGGGCTCGCGGGTTTTGCTGAGGATGGTTCTCACCACGCTCCCCTCCCTGATGACGAGAAAGTTGGTCGAGACGGCCGGCACGCGCGGGCCCGGGAGAATGATTCCGGCGAGGTTCAACGGATCCACCGCGGAGATCTTCACGTCTTGGGGCAGGCTGAACCCGGTCTTGCGCAGCCCTCGCAAGGACTCAAGCGCCTCGGGGAGCGCAAACTGTTCGCCCACAAAGCCGGACACGAAACGCCCTCCCCGGATCTCACCCTGAAGCTCCATCCGCCGGTACTGCACCAGTAGGTCGCGCCAGGCCAGGCCGTCGGACTCCCGGGCCACGAGATCGCGGAATACCACGCCATAGCGCCGCAACAGCTGACGGGCCATCTTCTCAACGCCCGGCCCTGCGTGCTGCGCGGACTCGTCGGCTGCCCCGGGAGCGGCCGCCGGCCCCAGCAACGACCAGCGTCCTCCCGCGTGGCGGGGGCTTCGCAAGCGTTCACGCCCCTCAGCCCTTCGGCGCCGGGGATCGAGCAGCGCGCGCAGGTTGTCGAACCCGTCCGCCGTGACGAGTCCCGCCGCGGCCAGTTCCCAGAGGCCCTGTTCAACTTCCGCAGGCAGCAAGCCCGTCTCCCGAAGCAGATCATGGAAAAAACTGGCGCCTCTGTTCCGGAGTGCCCGGAGCACGCGCTCAGCCGCATGGCCGAGCCCCGATGGCGGTGCGGCCGGCCCAACCAGCCATTCGGCCGCCTCCCGGGGAAACAGACTGATGGGTGCGGCACTGGTCGGCATGACGCGCCGCGGTCCGGCGTCCGGTCCGCCGGCGCGCGCTGAGGCCGACAATCGTCCCCAGGCGACCGCCCCGCTGAGGCAGAGCCGGTCGAGCCATGCCGGCTCGTACTTCGCCAGGCGCAGCCGCAGCAGATGCGGCTCCCATGCCGAGGCAGCCGCCTCGAACCCCGCCAGTTGCGCGATCACTTCCGCCAGTCCGGCCTCGCCATGCAGCCGTGCGCCCGGCGCGGCATGCTGCCACCGCAGCAAAAAACCCATGAACTCGGCGGCGGTGACCGGCTCGATCTCCTTCCGCAACGCCCCGATCGTGAGCCGGTGAATGCGCGCCAGCAGGCGCCGGTGACACCATTCCGGCGCCGGCATATCCGGTTGTTCAATTTTCAGATTCGCGGGCTCACGCGAAACGGCCGGGCGAAACCGTCCGCGCAAGACTTGGCCTTGTGACTCCAACCGGAGCATCGCGGCATGCACGTGGCTGGAAGGCAACTGCAGCCGGTCGGCGAGCGTGTCCACTGTCGTTGGACCAAGGCTTTCCATCCATCCCCGGACGAGGTCATCCAGCGTCGCGTCATCACCCTGCCCGTCGAGGAGCCGCGTGACCCGATCGTGGTTCTCGGCCGCCGCCCAGCCTACGACACCCCGGGACGTTTGGATTTCCGTTGCGCGCTCCTCCTTGACGAGCCCCGAGAGGTACGGAGCCCATTCAGTCATGGAAGGAGCCGGCACCCAGAGCAGCGTCAGCAATGCGTCATGCAATTCATCCGCATCACGCACGACCGGCCAGGCTTCGCGCTCCACTTCCTCGATGGCCGCGGGATCCAGCGCCCCGACCTCTCCCGCCAAATCGGGCGGCAACGTGCGCCGCATCTCCACGGCCCGGGCGCGCCGCTCCTCGAGCGGGGCGTCGTCCAGAAATGCATAGGGGTTGGCGTTGAGAATTTCGTGTGAGAAGGGCGATGGCACCGGCGTATCGACCGCCACGCAGTCGATCTCCTGGCGCTCGATCCCGCGCAGGACCGCCGTCAGACCGTCGACGTCCATGGCCTCGGTCAGACAGTCGCG
Organism: Nitrospiraceae bacterium; assembly: GCA_040255845.1. Classification (GTDB taxonomy): domain Bacteria; phylum Nitrospirota; class Nitrospiria; order Nitrospirales; family Nitrospiraceae; genus Nitrospira_D. The sequence continues at coordinate 5,003 of JBDZVU010000065.1, read as the reverse complement.
CAGAGTTTCCGTCACGAGCGGATGGTCGGGAATCTGGCGGGCCGCCCGGGCCCCCGTCAGGTTTTCCTGGCAGGCAATGGCATCCGGGAAGACGGCCGCCAGGAGATCTTCGGAACGCATCCGCTGGATCTGGGGAGGCACCTTCTTCCCGTTCGAAAAGCGCAGCAGGGCCAAGGCCCGCGACGCGTTCCAGCGCCATCGAGTGGTCAGCATCGGCGCCAGCAGGACCGCCTGGGTCAAGACCTCCCGCACCGTGTTGGAATGGAGATAGCCAAAGACCGAGTCCAAGGGAAAGCTGTGCTTCTCGCCGAGCGAGATGACGATGCCGTTGTCCGTCGCCGCCGCTTGGAGTTCGAAGTCGAACGTCACGCAAAACCGCTTGCGGAGCGCCAATCCCCACGCGCGGTTGATCCGTCCGCCGAAGGGTGCGTGCACCACCAACTGCATCCCACCGCTCTCGTCGAAGAAGCGCTCCGCGACGATGCGCCGTTGCGTCGGCACCGTGCCGAGTACCGCCATGCCCGAGGCCACATAGGCGACAGCCTGTTCGGCGCCGCGCTGATCCAGCGCGCACTCCTGCTTGAGCCATGTCAGAAGGCCCGCGTGCCGCATGACGGGTTCCCGTCCGGAGGCGCTCACTTCGTCGCCGCCAGGGCCGGCGGCCAGCCGGTCAGCAATCGCCTGCCGCAACGCCGACACTTCGGCCGACAGTTCAGCGGTGCGGGAAGGCGCTTCTCCGCGCCAAAAGGGAATATTCGGCGGCGCGCCATGTGCGTCTTCCACCCGCACCTTTCCCGCCTCGATGCCCTTGATGCGCCAGGATGTGTTGCCCAACAGCATGATGTCGCCGGCCAGGCTCTCGACCGCGAAATCCTCGTCGACCGATCCCACGACCGTGCCGTCGGGCTCGGCCACGACGGCATAGTTGGCCGTGTCCGGAATGGCTCCCCCTGAGGTAATCGCGGCCAGTCTGGCGCCGCGCCGCCCTTTGAGCCGGTGATGGATTCGGTCATGAAACAGGTAGGCGTGCCCTCGGCCCCGGGCGGTCGCAATGCCGTCCGCCAGCATACCGACGACCCGATCGAAATCGACCCGATCCAGGTCCCGATAGGGATAGGCTCGCCGGCAAAGCGTGAACAGCTCGTCCTCCGTCCAGGTCTGGCTCGCCGATGCCGCCACGATTTGTTGCGCCAAGATGTCCAAAGGCGCGGTCGGCACTTCAATGCGGTCCAGCGTGCCGGCTCGCATCGCGCGGACCAAGGCCGCACACTCCAACAATTCGTCGCGCGTCATGGCGAACAGCCGGCCCTTCGGCACGGCGGTGATCCAGTGGCCGGCCCGTCCGATCCGCTGGAGAGCGGTCGCGATGGCCCGCGGCGAGCCGATCTGGCAAACAAGATCCACCGTGCCGACGTCGATGCCCAATTCCAGCGACGCCGTTGCGATGACCACCCGCGTCTTGCCGGTCTTGAGCCGTTCCTCGGCCGACAGCCGGATATGCCGCGAGAGACTGCCGTGATGGGCGGCCACCACATCAGGCCCTAAATCTTGGAGCCGCTCTTCCAGATAGTGCGCCACCCGCTCGGCAAACCGGCGTGTGTTCACGAAGACGAGCGTGCTGCGGTGCTGCCTGACCAGATCGGCGACCCGATCGTACACGTCCGCCCAAATCGCATTCGTCGCCACGGCGCTGAGCTCGTCTTTGGGCACCTCGATACCGAGATCGAGCGTCCGGCGGTGCCCGACGTCGATCACGGTGGGCTTCGGCCGTTGGCCGACCAAAAATTCCGCCACCAATTCGATCGGGCGCTGCGTCGCCGACAGGCCGATGCGCTGCGGCTTACGCAACGTCAGGGCTTCGAGCCGTTCCAGTGACAACGCGAGATGCGCGCCGCGCTTATTGGGCGCCAGCGCATGGATTTCGTCGACGATGACCGTCCGCACGGTCTGCAGCATTCGGCGGCTTTTTTCGGCGGTCAGGAGGATGAACAGGGATTCCGGCGTGGTGACGAGAATGTGGGGAGGACGCTTGAGCATCTGCTGGCGTTCGATCATCGGGGTATCGCCGGTCCGGACCAAGACGCGGAGATCCGGCATCAGCAACCCCGCCTGGAGGGCCGCTTGCCCGATCTCCGCCAGGGGCTTCTGCAGGTTCTTCTGCACGTCGTTGCTGAGCGCCTTGAGCGGGGATACATAAAGGACCTGTGTATGGTCGTCGAGTTCGCGCGCCAACGCCTGCTGGAAGAGACTGTCGATGCAGGAGAGGAACGCGGCGAGGGTCTTGCCGGAGCCGGTCGGCGCGGCAATCAGCGCATCAGCGCCCGACTGGATCGCAGGCCACGCTGCCTGCTGTACCTCCGTGGGCTGTCCGACGCGGCTCTGGAACCAATCAGCGATGAGAGGATGAAACCGGGAAAGCGGCATGGCCCGTCATGATATCACGGGCTTGCCGAGAAGCACGAAGGGGCGAGGCTCGGGGGAGGTTGGAGGCTATCGCACCGTGAAGTCGGAGACGTTCCTGCCGGGGGCAAGCGGCGCCGGGCTGTTCAACTTGGTGCTCGATCCAGCAGTCGAGAACCCTGCACGATACAGTTCCACGACGGCAGCATTATCCTCATTCGCGCGGTAGATTGCGCTGTTGCTGTCTGGAGCCACCGTGTAGGTGGAGACATTCTGTCCGCCGACGAGTGCCGGATTGAGGCGGAGCGAGCCGGGAACGCCAAAGATCGCGCGGTAGATCTCGTTGACGCCATCGGTATTCTGGTCCGCGCGATATACGACACCGCTCCCGTTGGGGAACAGGGCAAAATCAACCACGTCCTGGTTGGCGACATACGGTGGGTTCAGCTGGCTGTTCCCGCCGCCGAAGACCGTTCTGAACAATTCAAATACATCATCGGTGTTTTGATCAGCAATGTAGACGACCCCCGTGCTGCCGGGAATGACGGCAAATGTGGTGACATCACCACCCGCGGGCAGCAGGTTGCCATTCAGTTTTGTACTATTTCCTGGCCCGGGCGCTGTCAGTGGCACGCGATAAAGTTCATAGGTTTCGTCCGTGTCTTGATCGGCCCTGTACACGACGGAAAGCCCGTCCGGCGTGAGGGCGAAATCGGTGACCGCTCCACCCGGTGTAAGCACGTCATTGACTTGGATACTCCCTCCACCGCCAGCGGCCGGAGCTACGAAAATTTGACTCGGGTCCGTCACTAGTGGCCGCTTGGCTTGGTACACGACATTTGTACTGTTCGCGGTCACTGCAAATTGTTGTACGTCTTGTCCGGCACCGAGAGGGGGTAAAATCAGTCGGTCATTGGTCGAGGGGGTCGCAAATAACTGCCTATACAACTCTTTCACAGTGGGAGTGTCTTGGTTAGCGCGATATACCACTCCGCTGCTGTTCGGCAGAATCACAAAGGCATCGACGTCTTGGCTTCCCGCATAATCTGGGTTGAGCTTCGAATTAGCTCCGTTGCTCAAGATCGTGCGATAGAGCTCAACCACGTCGTCCACCGTCTGGTCCGCACGATACACGACCGAACTCCCGTCCGGTGTAATGGCAAAGTCGAGCACGTCGCCGCCGGCCGGCAAGTTTCCGTTCAACCGAGTGCTGATCCCAGGGTTAGAGAGGCTGACTCGGTAGAGTTCGAAAACGTCGTTCTGATCCTGATCTGCAATATAGACGACCGCGGATGCGTCTGGGGTCAGCGCGAAGCTGGTCACCGTTCGGTCAGCGGCTAACGCGGGATTGAGTTTCGTCCCCGAGGTGGCCAGGTATAATTCGAACACACCTGGTAAATCCTGATCGGCCAAATACACGACCGTTCCAGATCCCGGCGTGCTGCCGCCCCCGCCGTCGCCACCAGAAGGGCACCCGCTCAACAGGGCACACCCCACCAGGGCGAGTCCAGCGACGCCGAAATATTTCCCAACAGCGAGTTTCATTGCAGCAACAATTTCCTTATATCATCGGTGCATCGGATGCCCAACAAAGAACCAAATCTTAGCCTTCCCTCAATTCGCCGGAACGGCAAATGACGCAGGACACGCTCGCCATTTTGGGCGCCGGGTACACGGGCTCTTTTGTGTTTTCCATGGCGTCCAAACATTTCAGCCGCGTGGTACTGACCAGCCGCGACCCCGACCGTAATCTCAGTCGCGTTCCACCCGAGCGGCGCCTTCGCTTCGATCTGTCCGATCCCGCATCGTGGCGAGACATCCCGCCGGCGGCGGACGTGCTGTGGTGTTTTCCCGCCGAACCCCTGGACCTGGTGATGCAATGCGCCGCGTGCCTCAATCTTGCGACCCGCCGAGTCGTAGTCCTTGGCAGTACATCGGCCTATGACGTCCCCACCACTCACACGTACCCGCCTCCATGGATCGACGAAACCGCACCGATTAACCTCACCAAGGTGCGGGTCCAGGGAGAAGAGTTTTTGCGAAAGCACTGTGGTGCGATCGTGCTCCGAGTGGCGGGCATCTACGGCCCCCGCCGTAATCCGGCCGAGTGGCTGAAGTCTGGTCGCGTGGCCCCCTCCCGCAAGTACGTCAACGTGATTCATGTACAGGACTTGGTAGGGGCGTGCCTGGCGGCACTGGAGCGCGGCGTCTCCGGTGAGGTGTATAACGTGAGCGACGGCAGGCCGCGCACGTGGCAAGAGATCGCCCAAGCCTCGAACTTTCGGCCGGAGGCCACTCCACCGGCGAGCATCCGAAGCGACATCGGCAAGCGCATTGTGAACCGCAAGCTCACCGAACAACTGGGCTACTCCATCCAGCATCTCGATCTCATACAAGAGTTAGGCCGGCTTTCCTGATGCCCACAACCGTATGAATAAGCCACTGACTGTCTCTCACGGGCCGGCCGTGTCATTGAAGGTATCCGCCTACGGTGAATATCCTCCACGCAACTGGCCCGAAAGCACCTACCGCAGCAGCGCCATCACCGCCGCGCAGACCAGCAGATTGTTCGCAGCGTGCGCCAGGATTCCGGGCACCAGGCT
>JBDZVU010000064.1:0-18977 GCA_040255845.1 Nitrospiraceae bacterium | reverse complement strand
TAACTGTTTGATACATGGCGGTAAACCTGAACAATTCGCGCATAAAACCGATGTACCGAATCTTTCACTTCTGCCGGCCAATGCCGATCTGGCTGGTGCCGAGATTGAATTGGTTGAGATCCCTGAGCGTGAAAAGCGATTAAGAGATATTTTATTCTGTCTATCAAATAGTTACGATTTTATTTTCCTGGACTGTCCTCCTGCCTTAGGGCTCCTCACGGTCAATGCGCTGGCAGCTGCTGACGCCGTGTTGATTCCCGTGCAATGTGAGTACTACGCGATGGAAGGCCTGAGCCGTTTGCTGGGCAGCATTGAGCGGGTCCGCCAGTCGGCCAATCCGGCATTGGAGCTTGAAGGGATCGTGCTGACGATGTTCGACTCCCGCAATACACTCGCGCGGCAGGTTGCCGAGCAGGTGCGCGCCCACTTCGGCGAAAAGGTATTTCAAAGCGTGATTCCCCGCAACGTCACATTGGCCGAGGCGCCGAGCTACGGTCGGCCCGGCATTCTCTACAACGTCGCTTCAGCAGGATCTCAGGCCTATGTGGCTCTAGCCAAGGAGTATCTCGCCCATGGAAAAACGAGCGCTCGGTAAAGGATTGGACGCACTGTTGCCGGTTGCCAAGGCGGAACCGACCCCATCGACGGATGTTCAACAGTTGCGTATCGATTCCATTGTCCCGAATCGATATCAGCCCCGGCACGTGTTTGCCCCGGGGGAATTGGCGGAGCTGGCTGCCTCCATAAAAGAGAGCGGGGTCTTGCAACCCGTGCTGGTCCGGAGAAAGGGAGATGGCATGTATGAGCTGATCTCCGGGGAGCGGCGGTGGCGTGCCTCGAAAGAAGCCGGGCTCACCACGATACAGGCCGTCGTCCGAAATTGCAGCGATCAGGAATCACTCCTGCTGGCGCTGGTTGAAAACCTTCAGCGGGAAGATCTCAATCCCATGGAAACTGCGCGGGCGTATGCGCGGATGATGAAAGAATTCGGGTTGAGCCAGGAGGTCGTCGCGCAACGGGTGGGCCGGGACCGCTCGTCGGTCGCCAATTCGGTGCGGTTGCTGAATCTTCATCCAGACGTGCAGGCGTTGGTGGAGTCCGGCGCGATTTCCGCGGGCCACGCCAAGGTCATTTTGGGGTTGGACTCGCCGGAGAGCCAGGTGCGCATCGGCAACATGGTCGCGGCGCAAGGGCTGTCGGTCCGCGAAGTCGAAAAATTGGTGGAGGGTTCGTCGGTGGGACGGAAGCGCAGCAAGAAAACGACGCGCACGTCTCCATGGACTGATCTAGAGGCACGTCTGCAGAAACGATTGGGGACCAAGGTGACGATTCATGCCCGCGGGCAAGGCGGGAAGGTCGTGATTCATTATTTCTCCCCACAGGAACTGGATGGGATTACCGAGACACTCTTGTCTTGAACTTTGGCGCGAAAAGGCATATTGCTTTGCTTTTTTGTCGATCAACGCTAAATATCTTGTCCAGACACACCGATACAGCACCTAACGGCGCACAATCCATCACACCAACCAGCTCTCGGCGCAAGGAGGATCGACATCATGTGGAAACAGGACAAGCAGGAGACCAAGCGTCCCATGGCGGAGGACGACGCTGAAGTGACGGAGGGCACACCCGGTCCCCAATCGGTGAGGCCTGAAACCGGCGAGGATGTGAGCGCTTTCGTCGGAAAGGGCGTCGAGTTCAAGGGAACGATCACGTATAGCGGAACGGTCCGGATCGATGGATTTCTCGATGGTGAAATTCATACCGAAGGCGTGCTGTTAGTCGGTGAAGAAGCCGTCATCACTGCGAAGGTGACCGCGGGCACGATTGTTTGCAAGGGCAAGATCACCGGCGACATTTGTGCTAAGGAAAAGATCAAGCTGCGGGCTCCGGCCGTGCTGAACGGCGGAGTGAAGACGCCGATGCTTTCCATGGAGGAAGGTGTCCTGTTCAACGGGACGCTCGAGATGGCGCAGGGCACTCGCGAGGGGCAGCGCGAGGCGACGCTCCATCCGGTGGCGCCGTCGGTGCCGGCTGGTGTGAGGCGCATCAATTAATACCTAAGTACATACATTACCTACAGGAGCACCCGTTGCATGTGGGCCATCGGCGAAAAAAAAGCGCAGGATGGAGCGGATGAGAACTTCACCTTCTTAGGGAAAGGGGTGGAGTTCAAAGGGGTGGTGAACTTCGACGGGACGGTCCGGGTGGACGGACGGCTTGAAGGAGAAATCCATACCACCGGCACGCTCATCGTCGGCGAGCACGCCGTCATCAAAGGCATCGTCTCAGCGGGGACGCTGATCTCCAGTGGGAAGATCAACGGAACGGTGACCGCCACCGAGAAGGTGCAAATGCTCAAGCCCGGGATCTTAATTGCCGACATTCGCACGCCGGCCATCTCGATCGAGGACGGCGCCCACTTTCATGGGATGTGCGACATGGGCGCGCATAAATGGGTGGATGAGACGCCTGCGCCGAAGAATCTGCATGATCTCCCTGGCCATCGGAGTAAGGTGAGGAGCGCCGACCTCTAGCCCTTTCCCCCGTACCCTCGGTACAATACCCATCCAATGAATCGGCCGACCGTCCTTCTCGGGATGAGCGGCGGAGTAGACAGCTCCGTCGCCGCCGCGCTCCTCACGCGCCAGGGCTATGATGTCCACGGCGTCACGCTCCAAGTCTGGGAGCACGAGGACGAGCAGACGGCGGCAACGAAAAAGTGGCAGGAACGCGGGTGCTGCAAGATCGGCATCGCGAAGCATGTCGCGGGCCGGCTGCGCATTTCTTACGAGGTCGTGGATACGCGCGCGACCTTCCAGCACGGCGTCATTGATGATTTCCTCGACGGCTATCTCAATGGGACGACCCCCAATCCCTGCGTCCGTTGCAACGAGCGAGTGAAGCTCCGAACGCTGATCGCGTTGGCGGATCAACGGGGCATCGACTATGTGGCGACTGGCCACTATGCCCGCATCGTGCGTAACGGAGAGCACTGGTCGCTCTGCCGGGCGATCGACGAGAAGAAAGATCAAACGTATTTCCTCTATCGCATGCCGCGCGCATGGCTGCCCCGCCTGCTATTTCCGGTCGGTGGCATGCAGAAGCGCGACGTGTGGGCTGAAGCCGCCGCCCTCGATCTTCCGGCCGACGAACTGAAGGAAAGCCAGGAAATCTGTTTCGTGACCCAGGGAGACTACCGCGCGTTTATTGAACAGCAGGCGCCCCATGCCAAGCGCCCCGGCTCCTTGGTTCATGTAAATGGACAGTATTTGGGCGAGCACGATGGCGTGGCCTTCTACACGCCGGGACAGCGACGCGGCTTGCGCGTGGCAATGGGGGAACGGTTGTATGTGCACGAGGTGCAGGCGGCGACGAATACCGTCATCGTCGGGCCAGAGCGAGCGCTACAACGCAGCCGCTGCGACGTGGCAGAACTCAATCTGTTCGATGTTACTCTGACCCGCCAGCCGGAATCCGCCGTCGGAGTGAAAATCCGGTATGCGACACCGGCCGTCTCGGCCACGCTCCGATGCCTCTCGCAGGAACACGTGCGCCTTGAATTTCAAGCTCCGCAGCGCGCGCTGAGTCCCGGACAGTCCGCCGTGTTCTACAAGGGTGATGTCGTGCTTGGGGGCGGCATCATCCAGCCCTTCACTGCCTGACCCTCTCGTATTGACAGTTCCCCTGATCCAGTGCTAACTTTCGGGGCCCTTTCATCGTGCGATTCGCACGACAGCTTCCCGTTTGTCCGAAAGACTGAAGACGGATTGCGACAGTGATTAAGACAGCAGTTGCGCGACGTTATGCCCGAGCCCTCTTTGAGCTTCTCGAGCCTGCCCACATCGAAGCCACGCGGGGAACGCTGAACAGCTTAAGCCAGGCATTGAAAGAATCGGAGGCGCTTCGGCACGTGGTTGCTTCGCCCGCCTTTGGGGTCGAGGACAAGATCGGCGTCTTGACTGAATTGGCGAGCCGAGCGGGAAGCCCGGCGGAAGGCAAGGCCTTTCTCGCCCAACTGGTGAAGAAGAACCGGATCGGTTTTCTTCCGGAGATCGCCGATGCGTTCGGCCGGTTCGTCGATGAGTCGAAGGGGACCAAACAAGTCATAGTCTCTTCCGCATCCGCGTTGCCAGCTTCCGAACAGGACCGCATTCGCCGGCGGCTGCGAGACACCATTCAGCGCGAGGTCGACGTGACCTTCCGCACGGACGCCAGCGAGCTCGCCGGTTTGCGAATTCAAATCGGAAGCATGGTCGTGGACAGCACCGTCCGTGGCCGCCTCGACTCCCTGCGCACCACACTGACGCGCGAATAGCCGAGCACGACGAAGGAGTAGCCATGCAGATCAAGGCAGACGAGATCAGCGCGATCATCAAGGAAAAAATCAAAGGCTTCGACAAGCAAGTCGATGTGAAAGAAACCGGATCTGTGATCCAGGTCGGGGACGGGATCGCGAAGGTATACGGGCTCGACGGAGCCATGGCCGGCGAGATGCTGGAATTTCCCGGCGGGTTGTATGGGATCACCCTGAATCTCGAGGAAGACAATGTGGGCGCGGTCTTGATGGGTGACGAGGTCGGCATCAAGGAGGGCGATCCAGTCAAGCGGACGGGGCGAATTGCAGAAATTCCTGTTGGCGAGGCTTTGGTGGGCCGTGTGGTGAACGCGATCGGCCAGCCGATTGACGGCAAGGGGCCGATCAAGTCCTCGCAATCCTCCCGGATTGAAGTCGTGGCGCCCGGTGTCAATACCCGGCAATCGGTGCGGGAGCCCCTGCAAACCGGCATCAAAGCGATCGACGCCATGATTCCCATCGGTCGCGGCCAGCGAGAGCTGATCATTGGAGACCGGCAAACCGGCAAGACCGCGATCGCGGTGGATACGATCATCAACCAGAAGGGCCTCGGCGTCTTCTGCATCTATGTCGCCATCGGCCAAAAGCGTTCCACCGTCGCCCGCGTCGTCAAGACACTCGAAGAACACCATGCGATGGATTACACCATCGTCGTGTCGGCGACGGCGAGCGACGCCGCCCCGATGCAATTCCTCGCGCCGTTCGCAGGGGCGGCCATCGGCGAGTATTTCCGCGACAACGGCAAGCACGCGCTCATCGTCTACGATGACCTCTCGAAGCACGCGGTGGCCTACCGGCAGTTGTCGCTCCTGCTGCGCCGTCCCCCCGGACGGGAAGCGTATCCCGGCGACGTCTTCTATCTACATTCGCGGCTGCTGGAACGCGCCGCCAAATTGAGCGACAAGCTGGGCGGAGGAAGTCTCACCGCCTTGCCGATCATCGAAACGCAAGCCGGTGACGTGTCGGCCTATATTCCGACGAACGTGATCTCCATCACCGACGGGCAGATCTATCTTGGCAGCGACCTCTTCTACTCGGGCATTCGTCCAGCCATCAATGTCGGCCTGTCGGTTTCCCGCGTCGGCGGTTCGGCCCAGATCAAGACGATGAAGCAAGTCGCCGGGACCCTGCGGCTCGACCTGGCCCAGTATCGCGAGATGGCGGCCTTCGCGCAATTTGGAAGCGAACTGGACAAGGCCACGCAGATGCAATTGGCCCGCGGCGTGCGCATGGTCGAATTGTTGAAACAAGGGCAGTACAAGCCCATGCCGGTCGCGGATCAGGTGCTGTCGATCTACGCGGGCGTCAACGGCTTCCTGGATGACGTGCCGGTGGATCAAGTCCAACAGTTCGAGGCGGATTTGCTTCACTACATCCAACAGCATCATCCCGAACTCAAAAAGGAAGTGGTGAGCATCAGTAAGATCGACGACAAGATGGGTGCCCGGCTGAAGGAAATCATTACGGCGTTCAAGCAAAAAATGGGCTACGGGGCGAAATAAGATCGTGAAGGAGCGCGCCGCCAGCGTCAGCCATTCGCTCACCGGAGTCCTCAGATCGTCCGGACGGCCGGTCGCCGCATCGCAGGTGCGCTAACCCATGCCAAGCCTACAGAGCCTTCGCCGCAAGATTGCGGCGTTCAAGAACACCCAGAAGATCACCAAGGCCATGAAGATGGTCGCGGCCGCCAAGCTCAAGCGGTCGCAAGACCGCATTCTGGCCGCGCGCCCCTACGCCCACCAAATGCGCAGCGTGCTGGGGAATCTCAGCCGGCGCGTGAACCGTATGGCGCATCCCCTGCTGCAGAAGCGCGAGGGCCGCAAGGTCGAAGTGCTCGTCGTCACGAGCGACCGCGGGCTTTGCGGCGCGTTCAACGGCAACATCGTCCGCAAGAGCGCCGAGTTCGTCCGGCAATGCGAGGCGCGAGGACAGCAGGTCGCGCTGAGCATCGTTGGCCGCAAAGGGCGCGACTATTTCCGACGCCGTCCCTGGCCCATCCGGCAGGAATGGACAGGGGTGTTCGACAAGTTGAGTTTCGAACATGCGGTCGATATCGGGGGTGATCTGACCGATCAGTTCATCAGGGGCACCTTCGACGAGCTCTACGTCGTGTACAACGAGTTCAAATCCGCCATCCAGCAGCGCGTGATCGTGGAAAAGCTCTTCCCAGTGGATCCTGCGGTTGAATTCGGCGCCGACGAGTCAGCGCCGCAGCTCGGGGGCAGCTATTTGTATGAACCGGACGAAGCCGAGCTGCTCAACGCGCTCGTCCCCAAGCACTTCCAGGTGCAGACCTATCGGATCCTATTGGAGTCCGCCGCCGCCGAACACGGAGCCCGCATGGCCGCGATGGACGGGGCCACGCGCAACGCCGGGCAGCTGATCAAGAAGGTGACGTTGTATTACAACAAGACTCGGCAGGCGGCCATTACCAAGGAATTGATGGACATCGTCGGCGGCGCCGAGGCCCTGAAGTAACGAGAAGCAAGCACAACAGTGTTCGAATCCCACATTGAAGGTGAATGATGAGTACAGGAAGAGTCGTTCAGGTGATCGGGCCCGTCGTCGACGTCGAATTTCCTCCCGGCCATCTTCCCAACATCTATAACGCGCTGAAGATCGTCCAGGAAGAAAACAAAGCTTCGGGAAAACCCGCCATCCGGATCACCCTCGAAGTCGCCCAACACCTCGGCGAGAACCGCGTGCGCGGGGTTGCCATGTCGACGACCGACGGGCTCACCCGCGGGATGGAGGTTCAAGATACCGGTGCGCCGATTTCGGTGCCGGTGGGCCGCGAGACGCTCGGCCGGCTGATCAATGTGTTGGGAGAGCCGGTGGACGAGAAAGGTCCCATCAAGGCGAAGAAAACCTATCCCATTCACCGACCCGCTCCCAAGCTGGAGGACCAGGAAACGAAAACCGAAGTCTTGGAAACGGGCATCAAGGTGGTCGATCTGCTGGAGCCGTACAGCAAGGGCGGTAAAGTGGGCTTGTTCGGGGGCGCCGGTGTCGGTAAGACCGTGATCATCATGGAGCTGATCAATAACATCGCGCTCCACCACGGAGGCTTTTCCGTCTTTGCCGGGGTCGGTGAGCGGACCCGCGAAGGGAACGATTTGTGGCACGAAATGCAGGAGTCAAAGGTCATCGATCCCGACGACTACACCAAGTCGAAAGCCGCGCTCGTGTATGGCCAGATGAATGAGCCGCCCGGCGCGCGCCTGCGCGTGGCGTTGACCGGACTGTCCGTCGCGGAATTCTTCCGGGATGAGGAAAATCAGGACGTGCTGCTGTTCGTGGACAATATTTTCCGGTTCACGCAAGCCGGCTCGGAAGTCTCCGCGCTGCTCGGCCGCATGCCGTCGGCGGTCGGCTATCAGCCGAACCTCTCCACGGAGATGGGAGCCCTGCAGGAGCGCATCACCTCCACCAAGCGCGGGTCCATTACCTCGGTGCAGGCGATTTACGTTCCCGCGGACGACCTCACTGACCCGGCGCCGGCCACGGCGTTCGCGCACCTGGACGCCACGACCGTGTTGTCGCGGCAACTGGCGGAGTTGGGCATCTACCCGGCGGTGGACCCTCTAGATTCGACCTCCCGGATTTTGGACCCGCAGATCATCGGGGAGGACCACTATAAAGTCGCACGCGGGGTGCAGTCGGTCCTGCAGCGCTACAAAGACCTACAGGACATCATCGCGATCCTCGGCATGGACGAGCTGTCTGAAGACGACAAGATGGTCGTGGCCCGGGCCCGCAAGATCCAGCGCTTTCTCTCCCAACCGTTCCACGTCGCCGAAGCATTTACCGGGGCTCCCGGGAAGTACGTCAAACTCAAGGATACCGTCCGCAGCTTCAAGGAGATTCTGGACGGCAAGTACGATCACCTTCCGGAACAGGCGTTTTACATGGTCGGCCCGATCGAAGAGGCCGTGGCCAAGGCCGAAAAGATGGGCGTCAAGGTCTAGCCCCCACCGGTCGGGTGATCGTGTGCTCTTGACCGCGCACCGTGAAGAGCCGTGCTCCACGGTCAATGGATGCAGTGAAAATCACCCAGAGCGCCGGTCCACTGGGAAGGGGCAAGGAGAGCGCAAATGGCAGGGAAGATTCTGCTGGAAGTCGTGACCCCGGAAAAGCTGCTGTTGAGCCAGGAAGTCGACGAGGTGATCGCGCCCGGCTCTGAAGGGGAATTCGGCGTCCTTCCGGGCCACACCTACTTTCTCTCCACCCTGCGGATTGGCGAATTGCGCTATCGCGTCGCCGACCAGACGAATCATATGGCCGTTCTATGGGGCTATGCAGAAGTCACGCCGAAAAAGGTGACGATCATGGCCGAGATTGCCGAAAAGGCCGAGGACATCGACGTCAACCGAGCCCAGGCGGCGGTGGAGCGTGCCGAGCAGCGTCTGAAGGCGGGTGGGCTCCCGTCGGAACTCAAAGAGGCCCAAATCAGCCTGGAAAAGGCTCGTTTGCGCCAAAAGATCGCCGAGCGCCTCCGCCGGACCGGCCGCGCGTAGTTCTCCCGCTGGCCGGACTCGCACTTCCGGTTGCAGTACCTCCCCTGAAAAGCCCCGGCCCGCTTTCTCCACATTGCTTTCTCTCGGTCTCGTTTAGTAGCGTGTGACGCACATGATTACCGAGTTTGTCGTCACTGCCGGCGAGCAACCAAAGCGGCTCGACGTGTTTCTGGTCAACCGCGAACGGGACATCTCCCGTGCGGCTCTTCAACGCCTGATCGAATTGGGCCGAGTGCGCATCAACGACCAGGTCGTGAAGGCCAGTCAGAAGATCAGGCCGGGTGACAGGATCACCATGGACGTTCCAAAGCCCGAGCCGTTGGAGCTCCGTGGAGAGCCCATTCCGCTGGACGTGTTGTTTGAGGATGACCAACTGCTCGTCTTGCACAAGCCCGCAGGCATCGTCGTGCATCCAGCGCCCGGAAACTGGACCGGCACCCTGGTCAACGCGCTGCTGCATCACTTCCAAACGTCCGGTGGAACGATCTCGACCGTCGGGGGGAAAGAGCGGCCGGGCCTTGTCCACCGCCTGGATAAAGAAACGTCTGGTGTGATGGTGATCGCGAAGAACGACCACGCCCATCGGGCGCTGGCGGCTCAGTTCAAATGGCACACGATTCGTCGGGTGTACGAAGCGCTGATCTGCGGCGTACCTCGGAAGGGACACGGCCTGATCGAACTGGCCATCGGGCGGGACGTGAGGGAGCGCAAGAAGTTCTCAGCACGGACCACAAGCCCCAAGGCGTCCGTCACCGAATATCGCGTCGAGCGCCGGTTTGGCAAATTCGCCGCCCACGTCGCGCTCTATCCGCGCACCGGCCGTACGCATCAGCTGCGCGTCCATTTGGCCGCGCTCGGGCATCCCATCCTCGGCGATCCCACCTACGGCGGGCGGCGCGTGTGCTCGGTAGAGTGCGTAGACATTCCACGGGTGATGCTGCACGCTAGGACGCTGGGGTTCCGGCATCCCAAGACCGAAGCAGACATGGAGTTCAGCCAACCGATGCCGGCTGACATGGCGGAGGTCATGCTCGCACTGCAGGGCCGTGCTGCCGTAAAGGCGTAGCGACGGCCGAATGGTTGCTTTATGCAGACTGCCGATGTGCTGGATGCCATTGGGGGGCTCACGGCCCAACTGAAAACTTATGCGGCCAAGTTGCCGCCGGTGGTCCATTTGGCCGCCGTGCCAAGCGGGGTGAAACCGACGATGGAGGCCGTGGATGACTACGAGGAGACGGTGACACGTTTCCGCCACCAAAGCGCCGGGACTCCCTACAAGACGCTGAACGAACTGTTGGTCGAATCGCTGGAAGCGTTCGAAGCGGGGAATCTACTCGGCGCCGTTCAACCCCTCCTGGCCGTGCTGGATCACGTGGAGCGCATGCAGCGGGACAACGAGATCGAAGTGGGACGCCTGGATGAAAAGCGCCTCGGCGACTATCGGGCGAGCCTGCACAAGATTTTGCCGGGCAACAAGCCCGAGCTCGAGGGTTCCGGGCGAGGACTCTAGCGAGATCAGTGGCCCATCTTGGGCCCGCTGGCATTGGCCCCTTCGGTCACGAGACGGAAGCGAACAGTCGAGCCACAGTGCGGACACTTCGTGCGCAAGGTGCCTTCATCGAGCATTTCGTACTGCTCGGCCTTCAGCCACATCAGACGGAAACACTTCGGGCAGCTTCGGACTTGCGTTGACATGCATTTCCTCGTACACTCGCAGCCCACTGACCGTGGGGCGATCGACCGCGTACTCTAATACAAGATGCCCTTGACGCTCAAGACCGCCGCCACCTACTCCGAGAAGAAGGACCTCGCCCCAGAAAAATTGCTCGCCCTCTTCCGCCAGGCACCCTGGGCCAAAGGCCGGACCCTGGACGACGCGCGTGAGATGCTCCGACACACCGATCTTGCGGTGTGTGCCTGGGATGGCGATCGCCTCGTCGGGTTTGGCCGGGTGTTGACCGACTTCGTCTATCGCGCCACCATCTGGGACGTCATCGTGGATAAAGCGTACCAGAAGCAAGGCATCGGAACGGAAATCGTCCAACGGATTCTGCAACACCCGCGGCTCAAAAAGGTCGAATTGTTCTGGCTCTGCACCAGACGGCCAGGGTTCTATGAAAAATTGGGATTCAGCTCCCATGAGCAGACTGGGATGGTGTGGAGCCGAACCAAGCAAGGGCGTCTGGAATAAGCCCTACAGTCTTGCTGCTGTTCTTCCTTCGCGATGTTCCCGGCAAAAAAAGAAGGCAGGTGCCTGTCCGGCATCCTGCCTTCCTAAGGACAATCGAGCGTTTCGTCAGAAAAACATCTTGACCCCGAACAAGAACCCAAACGACGAGGCGTTCCAGTCTTCAATACGCACCTGCCCGCCGCCCGGGGCCGTCACCGTGGCATGGCCGTCATTGCGCTTATAGGCCATCTCCGCATTGAGCGCCACCTGCTTCGTAATCATGTAATCGCCTCCCCACCCGAGACGCCACGCGAAGGTATTGCTGGGGGAGATCCGGGTGCCGCCGAGGTCTCGGCTCTCACCGAAGCTGTTCACGTTCACGCCGAAGCTCATGTTGACGTAGGGAATAAAATTTCCGAGTCGAACGGGTCGAATTTCGACAGTCGGGAGCACTGAAACGGTGTCCTGATGTCCGAGGTCAAGAACCGGCCGTTCCAGATCCATGCTATGCCGTTCCCACTCGAGCATCAGCCCGACGAGAAGCCATCGGTTCAGGCTGTACATGGCCTGAAAATTGACCAGCGAGCCGACATCGGTCGACGTCTCAAGACCGGGAAGCCCCAGCAGCCGACCGTCCGCAACGGTTTGGGTGACCGGTGCAAACCCGGCTCGCATACCAAGCACCCATGTGCCTGGTTCAATGGCGCCGAATTCTTCAGCCGCGGCGGCTGGGGCTGCCTGTAGGAGCGCCGTTCCGCCGAGCAGTAGGGTTGCGAGTACCAAAGATTGAATAGTCAGCCGTCGCATGAATCCTCCTTGTTATGATGAGAAAGCAGCAATTTCAAAGCAATTTCCATACCGCAGTAGATTCCGCTACGTCTCTTCATACCGCATCGTGGAAACCAAAGAAAGCAAAATTTCCGGGCGGCTCTGCAGCGGCATGAAAATCTCTACGGGATTACAGGCGGGCGAGAAAGACGCACTCTAGTGTACGGGTGTGGCCATTTTGATTCGTTTCGGGGACAGCAACACGGATAAGAAAAAAACGGACGTTGCCAGAAGGACGATGGCCGGCCCCGAGGGGACGTCCCATGCCGAGGAAATCAAGACACCAGTGACGGCGGTGGTCACGCCGATCAATACCGAATACCAGGTTAACGTGCGGAGGCTATGCGTCAGCTGATAGGCCGTCGAGGCGGGTATCAGGATCATGGCAAACACGAGAATGGCGCCGACCGTCTTGAGTGCCACCACGACGGTCAAGGCGACGAGAGTGAGGAGGAGGAAATAAACGCGCCGGGCCGGAATTCCCGAGGCTTCCGCCATCTCCTGGTCGAAGGCAATGAAGTAGAGTTCTTTGGCGAACAGCAGGAGCAGGCTCAGGACGAGCACGCTCAGCGCCGCGATGATTGCCAATTCCTCGGGGGTCACCGACAGCACGCTTCCGAACAGGTAGCCGTACACCTCGGCGTTGTACGTTTTCATCAGACCGATAAACAAAATGGCGAGCGCCATCGTCGTCGTATACAGAATGCCAATGGAGACGTCCAATTTCATCCGGCCCTGCTCCTCCATCCACCCTGTGACCCAGACCGTGGCAAGCCCGAAGACGACCGCGAGGCCCAATGGGGGCCAGCCCATCAAATAACCCAGGGCGACACCGGCAAACGCCGCATGCGACGTTCCCGCGCCCACGAACGCCAGCCCGCGAAGCACCACGAAGACCCCGATGGCCGAACAGAGCCCCCCGACCAACGCCGCAGCCAGAAGCGAGCGTTGTATGAAGTCGTACGTCAACAATTCAAGCATGAGGCGTGCAGACTCTAGTGATGGTGGTGATAATCCCCGACGATCACGAGGTCGTGATCCGTAATAACGAGGTCTTTGCCGTAGACCTGTCGCAGGATATCGGGCTTTAAGACGTCGGCTGGCGGGCCCGCGGCGTAGAGCTTGGTCTTGAGCAGCACTAACCGGTCGACGCGGCTGCGGATCATATTGATGTCGTGGGTGATCAGCAACACTGTCAATCCCAACTCTTCATGGAGATGCTGCACCAGCTCGATCACGCTGTGCTGCGTCGTGATGTCGAGTCCCGTGGTTGGCTCGTCCAGCAGCAGCACCTGCGGCTGCTGCGCCAGCGCCCGAGCGATGAACACGCGCTGCTGTTGACCTCCGGAAAGCTGGCCCAACGCGGTGTCCCGGTGACGATCCATCCCGACATGGGCCAGCGCCTCCATGGCGATGTCACGATCGCGCCCGCTCGGACGGCGGAGCAACCCCAGCGCGCCATAGCGGCCCATCATGACCGTTTCCAGCACCGTCACGGGGAAATTCCGGTCTACCACGCCCTTTTGCGGGAGATAGCCGATTTGCGCCCGATGATGGCAGCGCAGTTCCTCGCACGCGCAGTCGAAAATATGCAAGTGGCCGCGGATGGGAGCCAACAGCCCCAGCACCGCGCGGCACAGCGTCGTTTTTCCCGATCCATTGGGACCGATCACGCCGATAAATTCGCCCGCATTGATGGAAAGGGTGATGTCGGCCAAGGCCAGGATGCCGCCGGGGAATCCGAACGAGGCGTGATCAAACCGAATGATAGGCTCTCGAGGCTGGCTCACCGCGCGGCTCCTTGACGCATGACGCCGCGAAACTAGGTCGTCTCCATGGCGTTGCACAATTGGAGCACATTATAGCGGAGCATGTCGAGGTAGGTCTCCGTTCCCGGCAAGCCACCGGGAAGCGTTGTGAGCACGACCACGCGGCTGCCCGTCTCTTTCGCCAGGAGGTCGGGAATCTTCTGGCTGAGTTGGATTTCCGACGCGATGACCTTGATCCGTTCCTTCTTGATCTTCGCCATGAGGGATTGCAGATGAAGCGCGGACGGTTCGGCGCCGGACTGCGCTTGTATGACCCCGACGATCTCGAACCCGAAGCGCCGGGCCAAATAGGGCCATGCCGGGTGGTGGGCGATGAATCGCCGGTCCTTGATCTGCCGCACGCGGTCGATCAGCTCCTGCCGGAGCCGGTCGAGTCGCTGGAGATAGGCGGCTTGATTGCTTCGAAAGTCGGCGGCGTGCGCGGGATCCGCCTCACTCAACGCCTCCGTAATGTGGCGCAGCATAGTGGCCACATTTTCGGGGTCGAGCCAAATGTGTGGGTTGCCGCCGGCGTGATCGCCATGGCGGTCATCGGAATAATCGCGCAGCAGCCCGACGCCACGGGATGTGGTCACGACGCGCAAGGACGACGAACCGGCATTCTTCACGAGCGACGATACCCACACCTCCAGCCCGACCCCGATCTCGAACAGCAGCCGGGCCTTCCGGACGGCGACCAGGTCGCTGGGTTTTGGCGAATAGGTATGCTCGTTTTCATATCCGCTCAGGAGCGAGGTCACCCGGACGTGCCGCTGACCGACTTGTTCGGTCAGATCTTTCAGCACCGGGATGGTCACCACCACGTTGATCGGCTCCTGGGCCAGTCCGGGAGAGACCGGGCAGGACAATCGCCATGCGGCCAGAAGGAGCAGGATTCCGAGACGGGATGGGCGCCGGAGGAGAAACATTCGGCGCGGACGGTACCACTCGCATTTCGGCCTGTCAACGACGGCCGCCTGCTTGACCCGCGTAAGCCGTTCGATTAGCGTAGCGGCGGCAAAGTGTGAGACCACGATAGGACGAAAGGGCGCATATGAAGGTCGTTGGGTTGATGTCCGGGACGTCGGCGGACGGCGTCGATGCCGCGTTGATCGACATCGGGCGTCACAGAGGGCGGGTCCAAGTCAGGATGCTGGCTTTTCAACCCCTCCCGTATCCCCGCACGCTGCAGCAGCGCATTCTCACGGCCTCCGTCTCCGGAACGGTTTCAGAGGTGTGCCATCTGAACGCCCTCCTTGGGGAATGGTTTGCCAATGCCGCGCTCGGCGTGATACGGGCGGCAAAGCTGCACCCGAAGGACATCGACATCATCGGATCTCATGGCCAAACCGTTCACCACCTGCCTCACGGCATCACGGATGCCGGAGTCGGTGCCATCCGCTCGACGCTGCAGATCGGTGAACCGGCCGTCATCGCGGAGCGGACCGGCATTACGACGGTGGCGAACTTTCGTCCGCGCGACATTGCGGCTGGAGGACAAGGCGCTCCACTGACGCCCGCGGTACACGCGCTTCTGTTTCGCCATCCGAAGCGGGCGCGGTTGATTGTGAATCTGGGCGGCATCAGCAACGTCACGTACCTTCCGCCGGGCCGCGGGTACGCCGGCTTGATTGCCTTCGACACGGGGCCCGCCAATATGGTGCTGGACGGATTGGTCGCTCGCATGACGCAGGGGCGGTCGTCGATGGACCGGGATGGCCGGCTCGCCGCACGCGGACGCATCGACGGCCGGCTCTTGGCGAAATTGCTCGCCCATCCCTATCTCTCTCAAGAGCCGCCGAAATCCACGGGGCGGGAGGCGTTTGGATCCGGCATGATCAACAGCCTTCTCGGCATGCAGCAGGCGCGAACTCTGCCAATGGAAGACCTGCTGGCCACTTGTAGCCGATGGACGGCCGAGGCCGTGGGGACTGCCCGCCGCTGGATCCGCGGCAGGATCGACGATGTCATCGTCGGCGGCGGAGGAGTCCGGAACCGCACCATCATGGCGCATCTGGCCGACGTCTTCACCCCAGTGCCGGTTACGACGTTCGAGGCGCACGGGTGGGACAGCAAAGCACTCGAGGCAGTGGCCTTTGCCATCCTCGGATATCAGACCGTCATGGAACAATGCGGAAACGTGCCGTCCGTGACGGGGGCGGACCATCCCGTGATTCTCGGCTGCATCGTGCCAAGCGGCCCCGGGTGGATCGCGCGGCTACGGGCCCGCGGCACAAGAGCAGCGAGGTAAGATCTGGAAGCGGCGGCGGTGTTTGTCGGTGCGATCGGTGTGCTGTTGCTGCTGTGGCTCTTCTTTGGGGGGGCGCGCACGCGTGCCGACACGGCGGATCTTGTCCTCCCCGCGGGGGTCAGCGTCAGCGCCGGCCCCCTGTTGTCCGAGCGAGACCTCTCCCTCTACAACGTCATCCGCCTTGCGGTACAGGATCATTTCCTGGTGTTTGCGCAGGTTCCCCTCTGGGCGTTTCTCTCTGTGAATGCCGACCGGCAAGATCGGAGGCGAATCCTCAATCGCGTCGCCTTGAAGCGTGTCGATTTCGTCTTGGTCCATCCGGGCTCCAGGCAGGTGACGCAAGTCGTGCAGGTCGCGGAGGGCCCAGCGTCCCCCCCACAAGAAGAACGCCGGCGTGTCATCGAATCCGTGGTACGAGCCGCAGGAATCGCGCTGGTCACCCTCCAGGCGGAGCATCGCTATAGCGCACCGGAAATGGCTGCGCTTCTGGGCCTGGGTCCGGAGGACTAAGGTGGGCGTCACTCAGCCGAGGCTGCGGCCGAGTCTGATGGCGCAGGCACGCTGTCCGCTCTGCCGATGGCCGCGTCAATCGCCTTCCGCGCAAGTTCCGCTTCCGCGCTGTCAGGATATTGATCCACGACACGATCAAACATCATGCGGGCTTTCTCATGGTCGCCAAGCTTGGTGTAGGTCTGGCCGATCTTCAAGGTAGAGGCGGCAAGTTTCGGGCTGAGCGGGTAATACGACACCACGTTATAGAACGAATTCAACGCCTCTTTGTAGCGGCCCATCCGAAACTGGCACTCTCCGATCCAATATTGCGCATTGGCCGCGAGGGCGGAGTGACCGTGCAATTCGAGGAACAGCCGGAATCCCGCCAGCGCGGCCTCGTAGTCGCGGTGCTTGAATTCTTCCATCACACGGTCGTAGAGCCGCCTGGACGTATCATGCATTTGGGTTTGCCCCGCGAGGGCCGGAAGAGAACCGGTCAGCAGGACTCCCAGGCAGATCCACGTGCATAGCTTCCGTCTCATGTTGCTTCCTCCCTGAGGCTCGTTTGTGCCTCGGTAGGCGGCAACGCAATCAATATGCCAGTTCTGACTCCCTAGGGAATAGGAAAGCCGCATGGATCCTGCGGAGTTGCAGTGCGAGGTCCCGTGAAATTCCCGGCCAATTTTTGTCACTCTGAATTTTTCGACAGTTTTGTACGGAGTGTGTCGCAGGAGCCCTAGCCGCGGCCGGCCTGCCGGCCGACATGGGAGGAAAGGACTGGAGGTCCGTTAGGATCGATGAGTGGAGATCGATGACGAAGAGGACTGCAGCGCCGTGTGGAATTGGAAGGCACTGCCGCCCTGCTGCTTGGCGCGATACATGGCGGCATCGGCATGCTTCAACAGATCGTCGATCTCATGGTCATCGGCTGGATAGATCGTGATGCCGATACTCACGCCGATGGACGCCTGATGGTTGGCCAGCACGAATGGTTCGGAGAGCGACTCGATGATCCGCCGCGCGACGATCGTGATATCGCCTTCGCAGGAGATCCCTTCGAGGATGATGGTGAATTCGTCGCCGCCCATGCGGCAGACCGTGTCGACTTCACGCACGCAATCCTGAAGCCGCGTCGCGACGGCTTTCAGTAAGTGGTCGCCGACATCGTGTCCCATCGTGTCATTGACGGCTTTAAATCGGTCCAGATCAAGCAACATGAGCCCAAGCGGTTGTTGCAGGCGTTTGCTGCGCGCCATGGCCTGAACCAGCCGGTCGCGAAACAGCGTCCGGTTGACCAACCCCGTCAATTGGTCGTATTGCGCCAGGTACGTCAGCCGCTCTTCCGCGCGCTTGCGCTCGATGGCGTAGCGGATGGAGCGCGCCAGCAGCTCCGGCTGCCCCTGTCCCTTGACCAGATAATCCTGCGCGCCGTTTTGCACCGCCTGAAGCGCAAGCGCCTGGTCGCTGACCCCGCTGAGGACGATGATCGGAAGAGTGGGATTGGCGGCTTGCGCCTGACGAAGCGTCGCCAGGCCATACGCGTCGGGGAGAGAGAGATCCAGCAGCACGGCATCAAAGCGGTCCTTTGCCAGGTGGGCGAAGGCCTCGCTCAGTCGCGTGACGTGCGTGATTTCAAACTGTTCGATGCTCCATTCGGCGAGGATGTCTTTGGTCAGATGGGCGTCGATGTCGTTGTCTTCGACCAGCAAGATTTTGATCATCGTCGTCCCCCGGCCCGCCTACCGCAATTATAGCGCTCGACGAAGAACCAACAAGGATAAATCGCTTTCGATCGAGGCAATCGCACGTGACCGCGACAGAGGAGAGCCCAGGGGGGTTGAAAAGAGGCGGCAGGGGCTGCCGCCTCTTTTCGCGGGATGAAACTAGCTGGAGTGAAGCGCTTCGGCTCGCCGGCGCACTTCTTCGGCCTTTTGCGATTGCCCAAGGTTTTCGTACAAGGAGGCAATGTTGGCGTGGAGATGGGACAGCAGCTGGCCCAGTTGGGCTTCTTGCGCGATGACATTGGCTTCAAGGGCTAACTTCTTCTCTTCGCTCCGCCGGAATCGGTCTTCCAATCGCTGGACCAGTTGAATCCAGCCACGCACTTTCCCCGATTCGATTTCGGGAAGGGCCGGCAGCGGCTCCGCCCGATCCAGCGCCTTCTCGGTTTGATTCATCCAATTGATGAAGACAAGAAAGTCACCCAGCGTGATTTTGAGTGCGGATGATGCGCCCTCTTCTTCTATGACAAGATCTTCCATGGAGACTCCTTCGATCAATGGCTATGGCTGTTGTTGTCTTCGGCGCGCGGTGGATTCAAGGATGCGATCGAGTGAGAACCGGACTCGGACGATAGGGGCCGGTTTCTGATGTCACCTCCCTTCCTCGCATGCGGTCCGGAAAGACGCTTACGCGGGACCTACCATATCGTGTGGATGGGCGAGTAATACTGCCCAAGAACATGGGTTGTCAACGGGGAAAAGGCGGGCGGTGAAAATTTTTTACTGGGTGCGCCGGAAGGGATTGTCAGTAGCCGTGCCGGGAAAGCCCGGAA
>JBDZVU010000063.1:0-19221 GCA_040255845.1 Nitrospiraceae bacterium | reverse complement strand
GGCGAGGCCCCAGAGCGCCATGACCGGAATGCCGAGGCAGAAGATCCATCCTTCCGTCGCCGCCGCGTAGACCGTAAACCCGATTCCGCCGCAGACGAGGCCTGCCAACAAGGTCGTCCGTTCCCCGAACCGGGCGGTGATCGGACGGACGAGCCCGCCCTGGACGATCATCGCCCCGAGGCCGACGCCCGCCAGCATGAGACCGACCGCCGCAGGCCCCCACCCGTACCGGTAACCCATATAAAGGACCGACACGCTGGGCAGCACTGTGTGCGCCAGGTAGCCGAGGAACGCGACCGCCGCCAGGCCGAACAGCTCGTGATGCGAGCGCAGCAGCGCCAGCGAGCCGATGGGGTTCGCGCGCTTCCAGACGAAGGCCGTGCGCCGCTCGTGCGGCAGCGATTCGGGCAGAATGAAAAATCCATAACAGGCATTCAGGAGACTGAGCCCGGCGGCGCCCCAGAACGGCAGACGGGGGTCAATCGCCGCGAGCCATCCGCCGATCGCCGGCCCCAGGATGAAGCCGAGCCCAAACACCATGCCAATCTTGCCGAACGCCGCCGCCCGCTGCTCGGGCGGCGTCACGTCGGCGATGTAGGCCCCGGCGGTGCTGAAGCTTGACGAGGCGAGGCCTGAAATGGTCCGGCCCACGAACAGCCAGCCGACGTTCGGCGCGAGCGCCATCAAGACATAGTCCAATCCCAAGCCCGCGTTCGACAGCAGCACCACCGGCCGGCGGCCGAAGCGGTCGGACAGCGCGCCCTGGATCGGCGAGCAGCCGAACTGCGCGACGGCCCAGGCCGTGTTCATCAGCCCGTAGATCGTCGCCGCCCGGGCGGTATCGCCCGAGAGAAAGTCTTCGACCAGCTTCGGCAGCACCGGGATGACGATGCCGAACGACAGCATGTCGAGGAGAACGGTGACGAGGATGAACAAGACGGCGGCCCGGCGGCGCGCCGGCGTGACGGATGCCTGATGCATGGCCGGCGCATGTTACCAGGCTTGCGCCGAAGAAAGGAGTCTCATGCTGCTTGACTGCGCCGGCTCGCGCCGCCCGAACAGACGCGCGAGAAGATCTGGACGCATGAGGATCGCCGTCCATTGTTCCCGGCTCTCCGCAATAACTCTCAATCCGCACCGCTCCTCTCCGTGGGAAGCTCCTAGTTCCCGCCTCATGTCATTGGTTGGGACGATGAAGAGAAACATCTACACGGAGGTTCTCATATGAAGCGGACCAAGGGTATCGCCTGGATCATGGTGTGCCTCATGCTCACCGGCTGCGCCTCGACGAGCGTGGCGACGAACTTCAACGGGCTCAAGTACGTGGACGGCTCGGTGCCGGTGCACATCAACCTGACGAAATACGCGATCCACTTCGGCGTGTCGCTGCCGATGATCGGCGATGCCACGTTGGACGGGGCGGTCGAGGAGTTCACGAAGGAGGCGATCAAGCAGGGCACGGGACGGGTCCGCATCGTCCAGTCGGATGAGACGATCCTCTGGTGGATTCTCCCGCCGCTTTCCTTCCTGTTCACTCCGCGGTGGGCTAACGTGGCTGGAGACGGGTACAAGTAATGGTTGAAGTATGAAAGCGGAACGTATTGGTACTAAATGGGTGGCTCAGCTCAGTGCTTCGTGCACCTTGCGGAGGAGTTCACGCGCGCCGAACGGCTTTTGGATGAACGTGACGGGCTGCTGGCCGACGGGTTCGAGCGCTTCACCGGCATAGCCCGACATGTACAGCACTCTGACCGAGGGCATGACGCTGTGGAGCTGCCTGACGAGTTGCGGTCCGCTCATGCGCGGCATCATGACGTCGGTGATCGTCAGATGGGGAGCAGCCGCCATGCCGTTGACTTGGCGTAACGCGTCGAGCCCGTCGCAGGCTTCCTGCACCTGGTAGCCGGCCCGCTCGAGCATGTCGCCCACGGCCAGACGCACATCGTCGTCGTCTTCCACGAGGAGGATCGTCACCTGCGCCGGCGGCGCCGCGGGCGGCGCGGACGCGGACAGCGGCGGCTCGCCCTCGACGCAGGGGAACCAGAGGGTGAACGTGGTGCCCACCTGCGGTTCGCTCACGACCCCGATGGATCCGCCGCACTGCCGCACCATGCCGTACACGCTGGCCAATCCCAGCCCCCTGCCCGTCCGCCCTGCCTGCTGAAAATAGGGTTCGAAGAGATGCTCCTGGAGATGCGGTTCGATGCCGCAGCCGGTGTCACGCACCTCCAGCCGTACGAATCGCCCCGGCTTGAGCTTCCGCTCCCCGGCCGCACGCGATCCGACGAGCTCCGCGGCGGTGCAGAGGCTCAGATGCCCGCCCGCGGGCATCGCGTCGCACGCGTTGCCCGCCAACACGAGGACGATGTGCTCGATCTGCCGCGGATCGGCGACGATGCGCAGGCCTTCCTCTTTGGCCGCGATCGTGACTTCGATCTGTGGACCGCACAGCGACCGGACGCGCGGCTCCACCGCGGCCAGCGCACCGTTCACGTCCACAACGGACGGCTGGACGAGCTGCGTATGGCTGAAGGCGGTCAGCCGCCGCATCAGCTCACCCACCCGCACCACCGCCTGCCGGATGTGCCGCATTGGATCCTCGCCGGATGCGGACGGCAGCAGCCCTCGATCGTCGGCCGAGTCGCAGGCGCCCGCGATGACGGTCAGCAGATTGTTGATGTCGTGCGCCGTCCCGCCGGCCAGCCGGCTCAAGGCCTCCATCTTCTCGGCCCGATGGGCGGCATCCTCGATGCGCTTACGCTCCGTCACGTCGGTGATCGTCTCGATGACGTGCGCGCGCCCGTCGTGCGTGACGGCTTTCGACCACTGGACCAGCAGGTGCCGCTCGTTCGAAACCGGCACCTCGCTCATCGTGATTGTCCCGGTCCGCAACGCCTCCGGCATCTTGCAAAACGAACAGGGCGTGGCGCAGCCGGCGATGGCGCGATAACAGGTCTGTCCTGCCAGATCGCCCAGCGTGGAGAGACCGGTGTCGTTCTGAAACTGGATGATGTACGTCGCCGGGTCGATGACCGCGACCATGACGGGCTGCGCGTTCAGCAGAGTCTGCGGGTCATAGGCGGGACGCGGCGGTGCTGGGCTGTCCGAATCGGTCATACCGTCCTCCTCTGGCAGACCGAGGTTCCTCATCTCACATCCGGTCAAGACGCAGGAACCATACCGGGTACTCGTTTCGCTCCGGGCCGCCGAGGATCGCCTTGACACGCGCGATTGCACACGCATTGCGCAGCGACAGCGGGCCGGCTCTCGACCGCGAGCCGGCCCGTCACTGAATCGATCTCGATACGGCGCTGACGACAAACCGATTCAAGATCCGCCCGAGATGTGGCGACCGCCTGGAAGTCAGTCCTCCCAGATCAGCTTCACCACGATGTAGAGGAAGATCGCCATGAGGACGTTGCCCAGGAGCAAGGTGAAACCGAAATCCATGGAGTCCTCCTTTCGGCGTTGCGCGACTGATGGACGTGATGGATGAGGAGGAAGTGCAAGCGTCGCGCCGACACGGAGCGCGATGCGCACAGCTCGCCAACATCACGCGCAACGCGATGATGCGGAACAGTCGGACGTCGCGCGGCGGGACAAACACGGGAATAAATCGAATCAAAAAGCAGCCCGCACGGAATCCGATCGGATTCGGAATCCGATCCGATCCAGGCTCCCGATTCGGCGATGCCGGCCGTGTTGAGCACCGCTCCATCCGTGCCCGCCAATTCAGGTATAGTTGGACCGATGTCAGGCCACCGCCGCAACATGCGCAAGACCCGGCGCGGGCGCCGGCGCGGGCGGCTGGCCGCCTTCAGGCGGTTCGCGCGCCGGCGCGGGAAGGAAGTCCGCGCGTTTCTTCGCGCCTGGTGGAAATCGCCGCCCGCCATGCGATGGGTGGTCGGCACCGCCCTGCTCATCGTGTGTTGGTTCACCGCGAACTGGCTCTATCACGCGGTCAACAAGCCGAGCGAAGTGTTCTTCCCGCTGGACGGCGCGCTCGACAAAGACCTGACCGAGACCTGGCGCGAGTATGGATCCCTGTTTCGCGAGCATTCCACCGCGGTCATCACGCCCGAGTTGCTCGCCGCGCTGGCGCAGGTGGAAAGCACCGGCAATCCCCTCGCGCGCACCTACTGGCGCTGGCAGTTCACGTTGAACCCGTTCGGGATGTATCGGCCCGCGTCGAGCGCGGTGGGGATGTACCAGATCACCGACGGCACGTTCCGCCTGGCTCGGCGCTACTGCATCCACGATCACGTGGTGGTGGAAGCGGGACGCTGGAACGATTGGCGCTCCTGCTGGTTCAACAGTCTCTACACGCGGATCCTGCCGAGTCACGCCATCGAAATGACGGCCGCGCTGCTGGACCGCCACGTGGCCGAAGCCACCGGCACGAGGGCGGCTTCGGCGACGCTCAAGCAGAAGCAGGATCTCGCCGCCGTGATTCATCTGTGCGGCGCGGGAGCCGGTCAGGCCTTCGTGCGCCGCGGATTCCGGCTCGTGCCCGGCCAGCGTTGCGGGGACCACGATACCGCCTCATATCTTGCAAAGGTCAACGCCATGAAGCGCCGGTTCGCCCTCCTCGCAGCCGGCTCGCGCCTCGAGCGGCTGGCACCCTCCCGCTGATCGATCCGCTGGGTAGAGAAAATGACGGCGGGCGCAGGGTTTTCGGCAGAAACTAGGGGTTTCCCCAGCGCAAGGGGTGGTGCTATATCTGGTACGTTTTAACGTGGATTTCCGGGTATTTCCCGGCGATCGGGGCGCCCGGCATCCCGCACAACACTTGCGTCTCACCGGACACTGCGCCATGGATCGTGCGCCGACAGACTGCACCACGCATTCCTCGTCGGCGGATGCCTATCTCGCGGCGATCGTCGCCTCTTCCGCCGATGCGATCATCAGCAAGACGCTGAACGGCATCGTCACCAGCTGGAACCGCGGGGCCGAACGACTCTTCGGCTACACCGCCGCCGAGATGATCGGCCAGTCGATCCTTCGCCTCATCCCCCCCGGGCAACACGAGGAAGAACACCGCATCCTGGACAGCATCCGGCGCGGGGCGCGGCTGGAGCACTTCGAAACCGTGCGGCGCACGAAGAGCGGGCTCGACATCGAGGTGTCGCTCATGATCTCGCCGGTCATCGATGCGCACGGCACGATCATCGGCGCGTCGAAGATCGTCCGCGACATTACGGTCCAAAAGCTCCGGCAGCGGCGACAGCAGCAACTGTACGACTTCGCCACCACCGTGAACCGGGCCGAAGCGCTTCCCCAGCTCTACGAGCACGCGATCGATGCCACCCTCCACTCGCTGGCGGCCGATCGGGCGTCCATTCTCCTGTTCGACGACGGCGTCATGCGCTTCAAGGCCTGGCGCGGATTGTCGGACGCCTACCGCAATGCGGTGGAGGGCCATTCGCCGTGGAAGCCGGACGAATCCGACCCTCGTCCCATCGTGCTGAGCGACGTCGGCTCGTCGGATCTCGACGGAGACTTGAAGGAGCTCATCAGGACCGAAGGCATCGCCGCTCTCGCATTCATCCCCATCGCCTATGGCGGGCGCCTCCTCGGCAAGTTCATGGTCTACTGGAACCGGCCGCGCAACCTGAACCGGGAGGAACTGGATCTCGCGCAAGCGATCGCGCAGACGCTCGCCCTAGGCATCGACCGGAAGACCGCGGAGATCCGTCTGAAAGACAGCGAGAAGCAGCTGCGCCTCGCGCTGGAAGCCGGCCGGATGGGGTCGTGGGAATGGATCATCCCCTCGGACAAAATCATCTGGTCGTCCAGCCTCGAACTGATTCACGGATTGGACCCGGGGAGATTCGGCGGCACCTTCGCGGGATTCGAACGGAGCCTCCATCCGGAGGACCGCGACCGGGTGCTGCGCTCGATCCAGAACACGCTGGCCCACGGCGAGCGCCACCATGTCGAATACCGCATCGTCCGGCCGGACGGCGCCGTCCGCTGGGTGGAAGCGCAGGGGAGCCTGTTTCGCGACCGCGCCGGGACGCCGATCCGCATGGTCGGAGTCTGCACCGACATCACGGCCCGCAAGGACGGCGAGGCGCAACTCCGCTCCTTCTCCGACCGCCTGGAGCAACTCGTGGAAACACGCACCGCCGAATTGCTGCAGTCACGGGACCGGCTCCGCATGATGGCCACGGAATTGAATCTCGCTGAGCAGCGGGAGCGCAAGCGTCTGGCGACGGAGCTGCACGACCATCTGCAGCAGCTGCTCGTGCTCGCCAAGATCAAGCTCAGCCAAGGCAAGCGCCTGGCCCAGCCCGTTCCCACGTGCGTGGACGTCATCACGGCGACCGACCAGGTGCTGACCGACGCGCTGCAGTACACGCGGGGGCTCGTCGCCGAGCTCAGCCCGCCCGTCCTCCGGGAGCACGGTCTCGCCGCCGCCCTCCGATGGCTCGGCGAGTACATGCAGAAGCATGACATGGCGGTCACCGTCGCGGTGCCCGACGACGAACTTACGCTTCCGGAGGACCAGGCCGTGCTGCTCTTCCAGTCCGCCCGCGAACTCCTCATGAACAGCTGGAAGCATGCCGGTACGGGCGTGGCCTCGGTCGCCATGACCCTGGAGGAAGGGAGCTTGTGCATCGAGGTGCAGGACTCCGGAAAAGGCTTTGACCCGCATGCGGCGACGGCGACGGACAACGGGCTGTCCTCGAAATTCGGCCTCATGAGCATCCGGGAACGGATGCAGGCGCTCGGAGGCCATCTCACCATCGAATCCGAGCCGGGCCGGGGCACCGTCGCCACCGTTCAGTTGCCGTTGTCCGCCGAGCGCATCCTTCCACGGACGAGGGACGGCGCCCGTGTGTCCTCCGGAGAGACCCGGCTGCAGCGGACCGAGACGGCGGCGGGAATCCGCGTGGTGCTGATCGACGATCATCTGATGGTGCGCCAGGGCTTGCGCTCGGTGCTGGACAGCTATCCGGATGTGATTCTGGTCGGCGAAGGCGGCAACGGCGAAGACGCGCTGAGCTTGGCCGAACAGTATCAGCCCGCCGTGGTGATCATGGACATCAACATGCCCAAGCTCGACGGCGCCGAAGCGACGGCGCGCATCAAGGCGCGGTTCCCCCACATTGCGGTCATCGGATTGTCCGTCAACGCAGACCCCAGCATGCGGGAGGCCGTGAAGAAAGCCGGCGCCTCGATGTTGCTGACGAAAGAAATGGCGGCGGACGAGCTGTACCGGGCGATCCACCAAGCCGTCAAAGGGTGACAGCCATGCCGAGGGCCATCGTCCTCCTGGTGATGGTGCTGTTCGGCAGTCCCGCCCAGGGACAGTGGGAACCGACCGGCGGCGCAGCCGGTGACTTCCGGTCGCCTGACCGGCCGATCGGAACACCGTCGCTGCGGGCGCCCGAGACCGCCGGCTTTCCGTCGTCCGACGGCATGAAGCTCTTGGAAGGCATCGGACCAAAGCCTCCCAGCGAGGTCTTCAAGCAGCTCGACAAGGATCTCGCCAAATCGCCCAAGGGCGAGGCGCCGCCGGGGCGGCCGCGTGGCGATCGTGAAGCCGCCGAGCACCTCGAGAAACGACCCGCCGCGCCGGTCACGATCAAGTAGTCTCCCATCTTCCCGCCAGGTAGTTCTACGACAAATCCGCGCAATTCTCGCGCGCCAAACCGCGTTTTCGTTGTCGTTTGTTCGGGACCCGCTACAATGCGCACGTGCGCGCGGACTGTGTCGTGTACATGACAGTGGCCGGAATCACCGTCCCGTGCCCGGAGGCTCATGGCTAAGAAATTCCGCCGGGCGATGGAGCGCAGCCTCCTCGACTGCCTCGCCTACCGCGGCTTGGTCGCCCAATCCGATCTCGATGCCGCCGTGGAAGAAGCGTTTTCCCGCGGGGTGGACCTCGAAACGATCCTGCTCGACAAATACCACGTCACGAAGGCCCATCTCGGAGCCGCGCTCAGCGAGTTCTATCAATGCCCCTACGTGCCGTACGACGAGCGCACCATCCTCGATCCGGATCTGCTCAAGAACTTGAGCTTCGACTATCTCCGGCGGAACGCTTGGCTCCCGCTCAAGCGCCATGGCACTATCCTGGACATCCTCATCAATGATCCGCACGATCTCGAAAAGGGCGTCGACATCCGGCGGGCCTTCCCCGGCTACACGATCCGCTTTTCCGTGGGGCTGCGCCGCGACATCGAGCAGTATTTCCTCATGCTCAAGGGGCAGACCGCGGGCGGATCGATCAGCGCCATCCTCGGCGAGCTGGTGAGCGAAGCGGACGCCGAACGGCCGTCCGACGCGGACAAGGGCGAGATCGACGAAAATGACTCCGCGATCGTGCGACTGGCCAACCAGGTCATTGCCGAAGCGTTCCGCCTCGGCGCCTCGGACGTCCACATCGAACCCTATTCCGACCGCAAGGAAACCGCCGTCCGGTTTCGGGTGGACGGAACCTGTTTTACCTACATGCGCATTCCGGCCGTCTACCGCCGGGCGATCGTGTCGCGGCTCAAGATCATGGCGAACCTCGACATTGCCGAGCGGCGGAAGCCGCAGGACGGCAAGATCCGCTACAAGCTCCCGCACGCCCGCGAAATCGAGCTGCGCGTCGCGACGATTCCGACGGCGGGGGGGAACGAAGACGTGGTCATGCGGCTGCTGACCGCGAAGGAACCCATCCCGCTGGAGTCCATGGAGTTCCCGCCGGCCGTCGTCGCACAGCTCAAGGGGCTGGTCGAAAAACCGTACGGCATCATCCTGTGCGTCGGTCCCACCGGCTGCGGCAAGACGACGACGCTGCATGCCCTGCTGCGGCACATCAACACGGACGAGCGCAAGATCTGGACGGCCGAGGACCCGATCGAGATCACCCAGGAAGGCCTGCGGCAAGTGCAGGTCCATCCCAAGATCGGGTTTACCTTTGCAACGGCCCTGCGGGCGTTTCTGCGGGCGGATCCGGACGTGATCATGATCGGAGAGATGCGGGACAAGGAAACGGCCGACATCGCCATCGAAGCGTCGCTCACCGGGCATCTGGTGCTGAGCACGCTGCACACGAACAGCGCCGCTGAAACGGTCACGCGGCTGCTCGACATGGGCTGCGACTCCTTCAATTTTGCGGACGCCGTGCTGGGAGTCGTGGCGAAGCGGCTGTGCAAGCGGATCTGCGAGCAATGCAAGGAGTCCTACCACCCGGCCCGGGACGAGTACGACGAGTTGGTGCACGGCTACGGGGCCCCCTTCTGGGACCGCCTCGGCGTCAGCTATACGGACGACTTCCGGCTCTTCCGCGGGCGGGGCTGCGAGTTCTGCAATCAGTCGGGCTTCAAGGGACGCGTCCCGCTGCATGAGGTCCTCATCGCCACCCCGGACGTCAAGCGGCTGATCCAGTCGCGGGCGAGAACGGCCGACATCGTCAGCCAGGCGATGCAGGACGGCATGATGACGCTGGTGCAGGACGGGATTGAAAAGGCGCTGCGCGGGTTCACCACCTACCGCCAGGTCCGAGCGGTCGCGATGCAATAAGAGACAGGAGTTCGGTCATGAGCACGCCCCGACAGAGCCGGCGGTTCGCGGTGCAATTGCCGACGCTCATTCACGTGGACGGCGAATCCCGCCCAGCCACCACGCTCAATCTTTCCGTCCACGGCTGCTCGATCACCGCTGACCAGCTCCCTCCCGTGGGAGCCTACATCGCATGGCAAGCCGATCCGCTCGACGGCACCCCGGCGCTCGCCGCGGAGTTGGCCGCGGTGCGGTGGATCGCCAGCCGCCGCTGCGGCCTCGAATTTATCCGCCTGGCCCCCAAGATGGCGATCCGCCTGAAGTCGTTCGTCGCCGTGCTGGAAACCACACCGTAGCAGGGCCCACCGTTCGTCCTCGGCTCCTCGCTCATCAAGACAACTTGTCTAGCGCCGCCGGGACAAGATGCCCCAAGGCCTTCCCACCGTCCCTCGAACTGGTTGCAAACTCTGGCCTTGTCTTCTGCCAAGGCCCTGGCAGAAGACTTGCGGGGTGATCGTTTCTTACCTCAGCCCTGATGGAGGTGCAGAATGACCCTTACACGCATCGTTTTGATTGTCCTGTCCGTCTTCGGCCTCATGCTCGCCGACGTGCCGCGCAGTTCGGCCACCACGAACTTCACCGGCAGCACCATCATCGACGTGGATCAGAACGCGCGCACGGTGACCTTTCGGACCAAGGAAGGAGAACGCTGGACGCTGCCGGTAGAAAACCCGGACGTGCTGAAGGACGGCCGGATCTCCCAGGGCGATCAGGTGAGCATCGAGCTGGATCTCAATGATCACATCACCAAGATCGTCAAGCCGTCGGATTCGCCGAGCGGCCCCCGGCCGGACTCGCATGAAGAGGGCCAGTAAGCCGAGTTTCATGGACACCCTTCCAACGGCCGCCCTTACGCCCGGCACCCTCCTGCCGTTGCTGCGGGAGCGCGCCGCCGCCGCCCGGCGCGACGGCACGCTCCCGCCCATCCACATCAACACGGAGATCCTGGAGCAGGACGGCATCGCCTTCCAAGTCCGCCTGCTCGAAGCGCGCTCGGGCGGGGGGTCGCCTCACCTGCTTTCGCGACTTGATCCGGCCCTGTTCGTGGCATCCATCAGCCCGTCTCACGTGGCGCTGCTGAACCGGGACGCCCTGTTTGATCATCACCTCATCGTCGCCACGCGCGCGGGGGAGGGTCAGCACGCCCAATTGACTCAAAAGGACTGCGAGGCGCTCCTCATCGTGCTGACCGAGCTCGACGGACTGGCTTGGTACGACGCCGGTCCCGCGCATGGGCTCGCGTCCTCCTGCAAGCATTTCGACGTCGTCCCGCTGACGGAGGCGAACTTGTCGCCGCTTCCGCTCGATCCGCTGCTGTATAGCGCCCGGACCGATCAGCCGGTGTGGTCCGTGCCCGGTCTGCCGTTCCGGCACGCGTGCGCGCCGATGGACCCGGACTGGACCAATCCTGAAAAGGACTGCGGCGCTTCGCTCCATGCCTGCTATCGGACGGTGATGCGGACGGCCGGCATGCCGGTCCAGGCCAGCACCGGCAGCCACGCGCTCACCGGTGCGTACAATCTGCTCATCACGAGGAAATGGCTGCTGTTGATTCCACGCACGCAGGAGTGTGCGGACGATCTTACCGTCATGCCGCCGGCCTTCGCCGGCTCGTTCGTCGTCCGGACCGCAGCCGAGCTGAACATGCTGAAGCGCCTCGGTCCCATGACGGCGCTGCGGCAGGTCTCCTTCCCCAATTAATGCGGGCTCAGCAGATAGGCGCGCAAGATGGCGGAGCCGGTGGCGACGGCCGTCCCGACGATCTGGCCGCTGTCGTTGATGTCGGAGGCGTCCACCAATTCCACGTTGGACCCGGCCGGCAGGAGTTGGTTCAAATCCGTCGCCGCGCCGCCGCAGTACCGGAATGCATGCCAGCCCGTGGGCGACGTCTGGGCCGCCAGGCGGCCCACCACATGGCCGCGATTGTTGATGCGCCACGCCGTGGCGGGGCCCGCCGGATTCAGGTCCACCATCGTCCCGTTGTGGTACAGGAAGGCATGGTCGTCGCTGCTGCCGACGACGAACGAGGACCCGACCACCTGACCCGCGTCGTTGACCGCGAAGGCGCGGCTCTCGCTGCCTCCCAACGTCCCGAGATCGCGCATGACGCCGGATTGATAGAGGAACGCATGCACTTGGAGGTCGCCGCCGATGTGCGCGCTGCCGACAATGTCGCCGGCCTGATTGATCCCAAAGGCGCTGCTCGTCGACCCGCCCAGCGTGCCAAGGTCCTGCATGGTGCCGTTGCGGACCACGAAGGCGTGCGTGGTGGCATTGCCCGAGGTTTGCGCGCTGCCGACGATGTCGCCGGCGTTGTTGATCGCCTGCGCGAAGCCGCTGGACCCGCCGAGAGTCCCCAAGTCGGTCAGCGTGCCGTTGGCGAACATAAAGGGATGAAACACGTTGGCCGTGCCCGTCTCCGCCCCGCCCACGATCTGGCCGGAATCGTTGATCCCCAGTGCCACACTGTTGAACCCGCCGAGCGTATTGACAATAGCGGAGAAGCTTCCGCCGCTCCAGCGGGCCGCGTCGCCGCTGATCTCCCCGACAACGTCTCCGCCGGCATTGATGCTTCTCGCGCTGCTCGAAGACGAGGAGTTCGGCAGCGGAAGGAGCGTCACGCTGTAGCTGCTCGGACATTCCGGGGGCGGCGGGGCGTCGTCATCGCCGCCGCATCCGGTACACACGAGCGCCGCACAGGCGATCCATGCCGGCAAGGTTTTGCGCAACACCATGCTAGGTACCTCCTGCGGGGAGACCAGGGCGCGTCTCCAGTATGTGCAAGGGAGGTACCGAGGGATGCTAGGAGAACCCCTGGCTAAAAGGCTCCGAAGGCCGCCGATCAAGGCATTGGCGGCACTTTGATGGCCGGCGCAGAGCCCAAACTGGAGGACCGTGCAGGAAGAACCCTACAACGTCGGGTAGGCCGCGCGCCCCTAGTGGATGGCTGCAGCGACAAGTTGCCCGCACGGCTTGTGGTGGATGAAGTAAGTATCAAAACCTAAGTGCTGAGCGGTCGGAGAAGGCGGCTGGTTCTGAGGCGTTGTGGTTCGTCTGGTGTTCTCTTGGAAACTCGAGTACGGAATACAACGAAACAAACCAGACAAACCAAACAGCCCAAATCAACCAACTAACGGCGGAAGGAGTCCTTGCTTCTGACCACGTCGGCGAGGAGCTGATCCGCGAGCTTGCCCGCGACCCGGCGCCGGTACCAGCGGCGCGCCACCACGCCGAGAACCAACCCGCCGAGGATCAAGAGAAACTTCTCCAGATCGTCCATAGCCTCAAGCTTAGTGCAGGGCCGCCGTCCTGCACAAGCCTGATGGCCCTCAGGCGCCATGTTGCCGCTGCACCATATCGGCGATCAGCCGGGTAATCCGCTGGGCGACGTCGCGCTGCGGCGTGAGCTCGACCCCGAAATCGAGGCCGCGCACCCACTGCACGGCCGCCCGGTCCACGCGCAGCGGAATCTTCTCGCCCGGCACGGTGATATCGAGTTCGAGCACCATGCCGGACACCACCGGCGTAATGCCACGGATGCGGGCGCCGCTCAACGACAGGTCTTGAAGGATGCCGTCCCCTGCGAGTCCATGGCCCCGGTACCGCACCGGCACGGCTTCTTGAAACCGCATATTTCTCCGCAGCACAAATTGCGCCATGCGTGCTCCTTTCGGCGGCTCTCAGCCGCCGAGCTCGGACGTACGGGCCAACCATTGTAAGAGAGTGCGGCGTCGAGTGGTTAGATTCGTTCGACCCTAGCCGTAGATAGGACAGAATGCATAGGGGGGCGCCGGCCGCTATGACAGCCCCTGTTGCTCCCGGCCGATGGCCCCATCGTAGCGGGTGGTCGACTTGAAGAGCTCGAATCGGCCGTCCCTAGCATAGGGCGCAAGCCGCGTCCGCAGCGCGCTGCGCTCCGCCGCCGTCATCGGTGTGAACCGGCGCGCGATATCGAGATTCTGCCTCAGCACGGTCCGGGAGTCGATGCCGCTCACCACCGAGACGACCGGAAGGCTGAAGACGTACCGCAGCGCCTCCGCCGGGGTCACCAGCCCCTGCTTGACCGCGTCGGCGTTGCCACTCAGGCTTTTCATGCCCAGCGCCGCAATGCCTTGGCGCGTCACTTCCGGCAACACGTCCTGTTCAAAGCTTCGGTAGGAACCGTCGAACACGT
Source organism: Nitrospiraceae bacterium (assembly GCA_040255845.1). Taxonomy (GTDB): domain Bacteria; phylum Nitrospirota; class Nitrospiria; order Nitrospirales; family Nitrospiraceae; genus Nitrospira_D. The sequence goes on along the minus strand of JBDZVU010000063.1, from coordinate 5,489 downwards.
TCAGGGGCATCTGGCAGGCGTCGAAGGGAAACCCGCGGCTCAGCATGTCGAGGTGAATCTTCGGGTGCTTGTGCCCCGTGAACCCCACGAACCGTACTTTGCCCTGCCGCTTGGCCTCCGCCAACGCCTCCACCGCCCCGCCCTCGGCAAAATGGCGGGCCGGATCGTTCTCGTAGATCACTTCGTGGATCTGCCACAGATCCAGGTAATCGGTCCTGAGCCGGCGCAGGGATTCCTCGAGCTGCGTGAGCGCCACCCGTTTGTCGCGCCCGTGGGAACACACCTTGGTCATGAGAAAGACGTCATGGCGCCGCCCAGCCAGCGCCTTGCCCATGAGCACCTCCGACCGTCCGCTGTTGTACTCCCAGGCATTGTCGAAAAAGTTCACCCCGGCGTCGAGGGCCTCGTGCAGGATCCGGTGCGCCTCCTTGTCGTCTGGGATTCTGCCCCAATGGGCGCCGCCGAAACAGAGAATGGAGACCTGCACCCCCGTCTTGCCGAACGGCCGCTTCGGAATGGCCCCGGCCGCCGCCTCCGGCTCGGCCGCCAGCGGACCCGACTGCGGCCACCCGTGCAGCCCGCCCAGCAGCCACGCGGAGCCGATCGCGCCGAGCGTCTTCAGCGCATGGCGGCGCCCGACCGGTTGCGTCCAAGCAGGCGGCATCGGAGAGGACTCGTTGCGGTGCGGCATGGCGGCAGGCTATGCCCCCCGGCGGCGCCTGTCAATCGGTCGCCGCCCTGGACTCGCAGACAGGATCATCCGCTCACCGAATAGTCCCGGGCCGTGTGGTCGCCGCTGCAGACCTGGCGAATGGTATCGCAGACGATATTGAACGCGGTGCCTTTCGACAGATAGACCGAGGCGCCCGCCTCGTACATGAGCTGCTCGAGCTTGGGATCCTCGTGCATCGACAGCCCGATCACGGCGATGTCCGGAAACCGGTGTTTGATGCGCCGGGTGGCCTCGACGCCGTTGAGCTTCGGCATGTTGATGTCCATCAGGACGACGTCCGGCCTGACGGACGCGGCGAGCTCCACCGCCATTTCCCCGTCCACCGCCTCGGCGGCCACGTCGAAACCCGGCTCGCTTTCGAGCATGCTTCGCAGGCCCTGCCGCATGATCTGGTGGTCGTCCGCCAACAGAATGCGAATCTGGGGTTGCTCGTCCACGACGCCGGAGACGGCCGCCTCGACGGCGTGATCCTCCTGGTCCCGCGCCGGCGCGGCCACCGTAGCGAGGGTGCGCAGGGGCAGGAGCAGCGTCACCCGGGACCCGCGGCCGGGCGCGGACGAGACCCGCATGTGTCCCCCGATCGCGCGCATCTGCTCCCGCAGGTTGAAGAGGCCGAATCCGCCGTCTTGGGTCGGCGCCTGGGTCCCTCCCATCTGAAACCCGGCGCCGCGGTCCTTGACTTGAATGGCGAAAGAGCCGCCGACCCGGCGGAGCCGCACCGTGGCCTCGGCGGTCTGTGCATGCTTGAGCACGTTGAACAGCAGCTCGTGGAGGGATTGATGCGCGATGCGCAGGACCTCGGGGTCCAAAAGCTTCCGCCTGCCGTCGTCCACCACGCGGACCGCCAGCCCGTGGCGTTGCAGCTTGGCCGTCACCCACTGCACCGCCGCCGCCAGGTCGCCGTCGTCACCGAGCGTGGGCGGCCGCAAATCGCTCATCAACTGCCGGGTAACCGTCAACGCCTCTTTCAGCAGCCCGGTGACCGGCGCGAGGCCGGCTGCGACGGCGGGCGTCGTGGTGCGCGACAGCGCCGCGAGCTTCATCTGACAGAGGGCGAGGGTCTGCGCGAGATTGTCGTGCAGCTCGGTCGCCAGGCGCTGGCGGACCAGCTCGTCCGTCTTCCGGAGCTGGGTCGCGAGCGACTGCAGACGCCCTTGATATTGCAGCAGCGCCTGCGTGCGCTGTTTCCGCTCGGCGATGTCCATGAAGGTGACGATGAAATCGGTGGCGCGGCTGTCTTCCGTCAATGGAAAGGCCGAACATTCCGCCTCCACGAGGGTGCCGTCCTTGCGGCGGAAGAGCTGTTCCGCGAGCCGCGTCGACTGCCCGTGGGAGAGGGCGCGCGCGAGGACGCACCGCTCGCTGCATGCGGCATCCGGGGCGTGCAGGCAGTCGTGAAGCGGCTGGCCGAGCAGTTCGTCGGGCTGATACCCGAGCATTTTGGCCGCCGCGCGGTTGATGAACGTACAGCAGCCGTGACGGTCCAACCCGAAGATGCCTTGATCCGTCGTCTGAAGCAGGAGGTGATATCGCGCCTGGGCGGCCGTCGCCCGCAGGCGCTCCGCCTGAGCCAGCCGCCACTCCTTCCGCAATCGGGCCTGCATCCAGATGAGCAGATAGAAGATCGGCACGACGATCGCCAGCCCCGCCGCCCCGACCTTGAGGTGAAAACTTTGGATGGGATGCACCAGCGACGCCGTCGGGATGCGGACCAGCACCGTCCACTGGAACGGATCCGGCTGGCCCCAGCCCCTGGTGCGGCTATAGCCAGTGATGACCGGAACGTGCCGGCGGAGATGCAGCTCTTCCATGTATCCAACCTTGCCTTCGCGGGCCAGCTCCACCGAGCGCAGTTTCAAGCTGGAAAAATTGGACCGGCCCTTGTGAGCCAGATCGCTGTCCACGTAGGCCACCCCGTCTTCGGCGATCACTTGATACTCGATGTCGGCCAGCGCGGAGTTCTTGTCCTGAAGGCTGCGCAAGGTCTCCACGGCGATGGCTTCCACGACCGGCAGCGCGATACGGCTCGTCACGACGCCGGCAAAGGCGCCGCGCTCGTCGTAGACCGCCCGCGAGATGGCGATCGCGTCGGGGGCGCCCTTCTCCGTCAAGAAGGCATCCACGCCTCCCAACAGCGTGGCTTCCGGCCGGATGGCGGCCCGCGCGCGGATCTCCTGGAACCAGGGAGTCCCGCTCACGTCCGTCCCCCGGGGCAGTTCCGTGGAGGTGGAGGCGATCAGCCGGCCGTCACGGTCCGCCGCCGCGACCCAATGGTAGGCTTCATAGGTCTCCCGCACCGTCGTGAGATAGCGCTCAAGGAAGGCCGGATCGTCCTTCATGTGGCTGGAGAAGACCACCGCCATGATCCGTAAGTCGCCATAGCGCTCGAACACCATCCGATCGAATTTCAACGCAATTTCGGATGCGCCAAGGGTCAAGGCCTCCCCGGCCGTCCGGAGCAGCTCCCGTTGGACGTACTGCCAGGCAGCCAGCCAGGTCACGACGATGACCACCCCGATCGCCGCGATCAGGACCGGCAGTTGATAGAGAATGAGCTTGGAAGTCTTCATGGAAGGTGTGAAGCGAGAGGGAAGTCCTATACGTGAATCGAGATGCTCCGCCAGCTAGGAGAACCCCTAGTGACGCCGAAATCATGCAGGTTCGACGGCACTTTGATTCATTGAGCGGCCGGCACGTCTGCGCTCCCCTTGCCATTCGTCCGGCTCCGCTCCATACTTCCGCCCGATGACCGACTCACGCGCTCCGCTGGCCAATCTTGAAACCGATGCGGCGCTCCGGGCGATCTTGGAAGGCACGGCCACGGAGACCGGCGAGGGATTCTTTGCGGCGCTGGTCCGCAACCTGGCCGCCGCGCTGGGAACGCACGGTGCGTGGGTGACGGAATACTTTCCCGAACGGCGCCGGCTGCGGGCCCTGGCGTTTTGGATGGACGGCCAGTGGGTCAAGGATTATGAAGTGGACATTACCGGCTCCCCCTGCGAGCGCGTCATCGACACGCAACGCCTCGTGCACTTTCCTGATCGGCTGCTCGAGCTGTTTCCCGACGAGCCCGAGGTTCAGGCCATCGGCGCCGTAAGCTACATGGGCGTGCCGCTGTTGAGCACGGAGGGCGAGATCCTCGGACACATGGCGGTGATCGACCGGCGCCCGCTGCCCGAAGAGCCGCGCGTCCATGCCTTGTTCCAAATTTTCGCCGCCCGGGCTGCCGCGGAACTGCGGCGGCTGCGCGCCGAGGCCGAGGTGCGGGAACGCGAAGAGAAGGTGGGCCGCCTCCTCGACAGCGCGATGGACGCGATCATCGAGCTCGACGACCGGCTGCGCGTGACGCGGGTCAATCCGGCCACCGAAAAAGTCTTCCGCTGCCCGGCGTCGCGCATGATGGGTCAGGATTTCCGGTCGTTCATCACCAAGGACGACGCCGGCCGGCTCCTCAAATTGATCGAGGACCTGGACCGCAGGCCGCAAGGCGAGCAGAGCCGCTGGATTCCCGGCGGCCTGACGGCCCGGTGCCCGGAAGGCGGCTCATTTCCCGCCGAGGCGACCATCTCGCGGTTTGAAGTCCATCGCCGGAAGTTCATCACGTTGATCCTGCGCAACATTCGGGATCGGGTCGAAGCGGAACGGACCATTCAAACCCTGCAGACGGAGCGGGAACTGCTGCGGGAGGAATTGGACGCGCTGCATCGCGGCGGCGGGCTGCTCGGTGACAGTCCGGCCCTGCGGCAGGTGCTGAGCGACATCGCGCAAGTCGGGCCGACCGACGCCACCGTGCTGATCCTCGGCGAAACGGGCACCGGCAAGGAACTGGCGGCGCGCGCCATCCATGCCGCGAGCGCTCGGCGCGAGCGCCCGCTGATCACCGTGAATTGCGCCGCCATCCCGGCCACTCTGATCGAAAGCGAGCTCTTCGGCCATGAGGCGGGGGCCTACACCGGCGCGACGAAGAAGCGGGAAGGCCGCTTTGCGTTGGCGGACAAGGGCACGATCTTTCTGGACGAAGTCGGGGAACTCCCCCTCGACCTGCAGTCCAAATTGCTGCGGGTGCTGCAAGAAGGCGAATTCGACGCGGTCGGCAGCTCGATCACCCGGAAGGTCGATGTGCGCGTGCTGGCCGCCACCAATCGCGACCTGGCGAAGGCGGTGTCGGACGGGAAGTTCCGAGAGGATCTCTTCTATCGGCTCAATGTCTTCCCCATCCGTCTCCCGCCGCTGCGTGCGCGCGGCGAGGACATCGTGCGTTTGGCCGGAGCATTTGCCCAGCGCTTCGCGGCGAAGATGGGGAGGACGATCGCGCCGCTGACCGCCGACGACGCGCGGCGATTGATGTCCTATGGGTGGCCCGGCAACGTGCGCGAGCTTCAAAACGTCATCGAGCGCGCCGTCATCACGGCGCAGAACGGTGTGCTCAACCTTGACCGGGCGCTTCCCGAGGCTGCGCCCTCCGCGCCCGCCTCGGGACATGCTATGGCGGGCGAAAGAATCCGTACCGCCCAGGAACTCGAAGCGCTTGAGCGCGCCAACCTCCTGCGCGCCTTGGAAGCCGCCAAATGGAAGGTGTCGGGCGAACAGGGGGCCGCCAAGCTGCTCGGCATGAATCCATCGACCCTCGCCTCCCGCATGAAAGCACTCCGCATCGAAAAACCGCGCTGACTCCTGATCGGTCTGCTCTATCTGGTCTATCCCATCCCTCTCGCCTGTCTCTCCGCCTGTTCGCTCCACCGGATAGCCCCCCGCA
>JBDZVU010000062.1:0-19303 GCA_040255845.1 Nitrospiraceae bacterium | reverse complement strand
CCTGCTCATCATGCCGGCCATCGGCTATCAGTACATGCTCCAGGTCCGGTACACTGAGCCCCAGGCCTTTCACACCCTGATGCTCGGAGGCCGTTCCTGGCTCTTCGACCTGGTGGCCTTGCTTTACGGGCTCCTGGTGATTCTAGGCTCCTGGTACATCGCCACGATCGTGAAGCGCGCGGCGCCCGCGGACAGCACGGGCCGCACGGTCGTGCGGTGGTCGCTGGCGGTGCTGATCGCGGCGGGCCTCGTCTTCGCCATGCCCTATCATCTCCAGCACATTCCATTCATGTCGCACGTCACCGATCGGGCCATCAATCCATTGGGGAAGATGCAACCGCACAAGTATTTTGCCGTCGCGGCGCTGGTGTTCTTCGGCTTGGTGAACTGGGTCCTGCTGTCCCGGGGCTTTTCGCGGCGCTGGTCGGGCTGGCGCGGGGGCGTGGAGGCCGCCCGGGATCGCGCGAGCCCGGCGCTGCTCGTGTCGATCGCTCTCTGCGCGGCGTTGACGATGCTCTCGATGGGATGGGCGCGGGAGTCGGCCCGTGCGTACAACGGCTACTTGATTTATGGCGTCATGACGTTGTCGGATGAGCGGCCCACCTATGAAGCGGTACGGACTGAGGGCCGATCCGGCCCGGCGGACGAGTGAGCCGGGAGCCGCAGCGCGTCCGTATCCGGATGAACCGTCTCGTCGGCCGCTATGCGTCGTCCTCGGCGCCGGCGGTGACTTGGGCATGATTGAGCACCGCCACCAGCGCCACGCCGCCGAGCACGTTGCCCCCAAGAGTCGGGACCATATAATGGAAGAGATACTGCGGCCACGAGACGGTCCCCGTTGCGACGCCGTACAAGGTTTCCACGGAACCCGCGATGATATGGTCGAACCGTCCGAGCCCGACGAGGTAGGTGATCACGATGATCACCCCCACCTTGGCCTGCCCTGAAAAGGGGAGCAGCCAGACCATCAGCGCGATGAGCCACCCGGCGATCTTGAGCAGCGTCGTCCCCGCACCGTCTTCCATGGCTTCGGCCGCCAACCGCCCGAAGGCCGCCCGCGCCTCCGCGGAGAAGACGTCCGTGCCGGCGGCTGCCCACGCAAACGCGCCGGCCCCTATCAGATTGGTGCTCAACACGATGACCCAGAGCCGCAGGACCTGCGCGGTCATGGAGACGGAAGGTGTGGCGAGCCACGGCAGCACCGGCGTCAGCGTGTTTTCGGTAAAGAGCTGCTGACGGCCGAGTACGACGATGAGAAAGCCCACGCTGTAGCCCAACTTGGCGATGAGCGGCCGCCAGGCCGCGTCCGGCAGTCCGGCGGCCAATCCCGACCAGGCCAAGGCCGAGGATGAGCGTTGCAGCTCCTCCTGACCTTCCCGACGAATGGCCTCGTAGACCACCTTCGCCGGGGGCGCGCCCCATTCCTCGACTTTGTGTTCGTCGCGGCGGCAGGCGTGGCGGGGCAGATCCCGGGGACCGAGGCCTCGACTGTACGCTGCGGGGGTCAAACGCCATGGGGTATGCTCATGCTCCCGCCGCTAACCCGCGGTCACAAGTAGGACTGTGCCTAGCGGACCGCCCCGCGTGGGGAGTGGTGCCGGGCAAGAGCGGGACGCTCGTCTAGAGTTTCTTCCAGCTACGCCGGTCCACGGGCCCTGTGCCAGCATGTACGGCAGGCCTGAGATCACCGAATGCCCCACCGTCAGGTCCATCTTCAGCCCATGGAACGAGGCCCCAGCCGGGAGCCGGCGCCTGAAAAGGCGGACGCGCCGGCCCCGACTCCGGCCCCCTCGCGCCCCTGGTATCGCCGCCGGCTTCCGCTGGCCCTGGTTGCCGCGGCGCTGCTCGTCGCGGCGATCATCGGGGTGCGGTACTACCTTCATGCGCGGGCCTACGAGAGCACCGACGACGCCTTCATTCAGGCCGACGTGGTTCCGGTCGCTCCCAAGGTGGCGAGTTTCGTCCTGCGCGTCCACGTCGACGACAATCAGCATGTGCGCCGCGGCGATTTGCTGGTGGAGTTGGACCCGCGCGATTTCGACGTGGATCTGCAGCAGGCGCGCGCCAATCTGGAGGCGGGGGAAGCCGAGCTGATTCGAGCCCGGCTGGAGGAGCAACGGCTCCGCTCGCTCGTTCCGGATCAGGCGGTGTCGATGCAGGAAGTGGAGAATGCCACGGCCCGTGAGCGGTTGGCCGAGGCGCAGGTCGATCAACTCCAAGCCGCGGTCCGTCAGAGCGAGCTCAACCTCTCGTATACCAAGATCTTCGCGCCCGACACGGGGCGCATCACCCGCAAGCAGGTCGAACCAGGGGCGTATGTCCAGGTGGGGCAGACACTGCTCAGCCTCGTACCTGACGACGTGTATGTCGTGGCTAATTTCAAGGAAACGCAATTGGCCGAGATGCGGCCGGGGCAGCCGGTGGTGATCCACGTCGACGCCTATCCCGACGTCGTGTTTCACGGCCACGTAGACAGCATCCAGGCCGGCTCGGGCGCGGCCTTCAGCCTCCTGCCGCCGGAAAACGCGACAGGGAATTACGTGAAAGTCGTCCAACGGGTGCCGGTGAAGATCGTGCTCGACGATCCCGCCGACGGAGCGCATGTGCTCGGCCCTGGGATGTCGGTCGTGCCCGTGGTCCGCGTCAAATGAGCGCGGGGGATACCGAACCGTGGCGGCCAACTCATAATCCATGGCTCATCGCGTTCGTCGTCTCGCTTGCGGCGTTCATGGAGGTGCTGGACACCAGCATCGCGAACGTCGCCCTGCCCCACATCGCAGGCAGCCTCGCGGCCAGCCTCGACGAAAGCACCTGGGTGCTCACCTCGTACCTCGTGTCCAATGCGATTGTCCTGCCCGTCAGCGGTTGGCTGGCCACCCACGTGGGCCGGAAGCGGCTCTTCATGCTCTGCATCGTCTCGTTCACCCTGAGTTCGCTCCTCTGCGCGTTCGCGCCCAATCTGGGGGTGCTCCTGGCCGCCCGGGTGCTGCAGGGGATGGGCGGCGGCGGGCTTCAGCCGCTCGCACAAGCCATCCTGGCCGACAGTTTTCCCCCGGAAAAGCGCGGCATGGCGTTCTCGGTGTACGGCGCGACGGCGATCTTCGCCCCGGCCATCGGCCCCACGCTGGGCGGGTGGATCACCGATAATTATTCCTGGCCCTGGATTTTTCTCATCAACGTTCCCGTTGGACTCGCGGCCTGGGGGCTCGTTATGCTCGTCGTGGAGGATCCGCCATACCTGCGCCGCGCACGCCGCGCCGGTGTCCGAATCGACTTCGTCGGCTTTGCGCTGCTCGCTCTCGGAATCGGGGCGCTGCAAATCATGCTGGACCGTGGGCAGCAAGACGACTGGTTTGCCTCGAACTTCATTGCGACGCTGGCGGTCGTCGCCGGCGTGTGTCTGGCGGCGTTCGTCCTGTATGAATGGCACCGCCGCGACCCGATCGTCGAGATCCGCCTCTTCGCACACCTCAATTTCGCCCTCTCGAATCTGCTCATGTTCAGCATGGGCGTCACGCTCTTTTCGGCCGTGGTGATGATGCCGCAATTTCTGCAGTCGTTGATGGGTTATACCGCGGAGACCGCGGGCATGGTTCTCTCGGCGGGCGCCGTCGTGGTCGTGCTGCAGTTGCCCCTTGTCGGCCGACTGACCTCCCTGGTGCCGGCAAAGTACGTCATTGCCTGCGGCTGGCTCCTCATGGCCGGCGCGATGTACCTTTCGACGCAGCGAACCGATCTCTCCATGAGTTTCAGCGCGGCCGCGTGGCTTCGGATCGCGCAGGCCGTTCCCATCAGCCTCGTGTTCATCCCGCTGTCGGTCGTGGCGTATCTCGGCCTCCCGCGCGAGAAAAGCAACTCGGTGTCGGCGATGATCAATTTCATGCGGAACATCGGGGCCAGCGTCGGGACGTCGCTGGTCACCACGCTGGTGGCGCGGCGGGCACAAGTGCATCAGACGTATTTGAGTGCCCGCCTGAGTCCCGAGGACCCCGCCTTTCAGGAGCACCTTCAAGGGCTCGCACGCCAATTCTCCGACGCCGGTTCGGGGGCTTATCAGGCTCATGAGCAAGCGTATGCGGCCATCTATCAGACGGTGCAGGCACAAGCGCGAACGCTGGCCTTCATCGATACGTACGCGCTCCTGGCGCTCGGGGCGATCCTCATGTTCGCACTCACCTGGCTGCTGGACACAAACGATCCCCGCGCGACCGCGCCGGCGGCGCATTGAGAACGACGGTGTCCCCCGCCTTCTCCTAGCCTGCCGCGCCCCCGGGGCCGCCGCCTGAAATGGCGCCCATTGTCAGGAGACGCGACCAATTTTCAGACCGATCAAGGGGCGCTACTAGTTAGGGCATGTGGGACTGTTTGCTACGGTCGGCACTCCACGTCCAGATGCGCCGCCGTCACGCTACGAGGGATGTATGCCCGAACGCCGATCGGTCTCGATCCAAGGCATCGTGCAGGGAGTGGGGTTTCGCCCCTTCGTGTATCACCTGGCCGGACGATTGGGGTTGAGGGGGCGGGTCTGGAATGTTCGGCGCGGGGCGATGGTGGAGGTCGAAGGGACGTCCGAAAACCTGAATCGGTTCTGCCGCCAGCTCGTGGAAGATGCACCGGCCGGCGCCTTCATCGAACGGGTGCAGGCGGATCCCATGCCGGTGAAAGGGGACGACGGCTTTAGCATCGCGCCGAGCGATCGCCTCACTTCAGGCCGGGGGCTCATTCCGGGCGATCTGGCGACCTGTTCAGAATGCCTGGCCGAGCTCGACGCCCCGTCGGACCGGCGATACGGCTATGCCTTTCTGAACTGCACGCGCTGCGGTCCGCGCTTCACGATCATGCTGGAGACCCCCTATGACCGCGTCGCGACGACGATGGCCGGCTTCCCGATGTGTCCGGCGTGTCGCGCCGAGTATGTGAATCCGGACGATCGCCGATTTCACGCACAGCCTATCGCCTGCCCGGCCTGCGGTCCACGCCTCAGCGTGCTCGACGGCACGGCGGCGCCGTGCGCTTCCGAGGACCCCCTCGGCGCGGTCGTGTCGGCGTTGCAGGCGGGGCGCCTGGTGGCCGTCAAAAGTCTCGGCGGCTATCACCTTGCCTGTGATGCGAGCAACGAGTCCGCGGTGGAGGACTTGCGGCGCCGGAAGCGGCGCAACGGCAAAGGGTTGGCCCTGATGGTGCCGGACGTCGATGCCGCGCGGGAGTACTGCCATATCGATGCGCGCGAGCATGAGGCGCTGGTTTCCGCGCAGCGGCCCGTCGTGTTGCTGACCCGCCGCCGTGCCGACGTCCCGGCGGGGGTTGCCCCGGGCGCGCCCTGTCTCGGCGTGATGTTGCCCTACACGCCGCTCCATCACCTGCTGCTCAAGCGGTTCGGCGGTCCTTTGGTCATGACCAGCGGCAATCGAAGCCGTCGCCCGATGGCCTATCGGGACGAGGACGTGCGTGGTGAGTTGGCCGGCATCGCCGACCTCTTTCTCGTCCATGACCGGCCGATTCACCGGCCATGCGACGACTCAGTGGTCCGCGTCATGCTGGGACGGCCGGTTCCCTTCCGCCGGGCGCGTGGCTACGTCCCCCTTCCCATCAAACTGAAGCACCGGGTGGCCTGTCCGGTCTTGGCGTGCGGCGGGCATTTGAAGAACGTGTTTTGTCTGGCGGAAGGGGACCATGCGGTGTTGAGCGGGCACAACGGTGATCTTGAGAGCGCCGAAGCGGTGCGCGCCTTCGAAACAAGCATCGCGCGGTTCCAAGAGTTGGTCGGTATCCGGCCCGCGGCCGTCGCGCACGATCTGCATCCCGAGTATGCCTCCACGCGGTACGCCCGCTCGCTGAGCGGCCTTCCGCGCATCGCCGTCCAGCACCATCATGCTCACATTGCCGCTTGTTTGGCGGAGAACGGCGTCGGGGGGCCGGTCATCGGTGTGGCGTTTGACGGCATGGGGTACGGCACTGACGGCACGCTGTGGGGTGGGGAATTTCTGATCGCCGATTACGGGACCTTTACGCGCGCGGCCCATCTCGGCGTGTTTCCCCTTCCAGGAGGTGAGCGGGCCGTGCACGAACCCTGGCGCATCGCGGCGGGTCTGCTGGAGCAGATCTACGGCGAACGCATGGAAACGCTCGACGTGCCGTTTACGCGGCGGCTCGCCTGGAAGCAATGGGAGGTGCTGCGGCGCGCCGTCTCAGCGCGCCTCAACAGCCCGCTCACCTCGAGCGCCGGGCGGCTCTGCGACGCGGTGTCCGCGCTGCTCGGCGTCTGTCCGACCGCCACATACGAGGCGGAGGCGGCGATCCGGCTCGAGTCGCTGGCGGGCTCGGACCCGGCCGCGGCCTATCCCCATCATCTGGAGCACTCGGGGGCCGGCAGGCCGCTCGTCGTCCGCGTCGAGGACGTGATACGCGGCGTGATCGACGATCTCCGACTCGGCCGTGGCGTACAGATGATCGCCAGCCGATTTCATTCCACGCTGGCCGACGTCATTCGTTCGACGTGCCGGCGTCTCCGCGCGGAGCACGGACTGTCGCGCATCGCGCTCAGCGGCGGCGTCTTCCAAAACGCGCGGCTGCTGGCCGAGACGGTGGCTCTGTTGTCCACGGAGGGATTCCGGGTCTATTGGCACAATCAGGTCCCTCCGAACGACGGGGGGATCGCGCTGGGGCAGGCCGCCGTGGCGGGGGCGCGGATCGAGGGCCGGCAGGCGGAAGCGTGAGGCGTTGCCCGTGTGTCTCGCGGTCCCGGGAAGAATCGTCGAAATCTATGAGCAGGAGGGTCTACGCATGGGCAAGGTGGATTTCGGGGGCGTCATCCGGAAGGCCTGTCTGCAGTACGTGCCTGACGCCCGCGTGAATCAGTATGCACTGATCCATGTGGGATTCGCCTTGAGCACGATCGAAGAAGACGAGGCGGAGCGCACGCTGGCCATGCTCCGGTCGATCGGGGATCCGTATGCCGAATGGGACGGGGCCGAGGACGGCGCCGCGCCGTAACGAGAGCCGCCATGAAATTCGTGGATGAATACCGTGACCGGGCCGTGGCGCAGGGGTTGCTGCGGGACATCGAGCGCGCCGTCACCCGGCCTTGGACTGTCATGGAGGTGTGCGGCGGCCAAACCCATGCCATCGTGAAGCACGGTCTCGATCGGTTGCTGCCCCAGGGGCTTGAACTGGTCCACGGACCGGGGTGTCCAGTCTGCGTGACGCCGCTCGAGATGATCGACAAGGCCCATGCGATCGCCGCGCGCCACGACGTCATGTTTTGCTCGTTCGGCGACATGCTGCGTGTTCCCGGATCCCGCCACGATTTGTTCGCCCTTCGGGCACGCGGCGCCGACATTCGCATCGTCTATTCGCCGTTGGACTGTCTCGCCCTGGCACGGCGGCATCCGGACCGCCAGGTCGTCTTCTTCGCGATCGGCTTTGAAACCACCGTTCCCGCGAACGCGATGACCGTCTGGCACGCCAGGGAAATGGGAATCCAGAACTTCTCCGTGCTTGTCTCGCATGTCCGCGTGCCGCCGGCCATCACGGCCATTCTGCAATCCCCGGAAAACCGGGTGCAGGGATTTTTGGGGCCGGGGCACGTCTGCACCGTGGTCGGGTATCGGGAGTACGAGGCGATCGCTGCGCGGTACTGCGTGCCGATCGTCATCACCGGGTTCGAGCCGGTTGACATTCTCGCGGGTGTGTTGCGGATCGTGGAGCAGCTCGAGGCGGGGCGGGCGGCAGTTGACAACCAATACAGCCGAGTGGTCCGCCGGCACGGCAACGAGCCGGGACAGGCGTTGATGGACGAGGTATTCGAATGTTGCGATCAAGCCTGGCGGGGCGTCGGCATGATCCCGAAGAGCGGGTACCGGCTGCGCGGCGAGTTCCGGCTCTACGATGCCGAACGCCGGTTCGAGGTGGGGGAGATTGAAATGCGGGAGTCCACGGACTGCCTGAGTGGGCAGATCTTGAAAGGCGTGAAAAAACCGCCGGAGTGTCCTGCGTTCGGGGTGACCTGTACGCCCCGGACGCCGCTCGGCGCGACGATGGTGTCATCGGAGGGAGCCTGTGCCGCCTACTACCAATATGGCCGTCACGGCGAACCCGCTCACCGATAGCGATCTGGTTCAGGCGCTGTCGCGGAAGGCGCGGGAGAGCGTGAGCGTGAAGGAGCACGTGTTTGCCGAACACGGCCCCCGCATCGTCGCGCTCTGTCGGAGCATGGCCGACGCCTTCGGCCGCGGCAGCCGCCTGCTGGTGATGGGGAACGGAGGATCGGCCTGCGACGCCCAGCATGTGGCCGTCGAATTTACCCACCCCATCGTGCAGAAGCGACGGCCGCTGCCCGCCGTCTCCTTGAGCGCCGACCCCGTGCTCTTGACCGCGATCGGGAACGACCGGGACTTCGGCCGCGTGTTCGCCGACCAGGTGCGGGCAATCGGGAGGTCGGGCGACATGCTGCTGGGGTTCAGCACCAGCGGCCACTCCGGCAATGTCCTGCAGGCCGTGCGGGTGGGGAGAGAGATGGGACTCTTCACGATCGGCCTCACGGGCATGGACGGCGGCAAGCTGGCCGAGTGCGCGGACTGGTGTCTGGTCGTGCCAAGCTTCAGCATTCACCGGATACAGGAAACACACGAGGCGGTCTATCACATCATCTGGGATCTGATTCACCTCATCCGGGGAGAAGAGGACGTGCTGTGAAGGGTACCAGCCCATCCTTCGGAGCCTGTCCGATGCCGGTGAGCGACCGGGACGGGATTCTGCTCGGTCACGGCAGCGGCGGGCAGATGTCCACGGAGCTCATCGAGCAGGTCTTTCTGCCGGCCTTTCGCAATCCATGGCTCGAGCGGCTGGACGACCAGGCCGTCATGACGCTGGGCTCCGCCCGGGTGGCGTTCACCACCGACGCGTTCGTGGTGACGCCGATCTTCTTTCCCGGCGGCGACATCGGTGCGCTCGCCGTTAACGGGACCGTCAACGATCTGGTGATGTGCGGGGCGCGCGCCTTGCACCTGAGCGCAAGCTTCATCCTGGAGGAAGGCTTCCCCATGGAGGACCTCCGCCGCATTGTCGACTCGATGAGCCGGGCGTGCGCGGCATCAGGGGTAAGCTTGGTGACCGGCGATACGAAAGTCGTACCGCACGGCAGCGCCGACCGCATCTTCATCGTCACGTCGGGCATCGGTCTGGTCGACGATGCAGCCGTGATCGCGGCCGATCACGCACGGGCCGGTGATCGTCTCATCGTCAGCGGGACCATGGGCGATCACGGGATGGCCATCATGGCGAAACGTGCGGAGCTTGAGCTGGACAGCGAGATCAGGAGCGACACCACCGCGCTGGGATCGCTGGTCGACGCCATGCGCGGCACGGGGGCAAGGGTCCATTGCTTGAGAGACCCGACGCGCGGCGGGCTGGCGACCTCGCTCAACGAACTCGCACGGCGGTCCCACGTCGGCATGATCGTGGACGAAGGGCTCGTGCCCGTCAGGCCCGAGGTCAGAGGATTGTGCGAACTGCTGGGCCTCGATCCGCTCTACGTGGCCAACGAAGGGAAGCTCGTGGCCGTGGTGGACCGGGCGGACGCCGGCAGGCTCCTCGAAACGATGCATCGGCATCCCGATGGCAGGGATGCGCAGATCATCGGAGAAGTCGTCGACGACCATCCCGGCCAGGTCATGCTGCGGACCGGGATCGGAGGGACACGGCGGCTCGATTTGCTGGTTGGAGAACAACTACCGAGAATCTGTTGACCGAAACGGACCCTAGACCAATAGACCATTTGAAAGAGGCCCACCATGGCGAAATCTCAGGGAGTGAACGAAGTCCATATCCTCTGGACGTCGGAGGGCATGAGCTGTGACGGCGATTCGGTGTCCGTGACCGCCGCCATGCAACCCAGCCTGGAAGAGGTGGTGCTGGGCGTCATCCCGGGGCTTCCGAAGGTGCACCTTCACAACAAGGTCCTGGCATCCAGCTTGGGCGGCGGGCAGGGCGACTTCCTCGATCCGTTCTTCAAGGCCGCCCGAGGCGAGCTCGAGGCCCCGTTCGTCCTGGTGGTGGAAGGATCCATCCCGAACGAGAAGATCAACGGGGACGGCTATTGGACCTCCATGGGAAACGATCCCGAGACCGGAGAGCCGATTACGCTCAACGAGTGGATCGACCGGTTGGCGCCGAAGGCGTGGGCCGTCGTCGCTATCGGCACCTGCGCGACGTACGGGGGCATCCATGCGATGGCGGGGAACCCCACGGGCTGCATGGGATTGTGTGACTACCTGGGATGGGGCTTCCGCACGCAGGCCGGCATTCCGATCGTCAATGTCCCCGGATGCCCCGTGCAGCCGGACAACTTCATGGAAACGTTGACCTGGCTGCTGTATCAGGCGGCGGGTCTGTCGCCCATGATTCCAGTGGACGATCTGCACCGGCCGACCTGGCTGTTCGGCAAGACGGTGCACGAAGGTTGTGACCGAGCCGGGTACTACGAGCAGGGCGATTTCGCGCAGGATTACAACTCGCCGAAGTGCCAGGTCAAGATCGGCTGCTGGGGACCGGTAGTGAACTGCAACGTCCCCAAGCGCGGGTGGATGGCGGGCATCGGCGGATGTCCCAACGTGGGCGGCATCTGCATCGGCTGCACCATGCCGGGGTTTCCCGACAAGTTCATGCCGTTCATGGACGAGCCGCCCGGCGCCACATTGTCCTCGGCGCTGATCACGGCGTACGGGCCGATGATCCGGGCGCTGCGCAGCATCACCAACAACACGCTGAATCAGGAGCCGAAGTGGCACCACAACCGGGAGATCTTGACGAGCGGCTACAACCCGCGGTGGCCGAAAGCGGCTTGAGCGCCGGTGCGCGACAGGATCGTTGACGGGGCGCATCACGCACCGAGTGCGGACAAGGAGGAGGCGATGGCGACGACCCCCACGCAGACACGGAACCTCGTGGAGATGAACTGGGACCCGATCACCAGGATCATCGGGAATCTGGGCATCTACACCAAAATCGATTTTGATAACCGTGAGGTGGTCGAGTGCAAGAGCACGTCGTCCATTTTTCGGGGCTACAGCGTCTTCATGAAGGGGAAGGATCCGCGGGACGCCCACTTCATCACCAGCCGGATCTGCGGCATCTGCGGCGACAATCACGCGACCTGCTCGGTCTACGCACAAAACATGGCGTACGGCATCCGCATGCCCTTCATGGCCGAGTGGATTTACAACCTCGGCGAAGCCGCGGAATACATGTTCGACCACACGATCTTTCAGGACAACCTGGTGTTCGTCGATTTCTGCGAGCAGATGGTGAAGGACACCAATCCGAGCCTGCTGGCGAAGGCGGAGCAGACGCCCGCGCCACAGGCCTCCGTGCACGGGCACCGGACGATCGCGGACATCATGCGGTCGTTCAATCCGTTCACCGGGGCCACCTATAAGGAAGCTCTGCTGATGAGCCGCGTCACACGGGAGATGTTCTGCCTTATGGAAGGACGGCACGTCCATCCGAGCACCCTGTACCCGGGCGGGACCGGCACCGTCGCGACGCCGCAGCTCTTCAGCGATTACCTCGTCAGGCTGATGCGGTATCTGGATTTCGTGAAGAAAATCGTGCCGATGAACGACGATCTCTTCACTTTCTTCTACGAGGCGATGCCGGGCTATGAAAAGGTGGGGTTGCGAAGAACCCTGCTCGGGTGCTGGGGATCCTTCCAGAATCCGGACGTGTGCGATTACCGCTACGAGCACATGACCGACTGGGGGCGCGGCATGTTCGTCACACCGGGCATCGTGGTGGACGATCAGCTGCTCACCACGGACCTCGTCGAGATCAATCTGGGCATCCGTATCCTCCTGGGCAGCTCGTATTACGTCGATTGGGAGCAGGAAGAAACGTTCGTCAAGAAGGATCCCCTTGGCAATCCGGTGGACCAACGTCACCCCTGGAACCAGACGACCATTCCGAAACCGCAAAAGCGGGATCTGAACGGGCAGAACGGCGGGAAGTACAGCTGGGTCATGAGCCCGCGGTGGTACGACAGCCGGAGCGACCAGTACTTGGCGCTCGACACGGGCGGCGGCCCCCTCGCGCGGCTGTGGGCCACGGCGTTGGCCGGCTTGGTCGACGTGGGATACGTCAAGTCCACCGGCCGGAGCGTGCAGATCAATCTGCCGAAATCCGCGGCGCTTCCTGAGATGCAGTTCGAGTGGAAGATCCCGCCGCAGGGCGCCAACACGATCGAGCGCGACCGCGCCCGGATTTATTTCCTGGCCTACTCGGCCGCCGTCGCGTTTCACTTCCTCGACAAGGCCATGGCGCTGATCCGGGAAGGCGATGTGCAAACCTTTCAAGACTTCACGGTGCCCGACGAAGCGATCGGATGCGGATTCCATGAAGCGGTGCGAGGCGTCCTCTCCCATCACCTCGTCATTCGAAATGGCAAAATCGCCAACTACCATCCCTATCCACCCACGCCCTGGAACGCCAGCCCGCGGGATTCCTACGGAACGCCGGGCCCCTATGAAGATGCCGTCCAAGGCTTGCCCCTGTTCGAGGAAAACGGGCGTGAAAACTTCAAAGGCATCGACATCATGCGGACCGTGCGGAGCTTCGATCCCTGCTTGCCGTGCGGCGTGCATATGTACCTGGGCGGCGGCAAGGTGCTCGAACAGGTCCACTCGCCGATGTTCGGAAGGACGGCCGTATGAGCGGTCGGGAAGGGAACGGGGCCGAACTGAACGCTGCCGCGGAGCGGATCGAGGCGCTGGTCGGGGAAGCGGAGCGTCTGCCGGACGAGCGCACACGCGTGCTCGTCGGCCGGCTGCTCCGAGAAATCCTGTCTCTCTACGGGGCGGGATGGCAGCGGATGCTGGAGCTGATCGAACAGCATGATCCGCGTCTCCGGCACGCCGTGGTGAAGGACGGTCTCTTGAGTCATCTCCTGATGCTGCACGATCTCCACCCGATCCCGCTTGCCGCACGGGTGGCCCGCGCGCTGGACGATGTCCGGCCGGCCCTGCAAGCGCACGGCGGGAGCGTGGACATGGTGGGACTCGAAGGAGAGCGGCTCCGATTACGGCTGACCGGTAGCTGCCACGGCTGTCCGTCTTCGGCCCTCACCCTGAGGACGACGGTCGAAGCGGCCGTGAAGCGTGCAGCCCCCGAGCTGGTGTGCATTGAGGTAGAGGGCATGGAGCCGGCCCCGATCGCCCTGGAGGTGCGGCCATGACGGACCTGTTTCCGGCCTTGCGGCGCTATGCGGGGCACCGGACGAGGGAGGTCCGTGGCGAGCCGGAGCGATGCGATCTCTGCAGCGAGCCGATCGCCGCGGAGCATCGTCATGTGCTCGAACTCGAGTCCCGGACTGTTCATTGTGCCTGTCCGGCCTGCGCGGTGCTCTTCGCCGCTCCGGGAGCCGGCGCGGCCGCGTACCGCCTGATTCCGGAGCGCCGGCTGTGCCTCGACGATTGGCAGCTGAGCGATGAGGAGTGGGAGCGCCTCTGCATCCCCGTGGGGCTGGCCTGCCTTATGGTCAGGACGGAGACGCGGAATCCGGCCGCCTTTTATCCCAGCCCCGTGGGAGCAGTCGAAGCCCCAGTGGATGCGTCGCTGTGGCGCGAGTGGCAGCATTCCCATCAGGTGCTGGCGGGCCTCGTCCCCGACGTCGAGGTCCTGCTGGTGAACCGCGTCCGTGCTCCGCGCGGAGCATTCCTGGTGCCGATCGACGACGCCTTTCGGCTCGTGGCGCTCGTCCGGCGGCATTGGAAGGGGATGAGCGGGGGTCCGGAACTCTGGGAAGAAATCGACCGGTACCTGGCGCGCGTGGCGGACCGAGCCGTTGCCATGACGCGCACCTGACCGGCTGTTGTGATGCAAAGGAGCAGGACCATGCGGACCATCGCCAATATTCGAGTGGGAAAACCGGACACCAAGCCGTCGAAGTCCGCTCACACCTGGGGGGTGCGGCAAGGAAACCGTCCGCACACGCTCATTGGGGAATCGGGTGCCCGCTCTGCCGGACGCCGGGGGGCGGGGCGTCCAACCGGCAAAGCCTCGGCGAACCGGTCGACGGGCATCAACCCGGAACGACGGCAGCCGCTCGATCCGACCATGCCGAACTTGCCTCCGCCATGAGGCGGTCAGGAGCGGTGCCCTGATGCCGAACTTGAAGTTTCACGTCGCACGCATGGAACCGGCGGCCTACGCCGCCGTGCCGACGCTGCTCATCCAGCTGGCTGTGGCGAATACCGCCGGGGATGAGCTCGAAGGGATGACCCTGAGCACGCAGATCCGTATTGCGGCGGCTCAGCGCAGCTATAGCGAGGAGGAGCGGCAACGACTGGCCGAGCTGTTCGGATTTCCTGCCCAGTGGGGCCGGGCGCTCAAGAGTCTGTTGTGGGCCCACAGCGTCATCCACGTGCCGGCGTTCCGCGGCGAGGCCAGTGTGGCGCTTCCCGTCGTCTGCACCTACGACTTCGAAGTGATGAGCGCCAAGTACTGCCGCGGAGTGACAGAGGGCGACATTCCACTCGAATTGTTGTTCAGCGGCACGATGTTGTTTTACGGAGCCCACGGAGCGTTGCAAGTGCAGCCCATCCCGTGGGACAGCGAGGCGCGATACGACCTCCCGGTGTCAATGTGGCGGTCGCTCATGGAAGCGTATTTCCCGAACAGCGCCTGGTTGCGGCTTGGACGCGAGGCCTTTGACCGGCTCGACCGCTACCGCACGCGGAAAGGACTGCTCACGTGGGATGCGGTCCTGCAGGATCTCTTGCGCGAAGTGGAGACAGCGAGATGAGCGCCGACGTCGATGCCGTCGTATCGGCCCTTCTGTACGAGGGCTATCTCCTGTGGCCCTATCGCCGCTCGGCGAAGAAAAATCGCCGGCGGTGGACGTTCGGCGGATGCTATCCGCGCCGGTTCAGCGAGACGGCGGGCACCAATGATCCCTGGTGGCGGCAAACGGAATGTCTGGTAGCCGGCGCCAATCCGACCGTGGACGTCACGGTGAGATTTCTTCAGGTGGTGCGGCGCCAAGTGTGGATGGCGCTGCCCGACGGGCGCTTCGAACCAGTGGATGCGCTGCACATAGGAGATGAGCACGTTCTGTCATGGGATGAAGCCATCGAGCGAAGCCATGTGACGCCCCGCGTGCGCCTCGGCGAAGGAACGGAGACGAGTGCACCCATACAGGTGTCCGACGGTGGCAGCGACGACATCGTGCTCGATCGGGACGGGAAGGAAGCCGGCCGGATCGCTCGGCGCTGGCATGCCCTTGAGGGCCAGGTGACGACGGCCTGCGTGCCAGTCGCGCCCGGTCTGTTCAGGCTGCAGGTCCGAGTAAGCAACACCACAGCCTGGAACGGGGAACACCGCGAGGCCGTCCAGCCGCTCGCGTTTGTGTCGACGCACGTGCTCTTGTCGGTGAAGGGCGGCCGCTTCGTCTCGCTGCTCGATCCTCCCGATGAGTGGCGTGCAGCGGCTGAGCAGTGCCACAACGTCGGAACATGGCCCGTGCTGGTGGGTGCTTCCGGCACCCAGGAGACGATGCTGTCGTCCCCCATCATCCTCTATGACTATCCCGCGGTGGCACCCGAAAGTCCCGGCGACCTGTTCGATGCCACGGAGATCGACGAGTTGTTGACCTTGAACGTACTGGCGCTGACCGACGAGGAAAAGGAGGAAATGCGCCACAGCGACCCTCGTGGCCGAGCGATCCTTTCCCGGACGGAGGCGCTCAACGGCGACGGCCTCATGCGACTGCACGGCGCCGTCCGGGAAGGCGGGCCCTGGGGCCCCGTAGAGATTGGACCGCCGCGGGAAGTGCGGGCGACTGGAGGCCTGTTGGCTAAGGGAACGAGGGTACGCCTGCATCCGCGCCCGGGTGGGGACCTCTGGGGGAGCATCTTGGCGGGGAAGACGGCATTGGTGGAAGCGATCGAACAGGACTTCGAGAACCGCGTGCATGTCGCGGTCAGCATCGAGGAGGATCCCGGGCGCGATTTGGCCGATGTCAGTCCGGGACACCGGTTCTTCTTTGCCCCGGACGAACTGGAGGTGTTGGCGGAGCAAGAAAGCGGCGCGCCCGCTCACGGGAGGGTGACATGATGCGTGTGTTGTTGTGGGGTCTGGCAGGGCTGGTTGCCCTCGTGGCAGCGCAAAACCTGCCGGACTTCGTGCGCTACATGAAAATCCGCAGCATGTGAGCGATGCCGAAGATTCTCGTGGCCGGCGTCGGGAATATGTTTCTGGGAGACGACGCATTCGGCGTCGAGGTGGTCCGGCGCCTCGGTTCGGGCATGCTGCCGGCCGACGTCCGCGCGGCCGACTTCGGGATCCGCGGCATCCACCTCGCCTATGAACTGCTCGACGGACGGTACAGCGACGTCATCCTGGTCGATGCCGTCTCTCGTGGCTCGGCACCGGGCACGCTCGTTCTCATGGATCTCAGCGATGGGACTGTGCCGTCAGTGGCCGGGGCGCTCCCGGCCAATGCCCATGGGATGTCGCCGGCGGTTGTCCTCGAGATGGTCCGGGGTATGGTCGCCGATCCGCCGAGATGTTGGCTGGTGGGATGCGAACCAGGACGGCTCGACGAAGACATTGGGCTCAGCGACGACGTCCAACGGTCCGTGGGCCCTGCCGTCGACATGGTCCAAGCACTACTCGTGAGACTCGGGGCGGGATCCGCTACGGAGCAGCCGCCAGAACGGACGCCGCATGCATGAATTGGCGATGGCGGAGGGGCTGCTCCGCGACGTGCTCGACGCGGCCGACGGACGGGGGGTCGAAGCGGTTCGTGTGCGGATCGGACGCCTCCACGCCGTCATGCCGGACAGTCTCCGGTTCTCGTTCCAACTGCTCAGTGAAGACACGGCCGCGTCCGCGGCGACCTTGGAGATCATCGACGATCCCATCGTCCTGCACTGTCACCGCTGCGGGGAGCGGAGGGAAGGAGATCTGTGGGCTGCGGCCGTCTGTGACCAGTGCGGGGAATCCGGTATGGCGTTGGTCGGTGGCGCAGGATTGGCGGTCGAGGAAGTGCGTCTCAGCAGCGGTCTGTCCGTCGTCCCCGAGACGCGCCGGCTCTCGGAGCACATCGTTTCGCATCTCGTTCGGCAACACGGCTTTCCCATTCCATAACCATACGCGCATCACGGCGGCGGTAACCGCCCGATGGAGGACGCGGCCTGGCACAGGGGACTAGGGGACACCCGGGGCTTGCGGCTGCGCCGGCGGAATCGGTTCCGGATGCGGTGCCGGCACCGGCGTGGGGGGTGACGGATGCGGTGACGGTGAGGGGGCAGGCGCAGGCGGCAATGGTTGTGGAGGAGGACCGGGCGGCGAGGGGGGCGGGGGAATCGGTTGCGGCGGCAACGGATCGACCGCGACCACGCGGATCGCGCCAGGAGTCACGCGCGCGGCATCGGACTCGGACATGCCCCCGGCGACCGCCAAGGCGAACAGGGCCATGGGGACCATTCGCATCCGCCATGCCGCGGAACAAGCCGCCGTCTCTGTCGCATGGGTATTCCTGGTCGCCATCGACTACTCGTGCGCGGAAGCGGGCTCCTGCAGCAGTGCCCGCACCTCTTCGTCGGTCGTCTGAGGGAACTCCTCATACCATTGCCCCACGCCGAAAAAGAGCGCCGGCGTCAGCAAGCAGTGGACCTCGTCCGCTTCATTGCGCAAGACTTGGCAGGTCTCCGGCGGCGCCACAGGAACAGCGACGACGATCTTGGCTGGGCGGCGCTGCCTGACGGCTGCGATGGCGGCCCGCATCGTGGAGCCGGTCGCGAGGCCGTCATCGACGAGCACGACGATGCGCCCTTCCAGGGACACCGGCGGACGATCGCCGCGATACGCCCGCTCGCGGCGGTGCAGTTCCCGCTCCTCCTCCCGTGTCACTTCGTCGATGACGGGCTCCGTCAATCCAAGCTCCCGGATGACCGTTTCATGGAGCACGCGGATGCCGCCGCTGGCGATCGCGCCCATCGCGAGTTCTTCCTGGCCCGGCACGCCAAGTTTTCTGACGATGAGGAGGTCAAGCGGTGCCTGCAGGGACCGGGCGATTTCATAGCCTATCGGGACACCGCCTCGGGGAAGCGCCAGGACCACGACGTCGCTCCGCCCGGCGTACTGCTGGAGCAACGTGGCGAGCGACCGTCCTGCTTCCCGGCGATCTCGAAAGCCCTCGGTCATGGTCGATCATTATTGCATTGTCCGTTCCACCCATGCACGCCTCTGGTCTACGGAGGCTGTCCAATTCATCAGGACAAGCGGTCGGGCGGAGGAACATGTGTCCGTATGGCGTCGATCGCCTAACAAAAGCCGAGCCGGCCGGCCGATTGCCGCACTGCTGCGATGGAATCACCCTTGCCCAGGAGACTGGGTGGTCATGACAGGGCCAGCGGGTGCGCCTGGGGTTGTTCAGAGGGAAGAGCGTGAGCAAGCAGAGGTCGAGAACGGGCAGGCGCAGCACGGTACGAGGGTCGGCGAAGTCCGAGCCGAGATCCCGTCGGGCCAGTCGCCGTCCCGCGGCACGGCGCTGGTCGGCCGACGTGATGGCGCGCAGCAACGCCCTCGATCTTGACGAGGGCGTCTTTCGCCTCGACAACCCGAAGAAGATCGCCGCCTCTCTCAAGCGGTCGGCGGAACGAAGCCGGCGGCGCAAAGGAAATCCGTATCAATCCGCCATGTCGATGCTGAGTTTTTATATCAACCGTGCGGGAAGGACTCTGAGTCGCCGGCGGAAAGCCGTGCTCGAACGAGCCAAAGGCGAATTGCGGAAGGCGTTCGGCCGTGCGTGACAGAGGATGCCTCTCATGGTGACAGGAAGGAGCGGATCGATGACTCAACGGCGAAATAAACAGACAAAGGAAGTGGGCATCACCCATTTCCCGCTCGAGGAAGAACAAGCCCGCCAACAGAAGGTCGATGAACACCATCCTCCCGAGGGCGAAACACCGGCGTCTCACGGGCATCGGCTGTCGCGCGAACCCGAGCCGCCGACTGCCGAAGAAGCGGACGCCCGGTTTGAAGGCAAGGGAGGGAAGGGAGGGAAGACAGGCGGGTCGAGAGCCGGTCTTCTCCCGGCGAACCGCAAAGAAGAGCAGGGCGGCACGTGAAGTGATCGACTCCTATTCGGAGTATCGTGCTATCGACGAGTCGTGCTGAAGAGAACATGAACACAGAAGGGCGAGGCCCCGGTGAAAGGACCTCGCCCCCTGTCTCTCACGCGCAGCGTGAATCTACAGCCAGGTCACGCGTTCGGCCGGTCTGATGTAGATCGGCTCCTCGACCTGGA
>JBDZVU010000141.1:0-4646 GCA_040255845.1 Nitrospiraceae bacterium | reverse complement strand
GCTCAAAATACTTGAGGTAATTGGCGTAATACACCACGCCGCCGCAGTCGGTGTCCTCATAGTAGATGCGCACTTCCATCATATCTCGTCTCCCGTGAAGCGCCTCTCGCTCCGCCACAACGCCTCTTCCGCTATGAATTGAGGTTCTTAGTAAGGTTCCTGAGCATCACGCTTCACGAGAGGCGCCTACAAATTCAACACCGGAAACTTCGGCAGGGATTGCTCGTTGATGGAGGCGACTTTCAGGACGGCATCGTACAGCTGCTTCACACGTTCCGATTTGATGGGCTCGAACCCGTGCCCGAGCACGGCGTGATGTGCGGCGTCCAGAAGCGGCTTCAGCATCGGCCATTCCTTGAGATACGCCTGTCCCAACGCATCGCCGAGACCGGCCAGGACGCGGAATTGAGCGTGCGACGGCAGTTTGTATTTTCCGTCCACATCATCGAGGTAGCAGGTCCGGCAGACGTCCTGCAGCGGCGGCGGAAGCTGCTCCGGCTGCACGTCCCAACTCTTGATCCGATGGCTTTTGAACAGACGGTGCTGCGCGCAGGCCTCCAAGGCGCGCAGGAGGGCTCGCATGGCGCCTTCAGGATCATGCGTCACGTGGAGTCGCCGCGCGGCATGGGCAATCAAATCCTGCACGAGCCCCTCTTTTATCTCGGCGGGGTCGAGCACCAATCGCTCAAGAAATCCCGCATTGGCTTTCACCCCTGGCAGGATGGCCTTGAGCCCCGGCGGTCCACCCCAGACCGAAGCCATTTCCAGCGCTTTCAACGCTCCCTTCACCTTGTCCCACGCGTGCCGGTAATGGAACCGCTCCCACGACCCATAGCCGTCGGCCATATCCGCCAACGCGCGATACAGCGGCTTCTGACCGCCGCTGACCCGCGCCTCCGCATCCCGGAACAATCCCGACGCCGCATCGAACTGACCACGGTTGAACAGCGCCGACCCTTCCCGCCGTGACACCGCCGCCGCTTCATCCCAGGGATTGTGTTGTGTCCACACGAATCGGCCGCCCGCCACCTCGATCACGTCCTCTTGATCTTCGGCCGCTTGGATGAGGCTCACGGCGCGGGAGGTCCAGGGCAAGGCCGCCAGCGACAGCGCGGCCGCGATAGGTGGGGTGGCGCCGGTGAGATCCACGACGAGCTCTCCGGGTTCGACCTCCCAGGCGCGCACGAGATCCGGCAGCGCCCGGGCGATCGCCTGATAGGACGACCCGAAATCCATCGGACGCTCGGCCACGATCCAATCCCACCGCCTGGGCATCTGGTCGATTCGGGGCTGCACCGCCGTTTCGACCAGCGCCTTGCCGCTCTCGCCAAGAACGAAGCAGAGCAGTTGCGGTTTGAGACGGTTGATCGTGTAGACGGCGGCCGCGGGATCATCGGCCACCGTGACGATCAACGCCTTGACCGGTTGATCTTGCGCCATGGTCGCGGACTATAGCACGAGCGTTCGCCCGACTCCTACGGTGAGCCCCGGGCTTTTGCTTGACGGTCCGCCGAAAGCTGCATAGACTTTCCCGAGTATCGGGACGCCGCCACTCACCGCGACGAGGCTTCACCATGACATGGTGGTACTGGATGTTGCTCGGGCTGGCGCTGCTCGGCGCCGAGACCATGACGCCCGGCGGCTTCTACATCCTGTTTTTCGGGTTGTCGGCCTTGCTCGTCGGCACCCTGGCCGGGCTCGGGCTGGTCGAAACCGATTGGCTTCAATGGCTGTTGTTTTCAGCCATCGCGGTCGGGTCGCTCCTCATCTTCCGCGGTCCTCTGCTAGCCTCGCTCAAGAGGTCTCCGGCCGAAGACGGCCCGGTGGACTCCATGATCGGCGAAACCGCGGTTCCGCTCGAGCCGCTGGCGGTCGGCGGCACCGGCAAGGCGGAATTGCGGGGGACGACCTGGACCGCCAAAAACGTCGGCCCGACGCCGCTCTCGAAAGGGCAACGCGGCAAGGTCACCCGGGTGGACGGTCTGACCCTCTGGGTGGCGGCGGAATGAGCGGGACCGCGGCAGAAAGGTACAGGGCGGGATGGAGGAGGTGGGCATGACGGGTGGATTTCTGGTGGTGTTGTTCCTGGCCCTGTTGGTCCTCTATGTCATCGCCAAGACGGCCGTCGTCGTGCCGCAGCAAAGCGCCTACGTCGTCGAGCGGCTCGGGAAATACTCGGCCACGCTGGACGCCGGTTTCCATATCCTGCTGCCGTTCATCGATACGATCCGCTACAAGCATTCGCTCAAGGAAACGGCCATCGACATCCCCGAACAGGTCTGCATCACCCGCGACAACGTGCAGGTGTCGGTGGACGGCGTCCTGTACTTGAAGGTCTTGCACCCGCAACGCGCCTCCTACGGCATCCACGATTACCACTTCGCGCTCTCGCAGCTCGCTCAAACCACCCTCCGCAGCGAGATCGGAAAAATCGAGCTGGACCGTACTTTCGAGGAGCGGACCAACATCAACATTCAAGTCGTCAACGAACTCGACAAGGCCTCGGAGCCGTGGGGCGTCAAGGTGCTCCGCTACGAGATCAGGAACATCACGCCGCCCAAAGACGTCCTGAACGCCATGGAAAAGCAGATGCGCGCCGAGCGGGAAAAACGCGCGCTGATTCTCACCTCGGAGGGCGAGCGCGACGCCGCGATCAACCAAGCCGAGGGCGAAAAGCAGCAGATCATCAAGGCCTCGGAAGCCAAGAAGCAGCAGCAGATCAACGAGGCCGAAGGCGCGGCCGCGGCCATCCTTGCCATCGCCCAGGCCACGGCGGAAGGGCTGCGGAAGGTCGCCGAGACCATCCAGGTTCCCGGCGGCCAGGAAGCCGTGCAGCTGCGCGTGGCCGAGCAGTACATCACCAAGTTCGGCGAGCTGGCCAAGGCCAGCAACACGCTCGTGCTGCCGGCGACCGTGTCCGACGTCGGCTCCATGATCGCGCTGGCGATGAACGCCGTGCGGCAGACGTCCATCGGGCCGGCGCCGAAGAGCTGACGCCGGTTTGACTTGACTCCCCCCCTCGCCTAGAATCCGCGACCATGAAGGACGCCGTTCTCAACGCCTTCGCGGACAGCGCGCGCGTCAAGGAGCAATTCGCGCGCGACCATGCCGAGCGCATCGTCCAGGTGGCGCGGCTCATTGCGGAGGCCTTCCGTAGCGGCGGCAAAGTCTTGCTGTTCGGCAACGGGGGCAGCGCCACCGACGCGGCGCACATCGCGGCCGAGTTCGTCGGCCGGTACAAACGCGAGCGCCACCCGTTCCCCGCCCTCGCGCTCGCCACCGACATTGCCGCGATCACCTGCATCGCCAACGATTACGGATACGACGAACTCTTTGCCCGGCAGATCCGCGCCCACGGCTGCAAAGGGGACGTGGCCATCGCGATCAGCACGAGCGGCAACTCCGCCAACGTCTTGAAAGGCCTCGACGCGGCGCGCGAGCGCGGGCTCGCGACCGTGGCCTGGACCGGCGGCAACGGCGGCCGACTCGCGGCCATGGTCGACTACCCCTTTGTCGTCCCGTCGACCGTCACGGCGCGGATTCAAGAAACCCACATCACGCTCGGCCACGTGTTGTGCGAGCTGACAGAGGACCATTTCCTTGGCCAGCGGTCGTAAGCGGGCCCGGGTGCGGCCCACCGCCAAGCGGCTCATCGCACCCATCAGCGCCTCGCAGCTGAAGACCTATCCCCTGAACAAGCGCCACAGCAAGGTGCGGGTGACGGACTTCGCCACGCCGTGGCGCCGCGGCGGCTCGTTCGCCAAGTTTCTGGCCGGCCTCCCCGACATCCTGGCGGTGAAGAGCCTGCGTGCGGTGGCTGCGGCCATCGCCAAGGCCCGCCGAGCGGATCGCCCCGTCATCCTGGGCATCGGCGCGCACGTCATCAAGGTGGGGCTCGCCCCCATCGTCGTCGACCTGATGGAACGCGGCATCGTGACCGCCGTCGCGATGAACGGCGCCGGAATCATTCACGACTTCGAATTGGCGTTGATGGGCCATACCTCCGAGGAAGTGGAGGCCGAAATCGACACGGGGCGGTTCGGCATGGCGGAGGAAACCGGGCGTCTGCTCAACGAGGCCATTAGCCGCGGCGCAGCGGCCGGACAGGGGCTGGGCGAAGCGGTGGGCCGCTACATCGAGCGCAGCCCGCGGCTGTTCCCTCATCGCGCGACGAGCATTCTCGCCGCCGGCGCACGGTTGAGCCTGCCCGTGACGGTGCACGTCGCGGTCGGTACCGACATCATCCACATGCATCCCTCCGCCGACGGCGCGGCGGTCGGCGCGACGTCCCTCCTGGATTTCCGACGCTTGGCCGCCGTCGTGGCGGGAATGGAAGGCGGCGTGTACGTCAACGTGGGATCGGCCGTCATCTTGCCCGAAGTGTTTCTGAAAGCCGTCTCCCTGGGCCGCAATCTCGGGCACGGCCTCTCGGCCATTACGACCGTCAACATGGATTTCTTGAACCACTATCGTCCGCACACCAACGTGGTTCGCCGCCCGACGCAGAAGGGGGGCCGCGGCTACTCCCTCATCGGCCATCACGAAATCATGCTGCCGCTGCTGGCCGCCGCCGTCACCGAGGCGATGGGGTCGGCGTGATTCGCTGGAGTTCCGAAACGTTACAGCAGCATTGGGCGCGGCTCAAC
>JBDZVU010000061.1:0-19532 GCA_040255845.1 Nitrospiraceae bacterium | reverse complement strand
CTATTCTGCCAGAAAGTTCTCCTTAATGAGTGTCGTGGTTTACGGGGAGCTTACGCCTGGTCCAGAACACCATCAGTGATCGACGACGAATCTCTCCTCGCCTTCCACTACTAGCATTTCGGCGACGTATTCCCTTGACGCCTTCTTAACCCACTATCGCGAGATAATCGTAACCGCATCGAGACGCTTGAGCAGCGCGACCGCTTCTCCCCGCCCCCACCACGGTTCATTGCAGGAGCAGAATGCCGTCTTTTATGATACCGCCGAGCGGGCACAGTGACACGACGGTTGCGGACTAAGGGCAGGAGGTCCCTACTCTACCGGCGCAACTGCGGCGTTGAATTGTAACCACTAACTTCCACTAAGGGAGGAGTTCGACATGGGCGATGGGTACTATCATTCGCATGATCTGGGAAAGTTTGCCGATATGGGGAAGGGCAACCCAGCCTTGTGGGAGAAATTCATGGCCTACTACGGCGCGGTCTTTGCCGAAGGCGCGCTGACGGAACGCGAAAAGGCGCTCATCGCCCTGGCCGTCGCCCATACCGTGCAATGCCCGTACTGCATCGACGCCTACACGCAGGCGTCCCTCGAGAAGGGATCCAACATCGAGGAAATGACCGAAGCGGTGCACGTGGCCTGCGCCATTCGCGGCGGCGCGTCTCTGGTCCATGGAGTCCAGATGAGGAACGTCACCGAAAAGCTGTCGATGTAAGGGATAGGCGATGAAACGACGACTTACGATCGCCGGCCTCAGCCTATTGGCTCTTGCGGCCCTGGTGTATGTCTACTACACCGAGATCAAGCCGACGGTCATTTTCGGCCTCCGGTCGGATTACGCCCATGCGATTCCGTTCCAGCAGGTGCCTGCCGGCCTCACCAGCCTGAAGGCTGAGTCGTGCGGGGCCTGTCATCAAGAGATCTATCAAGAGTGGAAAACCAGTATTCATTCACAAGCCTACGTGGACCCCTTCTTCCAGGCGTATTGGACCAAGGACAAGCACGTCTGGGTCTGTTTGAATTGCCACACGCCGCTCGAAAACCAACAGGCCACCCTCATCAAGGAGATTCCTCGCAATCGAGTGGAGAAGGCCACGCAGATGCCCAACCCGCACTACGATGCGGAGTTCCAACGTGAAGGCGTGACCTGTGCGGCCTGCCATGTCCGGGACGGGGTGATCTTCGGCCCGTACGAGGATTCCGCCGCGCCGCATCCGACCAAATTCGATCCCTCGTTCCGCACGACGCAGATCTGCTACCGCTGCCATAATGTGGTGTCGGGGCCGGCGCAGTTCTACAACGTCGGGCCGTGCGGCACGTACGCAGAATATGAAGGCAAGTTTTTCATGAAGGAGCGCGGGTTCATCTGCCAGAGTTGCCACATGCCGGAGATCGACCGGCCCGTGGCGACGGACGGCCCGATTCGCCGCGGCCGGCAGCATCTCTGGCGAGGGGGCCACGACCCCGACATGGTCAAACGCGCCGTCGCCGTGCGGGTCGCGGCCGATCCCGTGACGCCCAAACCTGGCGAAGCGGTGCATGTGAACCTGACGCTCATCAATGCCGGCGCGGGGCACAAGCTGCCAACCGGCGATCCCGACCGCCATTTCACCGTCGAATTCACGGTGACGGACCGGCAGGGACACGTGCTGAAGGAACAGAAAGATACCATGGGGCGCTGGATCATGTGGCAGCCCGCCATCATCGAGTTGTACGACAACCGGTTGCTCCCATTGGCCAGCCGGGACTATGAATTCACCTACCAGCTGCCCCAGGACATCGAGGGCCTCACCCTGACCGCCCGAGTCCGGTATCACATTCAGTCCGAACGGCAGCATCAAATGTTGATCGACAAGTACGGGCTCACCGCCCAGGACCCCTACCACTTCACCGTGTATGAGCGCACGGTGCCGCTGACGGCCAATTTGGCGCAACTCGACGACCAAAATGATGAGCGCCTGGGCTGCCGAGTGGAACCTCCCTCCGGTTCGCTGGCTTTAGACCAAAAATTGGGATAGCGGCCAGGTGAGGCGGTCCTGCGGAATTGTCGTCAAGGCGACATAAACTAGGGGTCTTCCTAGTGCCTGCACCTATCCCCTTCCTATAAGCCTTACGAGCCGTTGGGGAGCACCTTCCCAGCGAATCCAACACGATATTGTCGCGTACCAAGAAGGAGGACGGGATGCTGCGGCGCCAATTCGGCGGATATCTGGTGGCCATTCTTTCTGTTCTCCTGGCCACAGGTGTCCGGTACGCCATAGAGCCGTGGGTGGGTGTCCAGCTCCCGTTTCTGACCTTCTTCTTCGCTGTCATGATCTCGGCTTGGGTGGGCGGTCTGGGTCCGGGGTTGCTGTCGGCCGGCCTGTCCGCCATGGCGGCCAACTATTTCTTCGTTCCTCCCTATCGTCAGGTGGTGCTGACAAGCGAAGACTTCGTGCCGATCACCGTCTTCATGCTTGGAGCGGTCGGCTTCACCATTTTCAGTGAGCGGTGGAAACGCAGGGAGGCGGCGCTCCAGGAAGCGGCTGCCCGAGTTTTCACGAGTGAACAGCGGTTACGCGCCATGCTCGGGCAGGCGTCGGTGGGGATCGCGCTGGTCGACCGCACCGGTCTCTTTTTGGAGGTTAATGACCGCCTGTGCGCCATATTGGGGCGGCCGCGTGAGGAGTTGGTTCAACTGACCTGCCAGGACGTTTCCCATCGCGACGAGTGGACCCTGCATTCGCAATTGCTGTCGGCTGTGTTGTGCGGCGCCCGGTCCTCGTTCGAGGTCGAAACGAGGTACAGCCGGCCCGATGGGGCGGAGGTGTGGGTTCAGGTTGGCGTGTCCCCCATTCGGGATGAACACGGACAAGTCGTGCAGCTGGTCGTCGTCGTGGCCGATATCACCGACCGCCGGCGCGCGGAAATGGCGCTGCGTGAAAGCGAGGGACGCTTTGCCGGATTTATGAAGCATCTTCCGGGGTTGGCATGGATTAAGGACGCCGCCGGACGCTACGTGTTTGCCAATGAGAAGGCGCTCCATGCATTCGGCAGACCGGCGCAAGATCTCTATGGCAGACGCGATGACGAAATCTTTCCGCGCGAAACCGCCGAGCAGTTTGCGCGCAACGATCAGGCGGTGATCTCATCCGGGCTGCCGATCGAGGTGGTCGAAACGCTTGATCAAGACGATGGATGCCATTATTCACTCGTGAGCAAGTTTCCAATCCGGGTGCCGGGCGTCGAGGGCGTGATGACCGGCGGCATCGCCATCGATGTGACCGAACGCAAACGCGCGGAAGACGCGGTGCGGGACAGCGAAGTCCGCCTCAGGCTGGCCTTGGACGGCGCGCGCCTCGGCATGTGGTCGACCGATGTGAGTACGGGTATCACCGACTGCACCCCGCTCACCAAGGAGCTGTTCGGGCTTCCTCCCGACGTTCCGACCCCTACTCAGGAGCAATGGGTCTCCTTGATTCATCCGGATGATCGCGACCGCGTGTTCGATGCCTGGAGACGGTGTGTCGCTGCCGTCGGTCCCTACGATGTTGA
The DNA here is from genome assembly GCA_040255845.1 of Nitrospiraceae bacterium. GTDB lineage: Bacteria > Nitrospirota > Nitrospiria > Nitrospirales > Nitrospiraceae > Nitrospira_D. Next base: position 15,998 of record JBDZVU010000061.1, on the reverse strand, counting down.
GTATCGGGTGTTGTGGCCCGACGGGACCGTGCGGTGGTTGCATACGTTGGGGACGTTCCGCGGTGATGAGCCCGGCGCACCGTTGCGTATGATCGGCATTACGATGGACATCACCGCGCGGAAGGAGGCCGAAGAGGCTCTGCGGACGAGCGAAGAGCAGTTCCGCAGCGTCTACCATCAGGCCATCGCGGGGATCGCGGAAACGGATTTGTCGGGGCGTTTCGTGCGTGTCAATCAACGCTATGCCGACATGGTCGGGCGCACCCGTGAGGAATTGTTGCGGCTTCGCATGCAGGACATCACCCATCCGGACGATCTGCCGAGAAACCTGAGCCTCTTTCTGCCCATGGTCGAAGGACGGGGCGATGCGTTCATGATCGAGAAGCGGTACGTGCGCCCTGATGGCACGGTGATCTGGGTGAGCAACAGCGTTTCATTGCTGCGGGATGCGTACGGCAATCCCCGAGCCGCGGTGGCGGTGTGCATCGATATCACCGCACGGAAGCAATCGGAACAAGCGCTTCAGCGATCGGAGGAGCGGTATCGGCATCTGTACGAATCCATGGAAGAGGGCTTTTGCGTCGTGGAAGTGGTGTTCGATCGGCAGCATCGGCCGGTGGACGCCCTCATCGTGGAACACAATCAGGCCTTTGAGCGCCAGATCGGGATTCGGCACTCACGGGGACGGCGGTTCAAGGACCTGATCCCGCAGCACGAGCAGCATTGGTTCGATCTGTATGGGCGGATCGTGCTCACTGGTGAATCCAAGCGCTTTCAGATTCCGTCCGGAGACCGATGGTATGAAGGCTATGCCTACCCTCTCGGAGAAGCGTGGGACCGAAAGGTGGCGGTCATTCTGAACGACGTCACGGACAGGAAAGCGGCCGAAGCGAAAGCGCGCCAGGTCACCGTGGACTTGGAAGCCCGCGTCGCCGAACGGACCGGAGCGCTGGTGCAGACCCACGAGCAGCTGCGGGCGTTGGCGACGGAGCTCAATCTTGCCGAGCACCGGGAGCGCAAGCGGCTGGCGACCGAGCTCCACGACCACCTGGCTCAACTGCTGGTCCTTGCCAAGTTGAAGCTGAGTCAAGTCAAGCAGACCGCCGGGCTGGCCCCCTCGGTCACTGATCTGCTGGACGGCATGGAAACCGCCCTGACGGACTCATTGACCTACACGCGCACGCTCGTGACTGATTTGAGTCCCCCCGTCCTGCACGAGTTCGGCTTGGAGGCCGCGCTCCGGTGGCTTGCCGAACGTATGCAGAATCATGAATTACAGGTCACCTTGCTGGTCGAGGAAGCGCGGAAACTCGATCTGCCGGAAGATCAGGCGGTGCTGCTGTTTCAGTCGGTGCGTGAGCTCCTGCTCAACGTGGTGAAACACGGCCAGACCGGCCAGGCCTGGATCAAACTCGAGCATGACGGCTCGCAACTCCGAATCCAGGTCATCGACCATGGCGCCGGATTCGAGCCGAGTCACAAGGCACCTCATGGGGAGGCCGGCTGGGCCACGAAATTTGGGCTATTGAGCATCCGTGAACGGATGAAGGCGTTGGAAGGAGCGTTTGACGTGGCGTCGAGTCCTGGAAAAGGAACCACAGCGACCCTCACCCTTCCTTTGAAGCGCCGGTGCGCCGATCCACAGGTCGAGCCCGACGGGGGGCGTCATCCGAAAATCGACTCGGCTCCGCCCCCGGTCACGGCGGCATCGCTCCCTGCACGATCATGTCATGCACCGGTTCGCGTGTTGCTTGTCGATGACCATGCCATGGTGCGGCACGGTCTGCGGTTGGTATTGGACAGCTACAGCGACATTGAAGTCGTGGGAGAGGCCTCCGACGGGCTGGAGGCGGTGCAAGAGACCGACCGGTTGCGTCCCGTCGTGGTCGTCATGGATATCAACATGCCGCGCATGAATGGGATCGAGGCGACCGCCAAGATCAAGACTCGTTATCCTCACATCGTCGTCATCGGTTTGTCGGTCAATGCGGCCGGCGACAACCAGGATGCCATGAAAACGGCGGGCGCGGCCCTGTTGCTCACCAAGGAAGCCGCTGCCGAGCACCTGCACGATGCGATTCAAACGGCGATGAAAGCCGTCGTCTAGTCTGCGTCCCGCTCTCCTTTTCGAACGTCTATCCGGGGACTGGCCGTCCGGTAGCCGGTCGTATTCGAACGCGGGACCTTCCCAGCAACGGCGCACGGGCCAGGCTGATTACATACGGAAGAGGCGGAGGGTTCCATGCCGAAGGCGAAGAGTGCGAAGAACTGCTATGTCTGCGAGGCCAATGACCGAGTGCGCCTGTCCTACATGGTCTGCAGCCGGTGCCAGCGATATTTCTGCAGCGAGCACGGTGTCTCGTATATGGAACAGTGCTCCGCGTGCCTCGAAGCCGGCGAGGAGACCGACTGACCGAACCATGCAGGCACCTCCCCACCTGCTGAGCCGTCCCAAGTACTCGCCGAAAGACTCATAATCGAACTGACTGACGAGTAAGAATACGGGCACCGCCCCCAGGTCCATACCAGCCGAAAGCGATAGGGACACGATCCTATCTAGCCCTAAAGGGGGATTGGCACCCGGACCGCACCTTTCATAGACTCGCCGTACTGGTGGCTCTGATGTCTATCTCGCGCGCCAAACGCTGGAGATTCAGCTACGACGTCCAGCTCGCTTCCCCGGACTACGTCGATGGGGCGAAGACGGTCGATCTCTCCCTCCGCGGTCTCTGCATCGCCACCAAACGCCCGATCCCCCGCGGCACCCATCTCTATATTCGGCTCCTGTTGCCAGACCGGCGGCGAACCGTTCTGGGCCGGCTGTTCGTCGTGCGCTGGAGTGAGCCGGGCCGCGTCGGGATGGAAGCCACTGAGGCGGCACCCGGTGATGAAGCGCGGCTCCTCAATCATCTCACGTCGGTGGAGGGAACTCCGGAACCGGTCCTCTCGGGTCCCCAGACCGTCCTCAAAGAAGGGCCCATCAGCAAGTACAGTGACGCATTACGCACGGCTTGGGGCCTGCTCATCGAGGAAATCCGGCCCTTCCGGGAAGCGAACGTGCCCTATTCCACCGAACGGCAGTCCTGAGCCTCCCTGCACCTTCCGTCCACTCCCTTACCGTGAGACTGCGATCGGTGATCGTCTGACCCAACGGCGCGTGATCTTGACCGGCTGCGCGGCGGCAGCCGCGGCCACGCGCCGGTTGGCCGCGATGGTTCGGTCGATGATCACCCCGCAGTTGAAGCAGCGCCAGGCATGAAAGGTCCGAAAGAAATCGGAGAACGTCTGTCGCAGCAAGAGGCCTTGGCAGCGAAAACACTTCATGAGTCCCTCTGATGAAGCGGCCGCCTCGCCGGCGGACATCGCCTCCGATACACTTAGCAGAAGCGCCGCGCGCCGGAGTGATGGAGGGGTAAGTGCTAGGTAAATTGTTGGTAAGAAGGGCCCGGGTGGGGAATCTCCGAAAAACACGAAGGCCGCGTCCATCTGGACGCGGCCTTCCGCTCTGAGCTCAAAGGCGATTACCGCTCGGCTTCGGTCAAATGTGCGGTCTCTTCCTCGTCGGTCTCCAGTTGCTCATCCATCTCGCCCTCGGCTTTGCCCTTCGTCATCGAGGGGTGTAAACCGTATTTCTTGAGCATCTTATAAAAGTCGGCGCGATAGCGGCCGGCGAATTGCGCCGCCCGGGAGATATTGCCGCCGGTGAGCTGCAAGACGTTCTTCAAATACGTCCGCTCGAATTCCTCCTTCGCTTCCGTCAGCGGCTTCAGCGGCGCGTCCGGCGAGACACCGACGCTGGGCAGCAGATCCGGGGTGATCATGTCCTGCCGAGTCATCACGACGGCCTTTTCGACCGCATTCTCCAACTCACGGACATTGCCCGGCCAGGGATTGACCATGAGCCGATGGAGCGCCGCGGGGGTAAAGCCTTTGACGTCCTTGTTGGCCCGCGCCACGCTCTGCTTCAGGAAGTGTTGCGCGAGCAGCGGGATGTCGTCCCGGCGGTCGCGTAGCGGCGGAATGAACAGCGGCACGACCGAGATGCGGTAGTAGAGATCGTTGCGGAACGTTCCCTTCTTGACCGCCTCGCCGAGATCCTTGTTGGTCGCGGCAATGATGCGGACGTCCACTTTGGTCGGCGTTTCGCCGCCGACTTCGCGGACCTCACGCTCCTGCACCGCGCGCAGGAGCTTGACCTGCATGGACAGCGGCATCTCGCCGATCTCATCGAGGAAGAGGGTGCCGCCGTTGGCCATCTGAAACAACCCACGCTTTGCGCCATGCGCGCTGGTAAAGGCGCCCTTCACGTGGCCGAACAGCTCGCTCTCGAAAAGGGTTTCCGGGATGGCCGCGCAGTTGAGAGCCACGAACGGGCCCTTGCTCCGGCGGCTGTTGGTGTGGATGACGCGGGCCATCACTTCCTTGCCCGTCCCCGTTTCCCCGAACAGGAGGATGGTGGCGTCGGAGTCGGCGACCTGGGCGATCTGCTGGAAGAGCCGCTGCATCGCCGGGCTGCGGGCCACCACGTTCTCCAGGCCGTAGAGCTCCTTGACGAGCGACTTCAGACGCTGGATCTCCCGGCTCATGCGCTGCTGGGCGAGCGCCTTGTCGATGGTCGCCTTCAGCTCCTTATCGTCGAACGGCTTCGTCAAATAGCCGAACGCGCCGCGCTGCATGGCTTCCACCGCGTTCGGGATGCTTCCATGGGCCGTGAGAATGATGACCGGCAGTCCGGGATGGTTGCGGAGCAGCTCTTCCGTCACATCGAGCCCGTCCTCACCGCGCAGCCGCAGGTCGGTGATCGCCAGGTCGAACATGCGCTTTTTGGATTCGGCGACGGCATCCTTCCCCGTCGTACAGGGCGTGACGGCGAACCCCATCGCGGTGAGCCGCATTTTCAGCAGGTGCAACAGGCCTTCGTCGTCGTCAACTACAAGAATCTGCTCTTGGTCCATGGTTTTCCTTATTGGGTGGATTCAGGTGCCGGCCCGGGACTGGTGGTGGACGGTGGCCGAATGGGGCGCACCTTCTCACGCATCTCCTGATCGATGCGCTTGAGTGCTTCCAGTTGCGTCGATAATTCTTCGATCTTCTTGTCCCGCTCCGCCAATTGTTTTTGCAGGTTTTGCACGGATTGCGGTTCGGGAGCCGGTTTTGCGCCGTCCTTCTTGGACAGGGCCTCGAGCTTGCGGTCCCGCTCCGCCAGCTCGCGCTGCAGCGCGGCGACCGCTTCGGACTCGCCTTCCTTGGTGCTCCGTAGTTGCTGAATGACCATTTCTCGATCTAGCAAGTCCCGCACCAACCGTTCTGCCGTCTCATTCAGTGCATCATTGGTGTCCGCCAGCGTCGGGCCAATGAGCACCGCCTGAACCCAGGAACGGCTCCTGGGAGTCGGTGTTTCCTGGAGCAGCTGAAGCCATGCCTTGCTTGAGGTGGCGAGATGGCTTTTGGGTGCGACGGCAAGCACCTTTCCGAAATATTTCTCAGCAACTTCGCGGCTTTCGTAGAGCCCTAACAAGGCTCTGGTGAAGTACACATGGTCGCAGGTATTGGTCTCGCTGCACTTTGAAGCGAGAGCTTCCTGTTTTCTCGCAAGTGATTGAAATGTCTTCACTTCGTTCGGCTCCAATGAGAAATACGGTTGGTTCAGCGGAGTTGGCGCCGTCCAGGCGGCGCAGCCGCCAAGTAAGACAGATACAATGGTAGCCAGCGGTAGCGATAATCTCATGTTAAGCCTGCCCCTCCAGGCTTGGTCAACCGTAGGATAAACCGTACAGTAGTCCCCTTCTCCAACTCGCTTTCGATCCAGATTCTTCCCCCGTGGGCTTCCACGACCTTCTTGGCCAGAGCGAGCCCCAATCCGCTTCCGGCAGTCGCATGCTTCGACTTCATCTTGCCTTGGTAGAATCGCTCGAAGATGTGCGGCAGGTCGTCAGGCGCGATACCCGGTCCGGCGTCGGAGACGGCGACTTCCAGGACGCCCGCCTTGAAATCAGGCTTCATCTGCATCTTCACGATGCCGCCTTCCGGGCTGAATTTGAGGGCGTTGGACAGCAGATTATCGAGCACCTGCTCGATGCGCGGCGCGTCCGCCTTGACCCAGACCCGCTCGCCGGGGTGTTCCACCAGCAGCTGGACGTGTTTGGAATCCGCCAGCAAGCGCACCTTGTTGACGGAGATATCGGCGACCCGACGCAGGTCGACGGGGACGATGCGGTATTCCATCATCCCGGCTTCCATCTTCGACAGGTCCAGAATCGTGGAAATGAGGTGGATCAAACGCCGGCTGCTGTCGGCCATGATGCGCAACGTGGTGCGCTGCTCGTGGGAAAGCGGTCCGGGAATCTCATCGAGCAGCAGGTGCGTGCCTTCCTGGATGGAAGCCATGGGGGTGCGCAGCTCGTGTGACACGTGCGCGAGGAATTCGGCCTTCATGTCGTCGAGTTCCTGAAGTTTGGTCCCCATCCAGTTCACCGTGTCGACCAGCTCTTTGAGCTCCGCCGGTGCCGCGATCTGCAGCGGCACGCCGAAATTGCCCTGCCCGATCTGCTTGATGTGGCCCTGGAGCTGGCGCAGGGGGCGCAGAATGGTATAGCTCGCGATTCCGGCGAGCCCCAGCCCGAACACCAAAGCCAGCAACACGAGCTGTTCGGTGACCGCCTCGGCTTGCGCCGCGCTGGCCCGCGATTCGCTGACGCCGACACTGACGCGCGCTTCATGGAGGTCCACGTAGCCCTGGAGCGCGGCCGACATTCGATCGAGCAGCCCGTCGCGGCGGCTCTCGTAGGCCGGCAGCACCCCCTGCTGAGCGCCGGCCTGAAGCTGTTCAAACTCGTCGTGAAACATCACGAGCCGCTCCTGGAGCAGACGCCCGGTGTCCTCGAGGAAACGCAAACCCTGCGGCGACGTTTCCTTGGAGCGCAGTTGTTGAAGACTGCGCTGGAACTCCTCGACCTCCTCGTTGAAGTTCGTCAAAAAAGCATTGTCCTTCGTCGCCAGATATTTCTTTTCGCTGTTGAGCTGCGCATAGAGGCCCCCCATCAGACGCTTGGCCGACTCCACCGCCGGATAGTGATGCGACGCCATCTCGGTGCTGAGGGCGGTCAATTGCCGCAGCTGAAAGAGGGCGTACAGATTCACACCTCCCATGACGGCAATAATGACGAGCGAGGTCAGGACCAGCCGCCAGAATATGGACAGTCTGAGCATTGAGTTTTCCCGGAAAGTCCTGAAAACGCCGATGGTGTATGTAGACCCATACACTATTTCACCCCTTCCCTCAAGCGTTAGGGCTTCGAATGACAGGGTGTGCCCGACAGGCGGGAACTCACACTGCCTTCACTGGCACGCTCTGAGCGGCCTGCCAAGACGGTCGACGCTTACCGACCGGCATTCATTTGGCGGGCGAACAGCCGCTGACGGCGCGAAGACCCGTGAAGTAATGCAAACAAGTGGCCGCGAAACAACAGAATGGCCATGGCAGCCGGCGGCGTGAGCAAGAGCACGAGGAGCCACTGGACATCAGGAGGAATCCCGACGTAAGTCAGCCAGCCGCCCAATAGGGTGAATGGCAGAATGAGGATCTGAAAAAAGTCCAGCCCGGCCCCGCGGCCGACGCGGCTGCTGATCGCGACGAATTCCCGCAACCCGCTCGGCGATAAGACGACAGGAAGGAGCAGCACGACGATGGGAAGGAACCATTCGATCCAATGTTCCATGACGAAATCGTACGACGACTTGAACACGTCCAGCGGCGAATCATGGCGGATCTGGTAGATGACTTCGGGAGCCGGGTTCAGCAGCAAGAACGCCAGCAGCAGCACGGCGGAGCTGAGAAATTGCCCATAAGGGTTCGCCTGCACCCCCATTTCCAACGCCATCATTGGCAGCCAGAGCACGAATCCGACGCTGATGACGTCCCAAAAATACTGTCCGAAACTGTCCATGACGTCGCGCACTTGAATGGTCCGCATGGCGCTCAACGACTGCTCCACGAGGCGCAGCGTGGCGCCGACGAGCAAGGCATTGACGGCTCCGAGGAGAAATCCCCCGGCGATCCCTAGGGGAGCGGCCAGTCGAGCGGCCAGCGCAAAGAGGAAGGCGAACACGACGAGGGCCACTATGGCGATCAAGCTCACACGGAGGGACCGGCCGGTGGCCTTCAGCGCCTGCCGGTACACGTCCAGCATGGCGGAGAGATCCTGCAGCATGGGGCGGTACCCTAGTCGGGATCGCCGGGTGAGGTCAAGGGGAAGGGCTCAAGATTTGGTGGGAACGGGTTGACTTGCTAGAGCGGGTGCTTATTTCGACTACAAGCAACTCATTTATTATTTCACTTCTGGGAGCGCGTCAGATGGATATGAACCGCATGACCATCAAGTTACAGGAAGGGCTGCAGAGCGCCTCCGCCCACGCCCAACGGAGAAGTCATCAAGGCATCGATGTCGAGCACCTGCTGCTGGCTCTCCTGGAGCAGGAAGGGGGCACCGCTCCGGCCTTGCTGGAGCAGGCCGGAGTCTCGCTGCAGGCCGTGCGGCAGGCAGCCGAACAGGCGCTGGCGAAGCTCCCGCAGGTTCAGGGGGCTGGCGGCGGTCCGGGTCAGATTCATCTCGCCTCCCGGCTCGCACAGGTGCTGACCAAGGCCGAAGACGAACAGAAATCGCTCAAGGACGACTATCTGAGCGTGGAGCACGTGCTCCTCGCCATGGTGCAAGAAGGCGGCGTGTTCAAGCGGTTGGGGTTGACGCGCGACCGTGTTCTGAGCGCTCTGCAGCAAGTGCGCGGCAACCAGCGTGTGACCAGCCAAGACCCCGAGAGCACCTATCAGGCGCTGGAGAAGTACGGACGCGACCTCACGAAGCTCGCGGGCCAGGGGAAGCTCGACCCCGTCATCGGACGCGACGACGAAATCCGGCGCGTCATACAGATCCTGTCCCGCAGGACGAAGAACAATCCGGTCCTCATCGGCGAGCCGGGTGTCGGCAAGACGGCGATCGTGGAAGGATTGGCGATCCGCGTCGTCAAGGGCGACGTTCCTGAGGGACTCAAGAATAAGAAGGTCATCGGCCTCGACATGGGCGCGCTCGTCGCGGGAGCGAAGTACCGCGGCGAGTTCGAAGAGCGGCTGAAGGCGGTGCTAAAGGAGATCCAAGCCTCGCAAGGCCAGATTCTCTTGTTCATCGACGAGTTGCATACCGTGGTCGGCGCAGGGGCGGCCGAAGGCGCCATGGATGCGGCCAACCTCTTGAAACCCATGCTGGCGCGGGGCGAGCTGCATTTGATCGGCGCGACCACCCTCGACGAGTATCGCAAGCACATCGAAAAGGACGCGGCGCTCGAGCGGCGGTTTCAGACGGTGTTCGTCGACCAGCCGTCGGTCGAAAACACCATCTCGATCCTCCGCGGTCTCAAAGAGCGGTATGAAGTCCATCACGGCGTGCGGATCAAGGACAGTGCCCTCGTGGCGGCGGCGAAGCTCTCGCACCGGTACATCGCCGACCGGTTTCTTCCGGACAAGGCGATCGACCTGGTGGACGAGGCGATGGCCCGGCTGCGCACGGAAATCGACAGCCTGCCCGCCGAAGTGGATGAAGTGTCGCGAAAAGTGATGCAGCTCGAAATCGAACGGGAAGCGCTCCGCAAGGAAAAGGACGAGGCCAGCGCCGCCAGGCTGACGGCGTTGGAGGCCGAGTTGGCGGAGAAGCAGCGCGACCTCCAGGCGCTGAAGACGCGGTGGGAATCCGAGAAAGTCTCCGTCTCCCGCCTCCGGAAAATCCGGGAGTCCATCGAAGAGACGAAGCTGAAGATCGAGCAGGCCGAGCGCGCCTACGACCTCAACCGCGTGGCGGAATTGCGCTACGGCGAATTGCCTCGCCTGGAACGCGAGCTCGCGATCGAGCAGGAGCAGCTGGGGAAGAAGCAGGACGGCACCCGTCTGCTCAAGGAAGAAGTGGACGAGGACGAAATCGCCGCGGTGGTGAGCCGGTGGACCGGCATTCCGGTGTCTCGCCTGATGGAAGGCGAAACCGAAAAGCTCCTCAAGCTCGAGGAGTTGCTGCACGAGCGCGTGGTCGGGCAGGACGAGGCGGTCCGGGCGGTGGCGGATGCGGTGTTGCGGGCGCGATCGGGCATCAAGGATCCGAACCGCCCGATCGGATCCTTCCTCTTCCTGGGGCCGACCGGGGTCGGCAAGACCGAGCTGGCGCGCGCCCTCGCGACCGTGTTGTTCGACGACGAACAGAACATGGTCCGCATCGACATGTCGGAGTACATGGAAAAGCATACCGTGGCGCGGTTGATCGGGGCGCCTCCGGGCTATGTGGGCTATGAAGAAGGGGGTCAGCTCACCGAGGCCGTGAGACGTCGGCCCTTCTCCGTGATCCTCTTCGACGAGATCGAGAAGGCGCATCACGACGTGTTCAACGTGCTGTTGCAGGTCCTTGACGACGGCCGGTTGACCGATTCGCAGGGGCGCACGGTGGACTTCAAGAACACCGTGCTCATCATGACGTCGAACATCGGCAGTCCGCAGATTTTGGACGCCCAACAGCACGGCGCGTCTTATGAAGACATGCGAAGCGTGGTGATGGGAGAGCTCCGGCAGCATTTCCGCCCGGAATTTCTCAATCGCGTCGACGAAGTGGTCGTGTTCCATCCGCTCGGCACGGAGCACCTCGTCAAGATCGTCGAAATTCAACTGGCGCGGCTTCGGGCGCGGCTGGCGGACCGCCGCATCACCCTCTCCCTGTCTCCGGCGGCGCTGCGGCATCTCGGCGAGCGGGGGTACGATCCGGTGTACGGTGCCCGCCCGCTGAAACGCTTGATCCAGCAGGAGTTGGAAACGCCGATCGCGCGGATGCTGGTGAAGGGCGAGCTACGGGACGGCGACACGGCGTCGGTCGATGTGAAGGATCGCGGGATCGTCATCGTCCCGACCGTAGCCGCTCAGAGCTGAAGGGCGCCGGGAGATGAATCGTGGAATGCGGATGGAGGGCGTTTATCCGAGTTTGACGGGCCCTCCCTTCGCGTCCTCGGTGAGGCCGCTTTTCTGCTGCTTGTCGATTTTCCAGTCCTTCGCCGTGACTTGCAGGAGATGGCCCTTGACGGTGTGGAACTCCCCTTGGGTGAAGGCCACGACGTTCGGCGCTTTCAGATCCATCTGCAGCAGCACCTTCCCCGAGGCCGATTCCTTGATGGCCACGTTGTTCGGCGTCTTCGTCACATCGTAGGCCCGGCGCTCGTTGAACATGAGCGTGCTGTCGACGACCTTGGCAAGCATGCGGCCGTTGCCGTCGAACAGCGCGAAATTGACCAGCAACGCTCCGCTCTTGGGATGTTGGGACACTTGGATCTGCGGCACGCCCTCGATCTCGATCGTGCCGTCAGAGTTGCGATAGAGATTCGATCCCACTTCGACGTCCATCGGGCTTCCATTCCTCCTGTTGACTCTGCACGGGCCACCGGCAGCGGCCGTGACGTTGCTCGGGCTAGGATTTTTTGATCCGGTCGAGAATCAGCGCAATGCACCCGCCGAGGAGACCGCCGCCCATGGTCGTGGTGAGCAGTTCCACGAGCTTCAATTCCCACACCGATCCCTGGCTCTGCATGATGTCGCGGATGCCGCCCTGCAGCATGATGACGGCCAGCGCCATCGTGGCTCCGACCACGAACCACCACAAGAATACTTTCACGGTTGACGCCATCGCCGTTTACCCCTCCGCCTGGCGGTCGAATGCGCGGTACTGAATCGCCTCTCCAACATGCGCCGCGTCAATCTTATCAGAGCCCGCCAAATCGGCAATCGTCCGGGCCACTCGGAGAATGCGACCGTGCGCGCGCGCCGAGAGGCGCAGCCGCGTCATGGCCTGCTCCAAGAGGTCCTGCGCCGGCTGATCGAGGCCACAATACCGCTTCACCAGCCGCGGCTTCAACTGGGCGTTGGTGTAGAGCCCGTCCTGACGGTACCGGTGCCGCTGCCGGTCGCGCGCCGCTAAGATGCGCTGCCGGATCGCGGCCGATCCCTCCGATGGCGGCAGGTCGGCCCGGAGTTCGCGCACGGGGACCGGCGGGACGTCCAAATGAATGTCGAGGCGGTCCAGCAATGGACCGGAGAGCCGCGCGCGGTACCGGCGGATCTGGAGCACCGTACAGACGCAGGCTCTGGAACGATCGCCATAATAGCCGCACGGGCAGGGATTCATCGCGGCGACGAGCATGAACCGCGCGGGGTAACGCAGGGACCCGCTGGCGCGCGTCAGCGTGACCTGCCCGTCCTCCAGCGGCTGGCGCAGCCCTTCCAGGACGGGCCGTTTGAACTCCGGCGCTTCGTCGAGAAAGAGCACCCCGTTATGGGCCAGCGAGACCTCACCCGGTTTTGGTACCGCGCCGCCTCCGACCAGCCCTGCGTCGGAAATGCTGTGGTGCGGTGCACGGAACGGACGCGTGGTCAGGAGCGGCCGGTCCGGCGCTAGTTGGCCTGCCACGCTGTGGATCCTGGTGGTTTCGATGGCTTCGTCCAGTTCCAGGAGCGGGAGGATGGACGGCAGGCGCCTGGCCAACATGGTCTTGCCCGACCCCGGGGGGCCGACCATGAGCAGGTTGTGGCCGCCGGCGGCCGCAACTTCGATCGCGCGCTTGGCGTGATCCTGACCCCGCACGTCCGCAAAGTCTTCATCCTCGGCAGGCCTCCCCGCCTCAAGAAGAAGGCGATTGAAGGGGCACGGCGGAAGGACCTGCTGGCCTTTTAGGAATTCCACTGCCTCGGGCAGCGTATGGATGGGATAGGCGGCCAAGCCCTCCACGAGCGACGCTTCCGTGGCATTGTCGGCAGGCAGGAGCAGATCGTATCCCTTGCGGCAGCCGAGTCCGTACGACAGTGCTCCTGTGATCGGCTTCACGCGACCGTCCAGGGAGAGTTCCCCCACGAGCACCCGATGGTCCAGCGCGGACTGCGGGATGACGTCTTCCGCGACGAGGATGCCGATGGCGATGGCGAGGTCCAGCCCCGAGCCCTCTTTTTTGATGTCGGCGGGAGCCAGGTTGACCGTGATGCGTTTGGCAGGAAAATGGAAGCCGGTGTTCTTGAGCGCGGATCGGACGCGGTCGCGGCTTTCCTTGACCGTGGCGTCGGGCAGCCCGACGACCGAAAACTGGGGGAGTCCGCCCGAGATATCCACCTCCACGTCCACCAGGTGAGCATCGAGCCCGACGAGCGCCGCACTCGTGACCTTGGCGAGCATGAAGGAGACAGCCTTTCTGTGCCCTGAGAAACAGGCCGCGATTATAGGAAGTTTTCCTCAGTATTTTCAATAGACCCGCTGTCTCCCGTAGCCGCCGCCGGGTGTCGTCGGTATAATCGCCCTCATGGCCCGCCGTCGAATTTCGTGTGGGAAGTGCATCATCTCGCTCGGCGGGCCGCGCGTCCTTGCCAGGGCGCTGGGTGCGGCACCGGTCATCGGCGGGGTCGCCCTCGTCCTCGCGGCCGGGGCGGTCTGCGCCGACGACGGCCGCGCGTCGAAGCCCCACGTGGGAGCCGCCATGGCAGTGCTGGCGACGCTCGCCCAAGCGCAGGTGCTGCCCCCGGAACATTCTCCCGAAGCGACCAAGATTGTGCAATCGGTCATTCAGTTTCAATCCGCGTTTGGCAAAAGCCACGACCCTGCGGTGCAGGACTTCGCGACGCAGGCGCTGACCGCGAAGTATGGGGCGCAGGCTCCCACGCTTCTGACCGAATTCCGGTCGAAGGGCTGGACGGCTCCCCTGCTGGAGGCATTGGCCGAGGCGGAAGCGCGCGCGACGCCCGCCGAGCGGCTGGCGCTCGCCCCGGGGTTCGCGCCTGTCAATGTGTCGGTGGAGGATTTTCATCGTTTGATGGCGTTGGTGCGGGACGCGCAAGCGGCGCTGGCCGCCCGGGGGTTGGTCTTTGAGGAAGTCTACGCGTCGCATCGGCGCAGGATGCCGGGCGCGACGCCGGACGCAGCGAGCCCGAAGAGCAGTGAACCGTTGTGACCAGGAGGACCGCGATGGCGACCAAGGCGTACATTCTGATCAAGGTCAAGGCCGGAAAAACCAAGGATGTGGTGCAGGCCCTCAAGCGCATTCCGGGGGTGGAGCAGGCGCACTCGTGCTTCGGCCGGCCGGACATCATCATGTTCATCAGCGTCCAGGACGAGCGCTCGCTGTCTGACGTGGTGATCACCAAGATTCACGCCATCGACGGCGTCGAAGAGACCGACACGCACATCGTGGCGGAAACGTGATCGCAGGGGGGATTCAGGCTTCGCGCGGTTCGGGTTGCAAAGGCGGAACGAAACGTTATCCGCAGCCTGACTTGAGCGGCAGCCGGACGGGAACCCCGCCGCATGCGGCCGAGCGGTAGCAGGCATCGGCCATTTCGACGGCCCGAAATCCGTCCAACCCGGTGACCGGCATGGGGCGGTTGTCGCGCAGCGCCTGGAGAAACGATTCAAGCGCGGCCAGCACGGTCTGGCGGGGCTGAAGCGTGGTGCTCTCCTCCGGTCCGCGAGCCGGCTTCCAGTGAAGTTCCTGCCTGACCCAATCGGCCGCCAGGCAGCCCTCCGATCCGATCAACGCAGCGGTTCCGATGCGGTCTCCTTCCGCCCGGTCGATTTCGAGGGAGCAGTCGACCCCGCCGGCCGTCGTGATCGTCACCCAGTCTCTTGTATCCGGTGCCGCGGGAGGGACCGCGTCCATCCGGCAGACGGCTTCGCGTGCCTCTTCGCCGGTCAGGAACCGAACCAGATCCAGCAAATGAACGCCGATCTCGAGCAATGCCCCGCGACCGCCATACCCTAGCGCGTGATCCGCGCTTGAGTCCTTTTTCGGGATTCGGCTCCTCAGTTCCACTCGGTGCAGCCGGCCGACGAGATGTTTTTGGGCCATCATGGCGGAGACGGCTGCATCGAATCGCAACGTCTGGGCCGTCATCAACGGCACACTGGCGGTCCGAGCCGCCTCCACCATGACCCACGCGTCATCGGCAGCGGCCGCAAGAGGCTTTTCGACGAGGATCGGTTTGCCTGCGCGCACGGCGGCCAGGCAGATCTCCCTCGAGAAGACGGGCGGGACGACGGAGATCACCACATCGACCGCCGGGTCGGCGATGAGCGCCGCGGCGTCCGCGTAGATCGGCACCCCTTCTGCGCCTGAGAGACCGGCTCCCTGCTCGGGTCGGCGGCGGCAGCCTGCGGCAAGACGCGCAGCGCTCAGGTCGTGAAGGATGTGTCGTGCATAGCGGCTTCCGTGCCGTCCGAAGCCGACAAGGCCGATTCCAATGGTGGACGGATAGGTCCTCCCGATCACGCATGACACTCTAAAGAGCGGCGGTCTCGCGGTCAACGAATCGTTGCCGAGCCGCGCGTCCGTTGACTTTACCGGAACGCGCTTCATATAGTACCGGCGACGGTCCGTAGCACCACACGAGGCATCACGACATGACGACCACTCACAGCGCTCCCTTTACGCTCGAACAAATCGGCACCGGAACCGCGCGCTTTCCCAGCGGAGTCCCGATCCCCACCCACTCCGACCAAATGGTCGATCCCTATTTCAAGACCCGCATGCCGAAGGAACACCAGATCGACAGCATCTTGTTCTGGCCTCAGGAAAAGGGGGTGTATCCCGGGGTGGTGTTGCTGCACGATTGGTGGGGGCTGACGGCCCAGATGAAGGATCTCGGCGCGCGTCTCGCCTGCGAGGGGTATGTCGTGATCATCCCCAACCTGTACGGGCGGCTCGGCGGCATGGTCACGGCCAACGACGAAGTGGCGGGCGCGCTCCAGGCGCGGCTCAACGGGGCACATGTCATCACCGGCATTAATTCCTGCTGCGAATACCTGAATATTTGGGTCTTCGCCAAGCTCTACACCCACGGAGCGCCCGAGGTCGAACACCCGGTCTTGCTCGGCGAACCCATGGTCCAGTTCCATCGCGACCTCGCCCGCCGCGCCGCCGACGATCCGGATTTCCACGTGCATTAC
>JBDZVU010000140.1:0-4704 GCA_040255845.1 Nitrospiraceae bacterium | reverse complement strand
GAGGACGCCTCAGCGTACCGGTCGAATCCATCGCGGACTGCGAAGCCGAGCCGGCTTTTGTGCCCGATTCCGCTCCCTCCCTCTAGTCCAGGAGAGCGCACGCCGGTCAGCGGCGCAGCTAGGGAAATCCAGAGGCGGCGTCTTGGGCTATCGCGCAGGCAACCTGTCCAGCGGGCTCCTCTGCGCCGCTCTTGTGTACGTCCATGCCATGCGGTTACGGAGAATCCCTACCGGTATGTGCCTTGCACCGCCTCCTCAAGCAGAACAAGGAGGAGAACATGGATACGTACGAACGCGTTCGCACGCTCACGCTCGCCCTGTCGCTGCTGGCGCTGACCGTTCAGCAGGCCGCCGCCTCGCAGGACGGCCCGTACACGATGCATACGTCGCCGCCCGTGCCGTATGAGGTGCTGAACCACCGGCTCCAGCAGCAGCTCTTCCACCAAACGGTCACGATGCCGGCCACGTTCGGACGTGATCTGCTGCTGGAGCGCGCCACCGCCTCGGACCTCAACGGCCGCACGCTTTTGGCGCTCGAAACGAGCGGAGGCGTCAACGGCACCCTGTACTACTGGGGAACGCCGAAGCTGGAGCAAGACGTGAAGGCCATCACGATCCCCGATCTGCAGATGACGAATGAGACGAAGTCCGCATTGGATGCGTACAAGGTCGGGTATTGGCAGACGAACAATTGCGGGAACGGCTCCGGCAGGCCGTGCGCCTCGACTTGTCCCAGCAGCGGCATCCCTGCTTCCCATGACGCAGCTGTCGCCATTGCAACGGGTCATTCAGCGGGCACGCCCTGAAAATTCTTTATGGACATATGCAGCGCAGTTAGAGATATCCCGAGACGGCGTCTTGGCTGCCGCGCGGACAACCTGTCCTTCGGGGCTCCTCGGAGCTGCATCCCTGTACATGTGGGCCAGGCGGTTACGGAGATTCCCTACCGGTATGTGCCTTGCACCGCCTCCTCAAGCAAAACAAGGAGGCAGAACATGGATATGTACAGACGCGTTCGCACGCTCACGCTCGCCCTGTCGTTGCTGGCGTTGACCGCGTGCAGCCACACCATCCCGGCCGGTACGCCGCCGCCCCAACCGCCGCCGACGCTCGGCAAGACGCCGCCGACGCTGGAGCCCCTCACGGCCAAGACGAAGCAGGCGCAGGCACCCGAGTCCCTGCTTCCGGTGACGTTGACCGCGGATCTGTCGCCGTTGCAGCAGATCATTCAGCGGGCGCTCCCTGAACGGCTGACCGACGAAGGCCATCCTCTGGGAAACGATTATAAATGGCAGTTCGTCCGTGAAGGCGATCCGCAGGTCGCGATCAAGGACGGGCTGGTGACGTATCAGGCGGTCTATCGCGGACATATTGAATCGGCCGCTGCCCGCGCGTGCCGGTTGGATCCCGTGTATCCCGTGATCGACGGCACGGGTCGGCTTCAACTGCGCGAGCATGACAACGGCTTGCTGGTGTCCATGGCGGAGCCTCATACGATGATCACGGCCAAGCCGGAAAGCGACGCCAAGTGCAACATGTTCAATATTCCGGTGAAAGACCAGCTCGCCGAGCTGTTCCGGCAGGAAGCCCTCACGCAAGAGGTCGCTCGGTCGGTGGAGCAGGCCGGATACGTCATGCCGATCAATCTCGTGTGGGACCGCCTCCAAGAGCCGCTGTCCATCAGTCAGGGTGCGCAGCCGATCTGTCTGTACGGCAAGGCGAGCGACTTGATCATCGGCTCGCTGAAGGGACCGGCACAACACACCATCATCTCCGGACTCGCGAGACAGACTCCGGTGGCCCTCTCCCAGACGCCGTGCGAGCGTCCCAAGACGGCAGCTCCGCTGAAGGTGCATCTGGATCAGCAGGCCGCCGCCTCGCAGGACGGCCCGTACACGGTGCTGGCCTCGCTGCCGGTGCCGTATGAGGCGCTGAACCACCGGCTCCAGCAGCAGCTCTTCCACCAGACGGTCACGATGCCGACCACGTTCGGACGCGATCTGCTGCTGGAGCGCGCCACGGCATCGGACGTCAACGGCCGCACGCTCGTGGCGCTCGAAACAAGCGGAGGCGTCAACGGCACCCTGTATTACTGGGGAACGCCGAAGCTGGAGCAAGACGGCAACGTCATCACGATCCCCGATCTGCAGATGGCCAATGAAACGAAGGCTGCGTTGGATGAGTACAAGGTCGGGTACTGGCAAACGGTGGACGAACAATTGCGGGAACGGCTTCGGCAGGCTGTGCGCTTCGACTTGTCACAGCGGCTCGCCGGCATGAAAAGCGCGCTGACCGGGCAGCATAAAGCCGGCACGCTGGCGATGGACGTGCTGCTGGCGCGCCAGCACGCCGGGCAGGTGCTCTCGACGAAAGAGGCCCTCATCGCCGACGTGCTCTTGGAAGGCACCGCCAGCGCGGCCGCGCGCCTCCCCGTGACACAGGCGCAGCGCGGCCCGGGGCGCGGGCCCGAGACCCAGCCAACGGGCGCGCCACCGCGCGCCGCCCGGGCGGACGAGCAACCCACCGAGGACGTCCCGACGCCTCGATAGCACAGCCCCTGCCTGCGCGGCCGAAGAATCGGCCGCGCAGCGCGCGCTCCCTGCACGGTGTCAGCGTCTCACCGCTCGCCGGACAGCAAGGATTTGTGCGCCTGTGAGAGGGCCGCCGCCAGCACGCGCCGCTGAACCGCGGCGCGCTTGGACTCCGGGGTGGCCTCCACGAATGCTTGGGCCGCCTCGGTCACCCGCCGCAGCACCTCCCGCAACGCGGAATCCTCGGCATTGCCTGCGCGTGTGCGGGAGCCGGACTTCCTTCTGTTCCGCCACCGCACGTACACCTGCGGAGCCGGCGGATTATCTTTGACCAGTTCCGGCCGATTTGACCGTGCCATGGTGTCCTCCTTCGCGCCGCTACTCTACCCTGGTTGCCCTCCTCATTGCACCGCGGGGGCCGCTCATTGCGCCGCTTGACGACGGGCGCCCTCCTGCTTACCTAAGGCGAGAAAGGAGGTGAGAGGATGGGAGTCATCAACGCCTTGTTCGAGAATGCGTTTTTCGATCTGCCATTCCTCGAAGCGTTGACGTGGATCGCCGTGGCCCTGTGCCTTGGAGCCGCGATCGTCGGGTTCGGGCGCCGCCTCGTCGACCGATTCCACAGGCACACCGACCAGCCCCGTTCGGCTTTCGATGCCGGATCGCGGCCGCTCGGCCGGGCGGCGTGACGACTCGGGCCCGTGGGCCGTTGCCGCCCCCACCTTCCCGGCGCTTTGCGGCGCACAGTAGAATAGTAAGGAATAGGAAGGACCTCGGGGGTGAAGCGACAAGACGAGCAAGACCTCGTGCGTGCCTGTCATCGGCTGATGCTGGCGGCCGAGGGCTTCGTGAATCGGGCCCCGAAGGTCAAACGCCTGGATGCGGAGCGAGGCGCGCTCCTCGAGGCGATTGCCGAGGCGCAGCTGGTGCTCTCCGTCCATCGGCTTCCGAACGAAGAGGATGAGAAACGTCAGCACCGACGCTCAGCCGATCCGGAGGCCGCGGCGTCTTCGAAAGCCGTCACGCAGCTGAAGGCGACGTTGGAGGAACTGCGGCGCCGCCTTGGACCGGTCGCCGAGGACCTCGACGTCATGCAAGACCGCGCCCGCAAGGCTCAGACGGCGATCGAATCGACCTTGCGGGCCGCGCGGTCGCGCGCCGGGACGGAGGAAGCCGCGTAGCGGGGCCGTCCCGCGGCACCGAGGCGGACAAGTTGACGTGCCGACGTACGACTCGATGCCATGGGTTTGTCCCCGCTCATTCGGCTCGGCGCCTCCACCTGGACGTATGAAGGATGGAAGGGGGATGTGTATCGCCAGCCGTACGCGAAAGGGCGGTTCAAGCAGGACTGCCTGGCGGAATATGCGCGGTACGAGTACGAGGGCGAGCCGCTGTTCCGCACCGTCGGCTTCGATTTCACCTTCTACGGTCCCCCCACGGCCCAGCAGCTCGCGCACTACGCATCCTTGATGCCTCCAGGCTTTCAAGCCTGCGCGAAAGTCTGGGAGGAGATCACCGTTCCCGTCTATCCAGCCGGGCTTCGGTATCGCGACAAGGCCGGACCGAATCCTCGCTTTCTGGACGCCGACTACTTCCTCTCGCAGGTGCTGCCTCCCTTCGAACAGGGGCTGGCCTCCCGCACCGGCCCGTTCATTTTCGAGTTTCAGCGCACCGGCCTCGATCCTTCGTCGTTCCTTCCCAAACTGGACGCGTTCTTCAGCCGCCTGCCCGCCGCGTACGAATACGCCGTCGAGGTGCGGAATCCCGCCGTCTTGGGAAAAGACTACCGCAGCATTCTCGAGACGCACCGCGTCAGTCACGTGTACAACCACCTGTACGGCATGCCGACGCTCGAACAACAGCACGAGAAACTGGACGGCCGATTCACGGGTCGCTTCGTCCTGCTTCGCCTCCTGACCCCGAGAGACAAGACTTACCACCAAGCGGTCAAGGCCTATGAACCGTACGAGAAGCTGGTTCGGCCCCTGCCCGACATGCGAGCGGCCACCGCCCGCATGGTCACGCAGGCGGTGCAGGAAGGACGACGCGCCTACGTGTTGATCAATAACCGCTCTGAAGGCCATGCCCCAGGGACAGCCAAGGCGCTCTACAAGCTCCTGACCGACGCTTCAGGGTCCGGCAGAGACGGTGGGGGGCCATCCGTAACCCTCCC
>JBDZVU010000010.1:62204-64110 GCA_040255845.1 Nitrospiraceae bacterium | reverse complement strand
GGCTTGGGCGCGGAGATCGGAATCAGCACCTCCCGGATCCACGCACGCGGCCCGATGGGGCTCGAAGAGTTGACGTGCTCCAAGTTCGTGGTGCTGGGCACCGGCCAAATCCGCGAGTAATGTCCTCCGACCGCATCGCCGTCGCCCTGGACTCCCCCGGCCATCTCTGGTTTCCTTCCACGCGGGCGCTGGCCCGGGATTTCTCGGCGTCGGGAGGACGGGTGGTACGGCGCTCCAGCGGCCATCTCGTCTTTTATCGTCCCGATGGGCGGCGGTTCCTCGCCACGGATCCGGCAGGCCATCCGCTCCATGAATGTGAATGGACGACCGATTCGAGCGGAGGGGTGTGCCTGTCGCGCGCCCGGATGCGGCTCGACTGGGGCCGCTGGGTCGGCCTGAAGCCGGCCGGATTGATCAATACGACGACGCTCAATCTCGCCGCCAGACCGGGATGGCAGCGCGTCGGTCCGGACGAGCTGCGCGGGATGGCGGCCCAGGCGTTGCGCGTGCCGATGGAGGAAGTGCGATGGTTTTATCGTGACGACGATTTCAAGATCGACAAGACGGGGATGGCCACCATCCGCCACCGGAAAGATGCCTTCTATTTGCTGGAAGACGGTGGTTTCGACAACGCCCGCTTTCTGTCCTGCATGGGCGCCATGAACTGGGACCGCATCGACTTCCTCCCGGTCGTCGAGCTCTTCAAGTCCTTGTTGCCCGGGACCGGGTCGGCCGCCTTTGAGCTCATTCGCGGCCTCTACGACGACCAGCAGGAAGGCAAGCTGCCTCGTCCCTTGCATTACCGCGGCATCCCTCCCTATCCATCGGAAGCGGCGTTTCGTTTGTTCAGCAGTTTCTTTGTCCCGCAGACGCCGGCCGGCGGAAACCCCCTGTCGATATTCATGGATCCTCAACGCGCACACCAGCTTCCGTGGCTCCCGTCGCCGGATCCTCCCGTTCGGTACTTCGACCCGGCGCAGCGGCTGTGCATCACAGTGCAAAAGGGGATCGTGCAAAAGGCCACCTTGGAGGACGACCGCGCCGGGGTACCCTATGTGAATCCTTCCGGGCGCCGCGTCGTCCCGTTGGATCGGAGCCTGCACGTACACGGCACGCGCCTGACCGTAAAGGATCGCCAGCAGGAGCGGCATCTCACTCTGCCCGTGACCACCGGCGCCGAACCGGCCGGCGTGTCAACGCCTCCAATCAGCCCGGTCGATTGGCGGGAAGTCTTCGAAGGCGGCGTGCCGCTGATCGAGCCGACGGAGGCATATGGAGCCGTGCTGTTCTATCCCGACGATGAACGGGAAATCGGTGAGCTGGCGGCGCAGCCGTTTGTCGCGGATTATATCCAGGACCTGGGTGAGCAGGACCGCGAGATCGGATCGATCCTGTCGGGGGCGGAACACATATTGATCCAGAACGGCGATGCCGTGATCGCAACCTGCGTGTTATTCGACCGCCCGCGCCACTATACCGCGCAGATCAGACACCCGGCGTATGCGCAACGCCAGGCGCAGCAGCTCTGGACGCAATGTGCCGAAGTGCAGCGATGGGACTGGCTCCATCGGATCCGCTTTCATATCGACGATCGGGCGCAGCAGGCTCCGAGCCAGCCGCGCTACGACCTGGTCTATCGGTGGCTTCCCTATGAATCCTTCGCGTCCGAGCCGGAGGTGATCGCGGCAGCCGACTCGTTAAAGAAGGTCTTGAAGCCGGGGGGACATGCCTTTCTTGTCGGCCCCGGGATCGCACGCGACCTCCTGGCTCACCGGCGCCTTCAGATGTGTTGGGAAGAACCAGTGGCCGGCCTCCCGACGTTCCGCATGCATCGGACCATCCTGCCTCGGGCGCGGCTGAAGGACGGGTTGACCCTGTTCCACGTGCGGGTGCCGTAGTTGCGCGG
>JBDZVU010000010.1:42671-62104 GCA_040255845.1 Nitrospiraceae bacterium | reverse complement strand
GTTCGCACGGTCGGGCAGTACGGCTGGTTGATCCGCTCGCCGGCCGACTGCAAGATCCGCCGCACGGCGGACGGCATCAAGTGGCAGGCCCCTCCTATTCTTCCCGAAGAACGGCTGCTGGGATACAAGTCCTTCTCCGGCACCTACGTCGATCTGATCTTGAACAGTGGATTTCCGAAGTTGTGCTGCGGGATACGCTTTTACTATCCCAAGCACGTCGGCCTGATGATGAAGGATATTCCGAATCGCTTTTATCACTACCCGGAGCGGACGTTTCACGTGTGGGAAGGCATCAAGACGCAGGAGTACAAGCGCACCCCCAACCTCTACGACTGGCTGAAAGACTACGATGCCTTTACCGCCAACTTCCTCTTGCAGCTCGAAAAGCCCACGACCATCAAGCGAGGCGATCCCATCGGACTGGTCCTTCCTGTCCTGCTGCCCAAGCAGTTTTCCCTCGAAGAACTCAAACGGCCGTGACGTTCCCCCGCGCCGAGCGCTCAAGTCCGCGCCGCCGCCCGCCGATAGGATGAACGAATCTATAGGTCGGGAGGCCGCATGCGGAAGGTGCTGATCGTCGACGATGCGCCGGAAGTCCGCCGGATGCTCGAGCGGACGCTGTCTCCTCTCGCGAGCGAGTGGGAGATCGTCTTGGCGGACGGTGCGAGGGCTGCGCTGGAGAGGCTGGAGCAGGGTCCATATGATGTCGTGGCCTCCGACATGGTCATGCCCGAGATGGACGGCGTTCAACTGCTCTCGCAAGTGAAGGCTCGCTATCCCGGGATGGTGCGCATCGCGTTCTCCGGGCAGTCGGCGAAAGGCTATGGAGTGCAGACTGCCGGCCTTGCGCATCAGTTTCTCGAAAAGCCGCTCGATGTCCGCAAACTCCATTCGATCATGGCGAGATCCTGCGCCTTGCACGAGTCGCTGGCGGACGACCGGTTGCGCCGTGTCCTGGTGGGTTTGCCGCGCTTGCCGAGCGTGCCGGCCGTCTATCAGGAATTGATGCAGGAGATCCATTCGCGCGACGTGTCGCTCAAGAAAATTGCCAGGATCATCTCTCGCGACTTGGCCATGGTGACGAAGATCCTCCAATTGGTGAACTCGGCGTTTTTCGGCTTCCGCACGACCGTGTCGAATCCCGAGCAGGCGGTCGCCTTGCTCGGCAGCGATGCCATCAAGGCGCTGGTGCTGACCACGGAGGTGTTCTCCGCCTACGAAGGGGCCGCGCTGCCGGGCTTCTCAATCGAAGAGTTGTGGCAGCATGGCTTAGCGGTCGGGACTGCGGCGCGCACCATCGCCAAGTCGGAACAGGCGCCGCAAAGCCTAGTCGATGACGCCTTCACGGCCGGGATGCTGCACGATGTGGGGCGGCTGGTCCTGGCCGCGAATCAGGCACACGAGTACCGGCGGATGATTGCGCTGGGAGACGACCGGCGCATGCCAGGCTGGCAGGCGGAGCGGGACGTGTTCGGAACGACCCACGCGGAGTTGGGCGCACACCTGCTCAGTCTATGGGGAGTTGCAGAGACCGTCGTAGAAGCGGTCGCCTTCCATCATCGGCCCGAGGCCAGTGGAACCGACGAGTTCACGGCCCTTGCCGCCGTGCATGTGGCCGACATTTGGGAGCGAAGGCAGAGACCGCAGAACGACGCGGCGTTGGAGGAGCCGGATGCCGAGTTTCTTCGGAAGACCGGCCTGAGCTCCCGGGTGGCCGCGTGGATGGAGATGTGCGCATCGGCCTAGGACCGGTTGAATCTTCTCGGTACGATCCTTGACAGCAGCGTGCCGGCCGATTAATATGTGGCTGCCTTTAACGCTCATCCTGTGAGGTGAGCAAGGAGCCGATGATGAAAACTGCCCCGGCCGTAAGCCGGTTGAGCGCTGCGAACCTTCTCGTCAGATCTGGCGAGAGGGTTTTTTTATGCCGTGTCTCCGCCGCGTCTCTCGCCCGTCCATGCAGGTCTCCTTACAATCCCATCGCCGAGAAACGAGCGCGGCTGGCATGACAAGATCCAACGGGGAACGGACACACGAGCGGCTGGTGATGGACGCGGGAGACATCGCCCGCGCGCTGACGCGCATCGCGCATGAGGTGCTCGAGCGCAACAAGGGCGTCAACGATCTCGCGCTCGTGGGCATCAGGACCGGCGGCGTCCATCTGGCTCACCGGCTCGCGAAACGCATTCAGGAGATCGAAGGCGTGGCGGTTCCCATCGGGGAGCTCGACATTACGCTCTATCGGGACGATTTGTCGCTGCGGAAAGAGCAACCGGTGTTGAGGAAGACGTCGGTGCCATTCGATGTTTCGGACAAGATCGTCGTGCTGGTGGACGACGTCCTCTTCACAGGCCGGACGATCCGGGCGGCGATGGACGGATTGATCGACCTCGGGCGGCCGGCGGAGATTCAATTGGCCGTGCTGGTCGACCGGGGGCATCGCCAACTGCCGATCAAGGCCAACTACATCGGGAAGAACTTGCCTACCTCGCGCGAAGAAAATGTGCAGGTGTTGCTCGAAGAGCAGGGGGAAGACGACCGGGTGGTGATTTTGAAGGCATGACGATCGTATGAACCAGCATGGCGTGCGGTCAATTCTTCAGGAGCGCGGGAGGCGACGGATGCCATGAGCCTCAAACGGAAGGACTTGCTGAGCCTGGCTCCCCTGTCGGTCGATGAAATCAAGCTGATTCTCGACACCGCCGACTCTTTCAAGGAAGTGACCGGACGGGAGATCAAGAAGGTGCCGGCGCTCCGGGGCCGGACCGTCGTCAACCTCTTCTTCGAGCCCAGCACGCGTACCAGGACGTCGTTCGAATTGGCGGCCAAGCGACTCAGCGCCGATGTCATCAATTTTTCCCCGTCGTCCAGCAGCGTGGTCAAAGGCGAGACGCTGCTCGATACCGCACGCAACATCGAAGCCATGCAGGCGGACATCATCGTGCTGCGCCACTCCTCGGCCGGCGCCGCGGAAACCCTGGCCAAAGGCGTCAAGTCATCGGTGATCAACGCGGGGGACGGATGGCACGAGCATCCGACCCAAGCGCTGCTGGACCTGTACACGATCCGCCAGCGGGGGCTGCCGTTCGAGGGGTTGCGGGTGGCGATCGTCGGAGACGTCGCCCACAGCCGGGTGGCGCGCTCGAACATTCACGCGCTCGGTAAACTCGGCGCCGAGGTCCGTCTGATCGGTCCTCCGACCATGATGCCGTGGGCGATCGAGAAACTCGGCGCCACCGTCTACTCCAATATGGACGAGGGGCTGCGCGGCGTCCACGTCATCATGATGCTGCGTCTCCAGCTGGAGCGGCAGGGGCGCGCGCTGTTTCCCACCATCCGCGAGTATGCACGCCTCTATGGTCTGACGGCCGAACGGGTGAAACTGGCGGAGCCGGGTGCCATCGTGATGCATCCGGGACCGATCAACCGCGGAGTGGAGATCGCGCCCGATGTTGCCGACAGCCTGTCCTCGGTCATTTTGGACCAAGTCGCCAACGGGGTGGCGGTCCGCATGGGCATCCTCTATTTGATGTCGGGAACGAATTAAAACCGTCCATTCACCACCAGAGAAAGACCATGACGCAATGAAGCCAGGCTCCAGCACGCAGATCCTTATCAGGGGCGGACGAATCATTGATCCCGGCCGGTTCGTCGGCGTGGGCGATGTGTTGATCAGCGGCGGGACCATCGCGGCGGTCGGGGCCGGCGTGCCGACGCCGGCGGGAGCGACGGTGGTGGACGCACGAGGCCTCCTCGTCCTTCCCGGCTTCGTCGATCTGCACGTGCACTTTCGAGAACCGGGGTTTGAGTACAAGGAAACGATTCAGAGCGGAAGCGCCGCGGCCGTGGCGGGCGGGTTCACCACGGTCTGCTGCATGCCGAATACCAATCCGGTCAACGACAATCAGGCGGTCACCGAATTCATCCTGGAGCGCGCGAAGCAAGCGGCGCTGGCCAATGTCCTGCCGATCGGCGCGATCACCAAGGGTTCGGAGGGCAAGGAGCTGGCGGAGATCGGCGATTTGCATCGATCCGGCTGCGTAGCGATATCCGACGACGGGAAGCCCGTGATGAATAGCCTCGTCATGCGGCGCGCCATGGAATACGCCAAGGCGTTCGATTTGACGGTCGTCGATCACTGCGAGGACATTCACCTGGCGGAAGGCGGATGCATGAACGAAGGCCTGATCTCGACGGAGTTGGGGCTGCCTGGCATTCCGGCCGCCGCCGAAGACGTCATGGTCGCCCGTAACCTGTCCTTGTCCGAGCTGACGGGGGCGCGGCTGCACCTGGCTCACATCAGCACGGCCGGCTCCGTGCGGATGGTCCGTGAGGCCAAAGCGCGGGGCATCCGGGTGACGGCGGAAGCCTGTCCGCACCATTTCACCCTCACGGAAGAAGTCGTGCGCGGCTACAACACCCACGCCAAGATGAACCCGCCCTTGCGCACATGGGATGACGTGCAAGCGATCAAAGAAGGTTTGCGCGACGGCACCATCGACGTGGTCGCAACTGACCATGCGCCCCATGCCGCGCAAGAGAAGCAGCAGGACTTTACCGAGGCGCCGTTCGGAATTGTCGGGCTCGAAACGGCGTTTGCGCTGACGTTGGGCCTGGTCGACGAGGGCGTTCTTACCCTGGAGCAGGCTGTGATGAAACTGACGGCCGCGCCGGCCGAGGCGTTCGGCTTGCGCAAGGGAACGCTGGCGGTCGGGGCCGACGCGGATCTGTGCGTGGTGGATCCGCAGGAGCAATGGACCGTGGATCCGACGAAGTTCCGGTCGAAAAGCCGCAATACGCCATTCGCTGGCTGGAAGGTCAAGGGTCGTGTAAAAAAGACGCTGGTGTGTGGACGCGTCGTCTTCGACAGCGACGCGGCGGATCGGTAAGGTGTCCCGAACCGTGCGGCGAATGCTGGTGATCAGTCTGCTGACTGAATGGGTGGCACTGGGAATCTGGGTAGGAGGCCTTGTGGTGTTGGTCGCGGCGGTGTTGCCGGCGGTGTTCAATACGTTCGGGGGGCAGGATGCCGGTGGCCTCTTTCTGACCCGCGCGTTCGAAGGCTATAACCGGTTGGTCGTGGGCGCGATGGCGGCGCTCACGGTCGGCATGGGATGGAGGCGTTGGCAAGCGCCGCCGCCCTATGATGTCAGCCGGGGGGAGGGCCTGCTGTTTGCGCTCATGGCCGCCGTTGCCGCCGTGATCATCCTGTATCTGCATCCGCTCGCCGCCGCGCGACAGGCCGAAGCGTTCGCGCTCAAGGCCGGCGAAGGCCGGAAAGAAGCCTTCGAAGCGTTTTTCAAGCTGCATATGCCGGTGCGGTCCCTGTACATCATCAATCTCTGTTTGGGCCTCTGCCTGGCTGCCGTGCGAGTTCGGCGGATGCTGGTTCAGAAGGAGGCCGCCGAATGAAGCGAGCGTTACTGGCTCTGGCCGACGGCACCGTGTTCGAAGGGAAGGCGCTCGGCTACGAAGGGGAAGCGGTGGGGGAGGTCGTCTTCAACACCGCCATGACGGGCTACCAGGAGGTGCTGACGGATCCGTCCTACAAGGGCCAGATCGTCACCATGACCTGCCCCCACATCGGCAACTATGGCGTCACGCCGGAGGATGTCGAGTCGCGCCGCGTGTGGGCGGAGGGCTTTGTCGTGATGGAAGCCAGTCGCCTGGCCAGCAATTGGCGTCAGAAAGATTCGATTCGGGACTACCTCGTCAAAGCCAAAATCGTGGGGATCGAAGGATTGGACACGAGGGCGTTGACCCGCCATTTGCGGGAGCACGGCTCTCAACAGGGTCTCATCACGCACTGCGACCTGGACCGGGCCCAAGCGGTGCGCAAAGCACAGCAAGCTCCCGGTATTGTAGGCAGGGACTTGGCCGCGGAAGTGACCTGCGCACAGGCGTATGAATGGAAGGACGGCTCGGGCCCCTGGACCCCTGATGCGGAGACCGGGGCGCGATCTGCTCGCACCTGGCGCGTGGTCGCCTACGATTTCGGCGTCAAAGAAAATATTTTGCGGCGTCTTGTGGACGTCGGCTGCCAGGTGACGGTCGTGCCGGCCTCCACGTCGGCTGCCC
Source organism: Nitrospiraceae bacterium (assembly GCA_040255845.1). Classification (GTDB taxonomy): domain Bacteria; phylum Nitrospirota; class Nitrospiria; order Nitrospirales; family Nitrospiraceae; genus Nitrospira_D. The sequence continues at coordinate 56,026 of JBDZVU010000010.1, read as the reverse complement.
AAGTCGAGGCGCTCAACCCCGACGGGGTGTTCCTCTCCAACGGGCCCGGCGATCCCGAAGGGGTGCCCTATGCGATCAGCGCGGTGCGATCGCTTATCGGGCGAAAACCGATTTTCGGCATTTGCTTGGGGCATCAGATTCTGGGTTTGGCCTTCGGCCTGCAAACCTACAAGCTCAAGTTCGGCCACCATGGCGCCAATCATCCCGTGATCGACCTTCGGACCAGGAAAGTCGAAATTACCTCCCAAAACCATAATTTCGCCGTTCGCTTGGCAGAGCCGTCGTCCCGCGTGCCGGCGAAGCCGCCGGTCGTCGAGACGCCGTATGGGCGGCTGTCTGTCACGCATCTGAGTTTGAATGACCACTCCGTCGAAGGGATGGTCAGTCTTGATCATCCGGTCTTTTCGGTCCAATACCATCCCGAGGCCTCTCCCGGCCCTCACGACTCCGCGTATTTGTTTCACGAGTTCATCCGCCTCATGGAGAGACACCATGGCTAGTCGGTTCTTGTTCGTCTTCTCGGCCGCGATCCTCGCCAGCGCCTGTACGTTCAATTTCCCGCTGTTTCCAGGACCCGGCCCATTGCAAGAAACTCAGGTGAGCGGCACCGGAAAAGACAAAGTGCTGCTGATGGAAATTTCAGGCGTGATCAGTTCCGAGGAAGGGGATGGGCTGTCCCAAACTCCGAGCCTGATCGCCAGCATCAAGGAACAGCTGAGCCGAGCCGCCAAAGATGACGCCATCAAGGCGATCGTCTTGCGGCTCAACACGCCCGGGGGTACGGTGACGGCCTCCGACATCATTCATCATGAGCTGAAGACGTTCAAATCCAATCGGAAGATGCCGGTGATCGCGTCCATCATGGACGTCGGCGCGTCGGGCGGCTACTACATCGCCTCCGCCGCCGATTCCGTCCTGGCGCATCCCTCTTCCGTCACCGGCAGTATCGGCGTCATCATGCTGACAATGAACGCAAAGGGCCTCTTGGAGAAGGTGGGAATCGAAGCCACCGCGGTGACCTCCGGTCCCAGAAAAGACATGGGATCGCCCTTCCGCACCATGACCGCCGAAGAGCGCGCTATCTTTCAGTCGCTCATCGACTCGTTCTATCAGCGGTTCCTGACGGTCGTGCAGGAAGGCCGGCCTCAGCTGCAGATGGACCAGCTGAAGAAGCTCGCGGACGGGCGCATCTACACGGGCGAGCAGGCGAAGGCCGCGGGACTGGTGGACGACATCGGGTACCTCGAAGATGCGGTCGAATTGGCCAAAAAGAAGGCCGGGCTCACCGACGCTCGGGTCATCATGTACCGCCGGCCGGGAGAGTATTCCAACAACATTTACTCGAGGTTGCTCAACCCGGGACCGTTGGCGTCCTTGGGCAACTTCGATCTGATGGCATTTGTCCGCGGCGGCGCGCCGCGCTTCATGTATCTGTGGATGCCCTAGCGGATTTGAGTCACGGGACGTTTCGTGATTTGATGATGGCAGACGAATTCGGATTGCAGGGGCGATGTCAACGGGTTCGATGGCACGATCAAGCAATTGCCACACCGACGATCTCTTTGGCGCCGTGGTCTCTCGCCGCGACATGCTGGCGACCGGGATACGGAGGCTGGCCGCGCTGTATGGGCTCTACGGGACGGGAGCCGCAGCGGGCCTCCTGTCGATCCTAACCGGCTGTTACCGGGCTCCGGGCACCGCGCGCGATCAGCTGATCTTTTTTTCCGAGGAAAAGGAGCTCCAATTCGGTCTTCAGGCTTATCGGGAAGTGCTGCGGGAAGCGCGGCTCAGCAGTAATCCCGAACAGACTGAAATGGTGCAGCGGGTCGGGCAACGCATCGCCAAGGCTGCGAACAAGCCTGAGTATCAGTGGGAGTTTGCCGTCATCCAGGAAGACAAGATGGTGAACGCCTTCTGTCTACCGGGGGGCAAGGTCGCCGTCTTCACTGGCATTCTCAAGGTCACGAACGGCGAACCCGGCCTGGCGACGGTCATAGGGCACGAGGTCGCGCATGCCCTGCAACGCCATGGGGTCGAGCGGATGAGCCGAAGCATTCTGGATCAGATCGCGCAATTGGGGGCGCTTGGGGCGGCGGCTTCGGGCCATGCCGGAGGCGCGGCCATTCAAGGTCTCTTGGGCGCCTACGGGGTCAACGTCTCGTTGCCGTTCAATCGCAAACAGGAGTCCGAGGCGGATTACATCGGCCTGCGCCTCATGGCCGAGGCCGGATACGATCCGCGTGAGGCGGTGCCGTTCTGGGAGCGAATGAGCGGGTGCCCGCGTCAAATGATCGGCAAAGTCTGCTTTCGCTCGTCGGTGCCGGAATTTTTGTCCACCCATCCCTCCGATGCCACCCGTATCAACCAGATCGAGGCCTGGCTCCCCGAAGCGCTGCAGCACTATCGGGGGCCGGGCGGCGGCGTGCAACCGGCGCCGGCTCCGTACCACCCCCTTATCGGCCCGATGCCGCAGCAGAGTTAAATTCTCACAGAAGGATTCCCATGCCGAGACGCTCAGACATCCGCTCCGTCCTGCTGATTGGTTCAGGGCCCATCGTGATCGGACAGGCCTGCGAGTTCGATTACTCCGGCACGCAGGCCTGTAAGGCGCTCAAGGAGGAGGGCTACCGGGTCGTCCTGATCAACAGCAATCCCGCGACGATCATGACCGATCCGGAGCTGGCCGATCGGACCTACGTCGAACCCATTACGCTTGACGTCGTGCAAAAGGTGATCGAGCGGGAGCGTCCGGATGCGTTGCTGCCGACGATGGGCGGGCAAACCGCGCTCAACACGACGATGGGTTTGGTGAAGCGCGGGGTGTTGGACAAGTACGCCGTCAAATTGATCGGCGCTTCGGCGGAGGCCATTCACAAAGCCGAAGACCGGGAGGCGTTCAAGCAGGCGATGCAGCGGATCGGACTGCGCGTGCCGAAGAGCGGGACAGCCCATTCGCGGGACGAGGCGCTGGCGGTGCTCGAGCACGTCGGCTTTCCGGCCATCATCCGGCCGTCTTTTACGCTCGGCGGCACCGGCGGGAACATTGCTTACAACCGCGAAGAGTTCGAAAAACTCATCGAGTGGGCGCTCGCCATGAGTCCGGTCAGCCAAGTCCTGATCGAAGAATCCGTCATCGGCTGGAAGGAATACGAGCTCGAAGTGATGCGGGACCTCAAGGACAACGTGGTCATCGTGTGCCCCATTGAAAATCTGGACCCGATGGGAGTCCATACCGGGGACAGCATCACGGTGGCCCCGGCCATGACGCTGACCGACAAAGAATACCAGCGTATGCGGGATGCCGCTCTCCGGATCATCCGCGAAATCGGAGTGGATACCGGCGGCTCCAACATTCAGTTCGGCGTGAATCCCGAGAATGGGGACATGGTCGTCATCGAGATGAACCCCCGTGTGTCACGGAGTTCGGCCCTTGCCTCGAAGGCGACCGGATTCCCGATCGCGAAGATCGCGGCCAAGCTGGCGGTCGGCTATACGCTGGACGAAATTACCAACGACATTACCGGCGTGACGAAGGCCTCGTTCGAGCCGACCATCGATTACGTGGTGGTCAAGATCCCGCGATTCGCCTTCCAAAAGTTCAAGGGGGCCGATCCGACGCTGACGACGCAAATGAAATCGGTCGGAGAAGTCATGGCGATCGGCCGCACGTTCAAGGAGTCCCTCCAGAAGGCGATCCGGTCCTTGGAGCTGGACCTCAACGGGCTGGCGTCGCGGATGGGGATCGATCGTGGCGTGCCCGCCGATTTTGACCGTCCGAAGGCTCTGGAAAAAATCCGCACGATGCTCAAGACGCCCTTGCCGGAGCGCCTCTGGCATTTGGCGGACGGCATGCGCCTCGGGATGAGCAGCGAGGAACTGTTTGCCATCACGAAAATAGATCCATGGTTTTTGGAGCAGATCCGAGATCTCCTCGCCTTCGAAGCGCACCTCGCCTCCTGCTCCGGTTCGGCGCAGTCCGCCTTGTCGAATGGGCTCCTCTGGGAAGCCAAGGAAATGGGGTTTTCAGACGACCGCGTCGCGCAATTGCTGGGTGTCGATGCGGCTGTCGTCCGTCGCGCCCGGTTGGGCGAAGACGAGGGCACGCGCCTGCGTTCCGTGACGTACAAGCGAGTGGACACCTGCGCGGCGGAGTTCGAAGCCCATACACCCTATCTGTATTCGACGTACGGCGCCGAATGTGAGGCGCGTCCGACGGACCACCAGAAGGTCATCATTCTCGGAGGCGGTCCCAACCGCATCGGACAGGGCATCGAGTTCGACTACTGCTGCGTCCATGCCGCCATGGCGCTGCGGGACGAAGGCATCGAAACGATCATGGTCAACTGCAACCCGGAAACGGTCAGCACGGACTACGATACCTCGGACCGGCTCTACTTCGAGCCGCTTACGGAGGAGGACGTGCTCAACATCATCCATCGCGAGCGGCCCATGGGGGTCGTGCTGCAGTTCGGCGGCCAAACTCCGCTGAAGCTCGCGCTTCCTCTGTCCAAAGCCGGGGTAAACATCCTGGGAACGAGTCCGGACGCCATCGATCGCGCCGAGGATCGGGAGCGCTTCCGGGACCTGCTGACCAAGCTGGGGCTCCGCCAGGCGGAGAGCGGTCTGGCCCGTTCGATGGACGAGGCGGTTCGCATCGCGGGCGCCATCACCTATCCCGTCATGGTGAGGCCGTCGTACGTGTTGGGCGGCCGCTCGATGCAGATCGTCTATGACGAGGAGGGGTTGGTCACCTACATGACCTCGGCGGTCAAAGCTTCGCCCAAGCATCCCGTGTTGATCGACAAGTACCTCGCGGATGCGATCGAAGTGGACGCCGACGCGATCTCCGACGGCCGGACCGTGGTCGTGGCGGGCATCATGGAACACATCGAGGAAGCCGGGGTGCATTCGGGGGACTCCGCCTGTTCACTTCCGCCCTACACGTTAGGCGCTCCGATCGTCAAAGAAATCGAGCGCCAGATGGAAGCGCTGGCCCTGGAATTGGGCGTCGTCGGTCTCATGAATGCGCAGTTTGCCGTCAAAGGCGACGTGATCTATGTGCTTGAAGTCAATCCCAGAGCCTCGCGGACGGTGCCCTTCGTGAGCAAAGCGATCGGAGTCCCCCTCGCCAAGCTAGCAATGAAGGTCATGATCGGCAAAACGTTGAAGGACCTCGGGTTTACGAAGCCGGTGCTGCCGGCGCATCTGTCGGTCAAGGAAGCGGTCTTTCCCTTCAACAAATTCCCCGGCGTCGACGTGCTGCTGGGGCCGGAAATGAAATCGACCGGCGAAGTCATGGGGATCGACGGCGATTTCGGCTGGGCCTTTGCCAAATCGCAGGCCGGCGCCGGCGCTGCGCTGCCGACGACCGGGACGGCGTTCATCAGCGTCAAGGAACAGGACCGGGCAGCGGCTCTTGACGTGGCGAGGCGGCTGATCCGGCTCGGATTCCAGATCATGGCGACCAGCGGGACCGCCGGCTATTTCGTGCAGCAGGGCGTGGAGGTGCAAGTCGTGCACAAGGTCAAGGAGGGGCGTCCCCACATCGTCGACCACATCAAGAACGGCGCCGTCGCCATGGTGGTCAACACCGTGCGGACGGCGTCCGCGCATACCGATTCCGTTTCGATCAGGCGCGAGGCCTTGCAGAAGAACATCCCGTATTTCACGACCATGAGAGGTGCGGTGGCCGCCGTCTTGGGCATGGAATCCGTCGCCAAAAAGGATTTGTCGATCCTTTCTCTCCAGGAGTATCATCGGGTCAACGTCTAGGAGAGTGCCCATGCCAACGCCGATTACGAAGAAGGGGTACGAGGCCCTTAAGGCGGAATTGGACCGCCTCCGCAAGGTGGAGCGACCCCGTGTCATTGAAGCCATCGCCGAGGCCCGCGCCCATGGCGATTTGAGCGAGAACGCCGAGTATGACGCCGCCAAGGAGCGGCAGGGTTTCATCGAGTCCCGCATCGCCGAGCTCGAATCAAAACTCGCCGATGCACGGGTGATCGAAATATCGGGCCGAAGCAGTGACACGGTGGTGTTCGGCGCGACTGTCTGCGTCATCGAGCAGGAATCCCAGGAGAAAAAGCAGTACACGTTGGTGGGACAGGATGAGGCGGACCTGAAATTCAACAAGATCTCAGTGCAGTCTCCCGTCGGTCGGGCGCTGATCGGCAAGCGGGTCGGGGACTTCGTCGAGGTCACCACCCCGGCAAAGGTCGTCGAGTATGAGGTCGTGGAGATCCGCTTCGAGGACGTGTAGCGGTGCCTGCCGCCCGGTCGCTCATTACGCTCCTCACAGACTTTGGTGATCGCGACTATTTCGTCGCCAGCATGAAAGGGGTGATCGTCTCGATCAACCCCAACGCCCGCCTCATCGATCTCTCCCACCACGTCGCCCCTTATCAGGTGCGCGAAGCCGCGTATCTGCTCAAGTCCTGCTACCGGTACTTTCCCGCGGGAACGATCCACGTGGCAGTCGTGGATCCCGGTGTCGGGAGCGCCAGGCGGCCGGTGGTGGTATCGGCCGGCCGGTCTTTCTTTGTCGCTCCGGACAATGGACTCCTCACGCCGATCATGGAAGAAAACAACCCCGTCGAAATTCGCCAGATCGAAAACGCCCAGTATCGCCTGCAAGGGGAAGGGGAGACGTTTCACGGCCGCGATATCTTTGCGCCGGCCGCGGCGTGGTTGAGCAAGCGGCAACCGTTGGCGTCGTTTGGCCGGCTGGTTCAGGACCCGGTTCGGCTCGACGCGCCAAAGCCGGTATGGGAGAACGGGATCCTCGTAGGCAGCATCGTCCATGTCGACCGATTCGGCAATCTGATCTCGAACATTACCGCAACGCAGTACAAGGACGCGCTGCGCGCGCGTTCCAGCGCGAGGATTCGCATCGCCGGTTTGGAAATCGAGGGGGCGGTCAGCAGCTATGCCGAAGGGCGTACGGGAGCACCGGCCGCACTCATCAACAGCAATGGGTTTCTGGAGGTCTTCGTGAAGGAATCGAGCGCGGCTGCAAGTTTGAACGTCGGGGTCGGCGCCGCTGTGCACGTCGGATGAACCGAAGTCGAGCTCGAGATCAGCGAGCGGCCTTCTCGATGTGGTCGCACACGTGCTCCGCAAACGGGAGTGAACAGGTGAACGCGGGGGAGACGGCGTTCAGCACGTGCATCGATCGGTGGTCGCCTTCCAGCACAAAATCCATCTCCAGCTTTCGCGTGCGGATGTCGAGCAGTTGTGCACGGATGCCGGGCCGGCCCCACTGGACATAGTGCTCCGGCCGCACGCCTTCGGCCAGGACCGACGCGAGGGAGACCATCTTTGCCTTGGAGTACTTGGCGATTTCCTCTGCAGCCAGTCGACGGTAGTCGAATTCCGCATTGGCCAGGAGCCCCAGGCCTCGGCCGATGACTTCCATCGCTTCGCCCAGCTTGAAATTGGTCAGTCCGCCGTAATGCTCCCGCCAGAATGCCGGAATGGCGGTTGGGCCGATCTTGGCCTTCCCGTCCGCCGTAATCGTAAAGTGGACCCCAAGGAAGGGATTCCGAAGATCCGGAACGGGGTAGATGTTCGTGCGGATCGACCCTGGCGGCTCGTTTGAATACAAATAGAGTCCTTTGAACGGCAGGATGCGATAGCGCTCGGAGAAGCCGTAATCCAAGGCAATCTTGTCCGCGTAGAGCCCCGCCGCATTGACGACGTAATGAGCGTCGATGGTGTCGCGGGTCGTGCGGACCGCGCCATGCTGTCGTCCGGCATAGGCGGTGTCGCAGCGGATCTGCACGCCTTCCCGTTCGGCATCCTGCCGCAGCGCCTCGACGACGTGGAGCGGGTTCACGGTCGACGTGCGTGGCGAGAACAACGCGCGCTGATAAGTCCGGACACGTGGCTCGATCTTCCTTGCTTCCGCTTCCGTCACTTCTTCCAGGGCGATGCCGTTGGCTCTGCCGCGCCGGATCAGTTCGTCCAGGGAGGGGAGATCGGCGGCGTCCTTCGCCACGACGAGTTTGCCGCAGCGGTTCAATGCGATCTTCTTCGCCTCGCAGTAGGCGGTCAGTCGCTCGTTGCCCTGCTTCGTAAACTTCGCCTTCAGGCTGTCCGGAGAGTAATAAAAACCGGCGTGGAGGACGCCGCTGTTGCGGCCGCTGGCATGGGCTCCGCAGGTAGGCTCTTTTTCGATGAGCAGGATCCGTGCATCAGGCCTCCGCCGGCGAAGCTCCCGGGCGATGCTGAGACCGATCACGCCGCCTCCGATGACGAGCACGTCACAGGTCGTCATGGTGCCTTTCCCGAATCCAAGGCATCGGCCACAGTCTCTATCGAGACCCGCAGGATTTCCACCATTCTCGATAATTCGCGCGTCGACACCGAAAGCGGCGGCAGCAGGACGATCACATTGCCGAGCGGTCTGAGGAGAAGTCCCCGCGCACGGGCCTCGACCGCGACGCGATGTCCGACTCGCCGTGCCAACGGATAGGCTTCCTTGGTGGCCTTGCAGCGGACCAGTTCGATGCCCGCCATCAGACCTTGTTGGCGGATATCCCCGACAGGAGGAAGATCGGCCAGCGGAGCCAGCAAACGTGTGAAAAGGGGAATCTTCCGCGCAAGGGATCGCAACACCTGCTCCCGACGGAAGACCTCGAGATTGGCCAGTGCCACGGCGCACCCCAATGGATTTCCGGTGTAACTGTGGCCGTGAAAGAACGTCTTGAACTCATCATACCGGCCGAGGAACGCCTGATAGATCTCTTCCGTGGTAAGCGTCGCCGCGAGCGGCAGGTAGCCTCCCGTGAGTCCTTTGCTCACAGCCATCAGATCCGGCGTGACGCCTTCGTGTTCGCAGGCGAACATCTTACCCGTCCGTCCGAACCCGGTCGCCACCTCGTCGGCGATGAGCAGGACGCCGTACTGCTGGCACAGCTCGCGGATTCGGCGCAGGTAGCCGGGCGGCTGTGGAATCATTCCCGCCGCGGCCTGCATCAGCGGCTCAATGATGAGCCCGGCTAGCTCTCGATGCCTGGTGCGGAGGAGCGCCTCGACCGGATCGAGGCAAGCCATCTTGCAGGACGGATAGCTGCGGCCGAATGGGCAGCGGTAACAATAGGGCGGCTCCGCCTCGACGGTGCGGAACAGCAGGGGCTTGAACCGTGCATGGAACAACTCGATGTTGCCGACGCTCACCGCGCCGATGGTGTCGCCGTGATAGGCAAGCTTCAAGTGAAGAAACGTCTGCTTGGGGCCGGCCTCGGGATGCCGCTGCTGCCAATATTGCACGGCCATCTTGAGCGCCACTTCGACGGCGGTTGATCCGTTGTCGGAATAGAAGACGCGTGTGAGGCCCCGAGGCGCGATCTTCACCAATTCGCGAGCCAGATGAATGGCGGGAGGATTCGACAGGCCCAGCAGCGTGGAATGGGCGATCTTGTCGATCTGTCTCTTGACCGCGCGGTCCAAGACGGGGTGACGATGACCGTGGAGATTCACCCAAATCGACGACGTGCCGTCCAGATACCGCCGGCCTTCCGTGTCCACCAGGTAGGAGCCCTTGCCGCGCTCTATGACGAGCGGCTCCTCGTTGGTCCATTCCTCCATTTGCGTGAAGGGATGCCAGAGGTAGCGGTGGTCCCATTCTTTCAGCTGCCGGGCTGTCGGCTGATCAGGCATGCGCAAGTTGGAGGGCGCCGTGCGGAGAAGACGGCCAAGTAGCGATGAATACGAGGAGTTCCGATCGTGCGGCGCGATTATACGGGCGGGTGATTGTTTTGACAACCTCTGGGGCACTTACTATAATGAACCGATTTTTGCCCGGACATGAGCTAGCATTTGCAAAGCCTGATACGTAATTTCTCGATTATCGCCCATATCGATCACGGCAAATCAACCCTCGCTGACCGGTTCCTCGAAGCTACTGGCGCAGTAACGGCCCGAGAGGCCAAAGAGCAGATCCTCGATGCCATGGATCTTGAACGTGAGCGTGGCATCACGATCAAGGCTCATGCCGTAGCCATTCGGTACCGCGCCAAGGACGGGAAGACGTATTCGTTGCACCTGATCGATACGCCGGGGCATGTGGACTTCACCTATGAGGTCTCGCGGAGCCTTGCGGCGTGCGAGGGGGCGCTGTTGCTGGTCGATGCGACCCAAGGCGTGCAGGCCCAGACCATCGCCAACGTCAATCTCGCGATGGCGAACAACCTCACCATTATCCCGGTCATCAACAAAATTGATCTGGCGAGCGCCGACGTCGAGGGGACGAAACAATCCATCTCCGACGTCCTTCAGCTCGATGCGAGCGACGCCATGCCGATCAGCGCCAAGGAAGGCAAAGGCGTGCCGGAGGTGCTCGAAGCCATCATCGAGCGGATCCCCCCGCCTTCCGGCAATCCCGATGCGCCGCTGAAGGCGCTCATCTTCGATTCGTGGTTCGATAACTACCAAGGCGTCATCGTGCTGATGCGCGTCGTGGACGGCTCTGCGCGTCCGGGGATGAAAATCAAAGTCATGTCCAATGGACGGACGTTCGAGGTCATGGAAGTCGGACAGTTCACGCCGAAGCGGACCAAAGCCGCGCAGCTGTCGACGGGCGAAGTAGGCTATCTCTGCGCGAACATGAAGGAAGTCGCGGACGTGAAGATCGGCGATACGATTACCGACGCCCTGCAGCCGACCAGTGAGCCCTTCCCAGGCTACAAAGAGGTGAAGCCGCTCGTCTTCTGTGGCCTGTACTCAACGGACACCGCCAAGTATGAGGACCTGCGCGATGCGCTCGTCAAGCTCCGGTTGAACGACTCCTCCTTCGTGTACGAGCCGGAGACGTCGCTGGCGTTGGGATTCGGTTTCCGCTGCGGATTTTTGGGCCTGCTGCATATGGAAATCATCCAGGAGCGGCTGGAGCGTGAGTACGGGCTGACCTTGATCACCACGGCGCCGACGGTGGTGTACCGCGTGCTCACGACGAAGGGCGACGTGCTGGAAATCGACAATCCCGCAGAATTGCCACCTCCCAACAGCATCGAGTCTTTCGAAGAGCCGTTCATCCTGGCCACCATCATCACGCCCGAGCGGTATATGGGCGCCATCTTGAAGCTGTGCCAGGAACGCCGCGGCGTGCAGCGCGACATTCATTTCTTGGACCCGACCCGGGTCGTGATCAGCTATGAAATGCCGCTGAACGAAGTGATTCTGGATTTCTACGACAAGCTGAAATCCCGTACCCAGGGCTATGCGTCCCTGGATTACGAGTTCATCGGATACCGAGAGTCTGATCTCGTGAAGATCGATCTGCTTCTGAACGGCGAGCCGGTGGACGCCTTGTCCTTCATCACGCATCGTGAACGCGCCTATTTCCGCGGCCGCCAAATGGCCGAGAAGATGAAGGAGCTGATCCCGCGACAAATGTTCGAGATCGCCATCCAGGCGGCCATTGGGAACAAGGTCATTGCACGAGAGACCATCGGGGCCATGAAGAAGAACGTGACCGCCAAGTGTTATGGCGGCGACATCACCCGCAAACGCAAGCTCCTTGAGAAGCAAAAGGAAGGCAAGAAGCGGATGAAGGCCGTCGGCAGCGTCGAGGTCCCCCAGGAAGCCTTCCTGGCCATCCTGAAGGTCGGTGATGAATGAGTCGTGAGCCCAACCATCCGAATCTGGACAAAGTCTCAGGACACCCGCCGGCCGGCGAACAGGCCTCCGTGTCTCTGGCGAGCCATGCCGAGCCGGTTTCCCGGAAATCGGTCATTCGAGAATATGCCGAAGCCATCATCGTGGCGATGCTGCTGGCCTTTGCGATCCGCGTGTTCGTCGTTCAAGCCTTCAAAATCCCGTCCGGCTCCATGATCCCGACGCTGCTGATCGGCGATCATATTCTGGTCAGCAAGCTGTCCTACGGCATCCAGTGGCCGACCGACTGTAAGCTCCAGTGGAACGTTCCCCCCATCAATTGTTACGCCTCCAAGACGCTCGTGGCCTTCGGCAAGCCGCAGCGCGGTGACATCATCGTCTTCCGCTTCCCGGAGGACGAAGAAAAAGACTTCATCAAACGGATCGTGGGTTTACCAGGCGATACGGTGCAGGTCCGGAACAAGGTCGTCATCGTGAACGGTGAGCCGTTGGACGACAAGGCGTTTACGCAGCGGATCGATCCGGGGATCATCGACAGCACGATCAACCCGCGTGATAATTTCGGGCCCGTGACGGTGCCCGAGGGATCCTATTTCGTCATGGGTGATAACCGGGACCAAAGCCTCGACAGCCGATTCTGGGGGTACGTGCGGGAGGAAAAGATTCGCGGCAAGGCCTTTCGGATTTACTGGTCCTGGAGCGGGCAGGGCAGCTGGACCGAGTGGGTCCGCTGGGAACGTTTCGGCAAGGCGATTCAGTAACCGGGGGCTGACATCCATCATGGGAAAGGACGACTCTTCGGCGGCGGGTTCGCCGTCGCCAAAAGCGCTGCGGCAATATGTCCAGCGCTTTCCGCAGGCCACCGTTCTGGTCGTGGGGGACCTCATCCTGGATCACTATGTCATGGGACGCGTGAGCCGGATCTCTCCTGAGGCGCCCGTGCCGGTCGTGCACGTCCAATCGGAGTCATTCCGGCTCGGCGGGGCGGCCAACGTGTTCAACAACATCCTGGCGTTGGGCGGAAAGGCCGACCTGTGCGGCGTCATCGGCGCCGATGAAAGCGGCCGCCTCTTGATGAAGGAACTCGGCAGCAAGCGATCAGGGCGTGGGGGCGTCGTCATCGATCCCGACCGGCCCACGACGAGAAAGAGCCGCGTCATCGCGCACAACCAGCAAATCGTCCGGTACGACATCGAAGGCCGCCATGAGCTCAAGGCTCCGCTGCAGCGCCGCATTTTGCGGTACGTCGAGTCGCGGCTGCGGGAGCTCTCCTGCATCGTGGTGTCCGATTACGCGAAGGGCGTCGTGTGCGCGGGATTGATGTCGGAAATCATCCGGTTGGCAGGCTTGCGCAAGCTTCCTGTGGTGGTGGATCCCAAGGTCGAGCATTTCGGATTCTACAAGGGCGTGACCGTCATCACCCCGAATCACTTGGAGGCGGCGCAGGCGGCCGGCGTGCACGGCGACGACGACCAAACCATCGATCAGGCCGGCGCCGTGATTCGCCAGCGGCTCGGCTGCCAGTCGGTGTTGATCACGCGGGGTGAAAAAGGCATGAGCCTGTACGAGGGCGAGGGCGCCTCGTGGCATTTGCCGACCAAGGCTCGGCAGGTGTACGACGTGACGGGTGCCGGCGACACCGTCATTGGGACGCTCGCCCTGGCGCTGTCCACCGGCGCCAGCATCAAGGACGGCGCGATCTTGGCGAATCATGCCGCCGGCATCGTGGTCGGGATGGT
>JBDZVU010000010.1:0-42571 GCA_040255845.1 Nitrospiraceae bacterium | reverse complement strand
CGGGCGACTATCGGACCGGAACGGATCGGGTGGCGGCTGTCGCCCGCATGTTCGCGGGAGAGCTGTTCGTCAACCTCCAGGGAGACGAGATCCCGCTGAACCCGCGGCTGCTGGCCGATCTGATCGAGCCGTTCATTGAGACCGGGGCCGAGGTCGGCACGCTGAAGCGTGCCATGGATCCTACGGAGGATGTGGCCAATCCGGGGATCGTCAAAGTGACGACCGACGCCCAAGGATACGCCTTGTACTTTTCCCGGGCGCCGATCCCTTTGGTCCGGGACGATCCTCGCCGGGGCGTCGCCCCGGGGCTGCATTACATTCACCTCGGCGTGTATATGTACACACGGGAGGCGCTGCTTCGGTTTGCGGCCTTGCCGACCAGCCCCCTCGAGGATGCAGAAAAACTTGAGCAGCTGCGCGCATTGGAGCAGGGGATGCGGATCAGGGTCTGGGAAACGACGCATGCCTCGCTGCGGGTCGATATGCCGGAGGATGTCGGGCCGGTCGACGAGAAGCTGCAGCACTTCGAAGCGTTGAAACGCGAATTGAATCTCGGACGAGCGGTGCCAAGCCGGTGACTGGATCATGCGCATACGCGTCGTGCGATCGCGAAGCATGGGGGCAACCATGAGCAAGTTCATTTTCGTGACGGGCGGGGTGGTGTCCTCCTTGGGAAAAGGCCTGGCCTCCGCGTCCATCGGCAATCTGCTCGAAAGCCGGGGTCTCAAAATCACGTTCTTGAAACTGGACCCCTACATCAACGTGGATCCCGGCACGATGAATCCCTATCAGCACGGGGAGGTGTACGTCACCGACGACGGTGCCGAGACCGACTTGGATCTGGGCCACTACGAGCGCTTCACTTCGCTTCATCTCACCAAAGAGAGCAACTATACGACCGGGCGCATCTATCATTCGGTGATCACGAAGGAGCGGCGCGGCGATTACTTGGGCGGGACGGTTCAGGTCGTGCCTCACGTGACCGACGAGATTAAACAATGCATCATGCGCATCTCGAAGGGCATGGACGTCACGATCGTGGAGATCGGCGGAACCGTCGGCGACATCGAAAGCCTGCCGTTTCTCGAGGCGATCCGCCAGATGCCGTACGACGTCGGGCGGGACAACGTGCTCTACGTCCATCTCACGCTGGTCCCGTATATCGGCGCGGCCGGTGAGCTCAAAACCAAGCCGACGCAGCACTCCGTGAACAAGTTGCGCGAGATTGGTATCCAACCCAACATCCTGCTCTGCCGGACGGACCGGTATCTCCCCCCCGAGCTCAAGGGCAAGATCGCGATGTTCTGCAACGTGGAGAAAGACGCCGTCATCACGGCCAAGGATGTGGACACCATCTACGAAGTGCCGATCGTGTTTCGGAAGGAAGGATTGGACGAACTGATCGTCCGGCAGTTGCACCTGGAAACCGGTCCGCCGAATCTTCGTGAGTGGGATGCCATGGTGCAAAAGATCAAGCATCCCAAGCATGAAATCAGCGTCGCACTGGTCGGCAAGTACGCCGGCTTGAAGGAGTGCTACAAGAGCCTGGCCGAAGCCTTGGTGCACGGCGGCATCGATCATGAGACCAAAGTCCACATCAACTGGATCGAATCCGAGGATGTGGAGCGGTTGGGCACCGAGCGCATTCTGAGAGAAGCGGACGGGATTCTCATCCCCGGCGGCTTTGGCAACCGCGGCATCGAAGGCAAGATCACGACGATCCGGTACGCGCGCGAGCGCCACGTTCCCTTCTTGGGCCTGTGCTTGGGCATGCAATGCGCCACCATCGAGTTTGCACGGAACGTCGCGGGCCTGCGCGGCGCCAACAGCGCGGAGTTCGACGAGGCATCGCCGCATCCCGTCATTCATTTGATGCCGGACCAGCAGACGGTGAGCGACAAGGGCGGTACCATGCGGCTGGGCGCCTATCTCTGCCGGCTCGGCGAAGGCACCCTGGCCCAAAAGATGTACGGGGTCAGCGAGGTGCGGGAGCGGCATCGCCATCGCTACGAGTTCAACAACGCCTATCGCGAGCAATTGACCGCCAAGGGCTTGGTGCTGAGCGGATTGTCTCCCGACGGGCGGCTCGTGGAGATCATCGAGTTGAAGGACCACCCCTGGTTTCTGGCGACGCAGTTTCATCCCGAGTATTCTTCGAGGCCGCACCATCCCCATCCGTTGTTTAGCGGGTTTGTGGGGGCCGCGCTGCGAAAAAAGCTGGGCCAATAGGAGAGATGCTGAAACCGGCTTCCAACCGCGTTCTCGGTTGCCCGTCTCCTTGCGACGTACCGCAAGGGTACGCCTCAGTCGCCAGGCGCCCTGCGGCCTTGTTGGAAAGCCGGTTTGAGCATCTCTAGGGACAAGGCATGCATCACGAAGTCCAAATAGGCAGCTTCACGGTGGGCGCGGGCCATCGGCCTTTTCTTATTGCCGGTCCCTGCGTGATCGAGAGCGAGCAATTGGTGATGGATACGGCGGGCGGCATTGCGGAGATCGCGTCGTCGCTCGGCATGCCGTTCGTTTTCAAATCATCGTTCGACAAGGCCAACCGCACCTCCATCAAGTCCTATCGCGGTCCTGGAATTGTTGCAGGCCTCGCCGTGCTGAAGAAGGTGAAAGAGCAGTTGAAGCTTCCCGTGCTGACCGACGTCCATACGGAGGAGCAGGCCGCGGAAGCGGGGAAGGTGGTGGATGTCTTGCAGATCCCCGCCTTTCTTTGCCGCCAGACCGACCTGCTGATCGCCGCGGCTCGCACCGGCCGCGTCGTCAACGTCAAGAAGGGACAGTTTCTGTCGCCGGCTGAAATGGGGCAGGCGGTCAAGAAAGTGGAAGAGTGCGGAAACCGGCGCATCCTCCTGACCGAGCGCGGCTCGTCGTTCGGGTACAACAACCTGGTCGTCGACATGCGCTCCTTTCCGATCATGCGGGCGTTTGGGTATCCCGTCATCTTCGATGCGACGCACAGCGTGCAACTGCCCGGTGGCGGCGGCACGAAATCCGGCGGGCAGCGCGAGTTCGTCGAGCCGCTGGCGTGCGCCGCGGCCGGCGCGGGCGTCGACGGGTTTTTCATGGAGGTCCATCCGAATCCCGATGAAGCGTTGTCGGATGGGCCCAATATGGTGCCGCTGCACCAACTGAAATCTCTCTTGGAGCGGGTCCTGCGGATATGCGACGCGGCAACACCCCGAAGCTGAGCTCGGCGTCGTCCAAGCCGAAAACGGTGAAAAGCCTTGGCAGCGTAGGCGACGGCCGGCGTGTGCTCGAGATCGAGGCGCGCGCAGTTCACGCATTGATCAAGCGGGTGGACAGCTCGTTCGCGAAGGCCGTCGATCTCCTCGCTCAATGCAAAGGCAAAGTCGTCGTGACGGGCATGGGGAAGTCCGGCTTGATCGGCCAGAAGATCGCCGCCACCCTGGCCAGCACCGGGACGTCGTCGTTCTTTCTCCATCCGGCCGAAGGGGTCCACGGGGATCTCGGCATGCTGGCCCGCCGCGATGCGCTCATCGCGATTTCCAACAGCGGCGAGACGCAGGAAGTGCTCCAGCTGTTGCCGTACGTCGAGCGGATGGGCATTCCGATCGTCTCCTTGACGGGGCGGATGAGCAGCACGCTCGCGAAGAACAGCGACGTGGCATTGGACGTCTCCGTCGCGGAAGAGGCCTGTCCGATGGGACTGGCACCGACGGCCAGCACTACCGCCACCCTGGCGCTCGGTGACGCGCTGGCCGTGGCGTTGCTGCAGAAGCGCGGATTCAAGGAAGAAGACTTCGCACAGTTCCATCCGGGCGGAACATTGGGGCGCCGGCTGCTGGTGCGCGTGAAGGACCTCATGCATACGGGCACGGACCTGCCGCGAGTCGTCGAGTCGGCTTCCGGCACTGCGGCATTGCTGGAGATGACGGCCAAGAAGCTCGGCATGACGACGGTCGTGGATCAACGGGGCCGGCTCTCCGGCGTCATCACGGACGGTGACTTGCGCCGCTTCATTCAGCGGGGAGGAGACTTCTCCAAGGCAAGGGCCAGCGAACTGGCCACCGGTCAACCCAAGACCATCAAGCCGGACGATTTGGCGGCCAAAGCGGTCGAGATGATGGAACGGTATTCCATTACGACCCTCGTCGTGACGGCATCCGGCGGCCGTCTCCTCGGAGTGATCCACCTGCACGACTTGCTGAAGCATGGCATCGTCTAGCCGAATCTGAAAACCCCACGCAGGCGTCGTTCCGGTGCTTTCAGACCCTTACGTCTCCATGAAGCGCATGTCTGGTGCCTCCGGCCGCTGCGGTCTCGCGGCGTCGTGAGCGCTTCCGAATGAATCGTCGTTTGCTTGTCTCCCCTCAATCAGGTACAAACGTAGGCATGAACCGGGTGCTTGAGATGTGGAAAGAGATCGGACAGGACTGCCTGAACCTGCCCAATCTGGTGACGTTCACCAGGATTCTGCTGATCCCGGTGTTCGTCATCCTCTTTGCGACCCCCACACCGGACCGGTCCTTGGTCGCGGCCATTGTCTTTGTCGTGGCGGCTGTGACCGATCTGCTCGACGGCTACCTGGCTCGAAAGTCAGGACAGGTCACCACACTCGGCAAGCTGCTCGATCCCATTGCGGACAAGATGTTGGTGTTGAGCGCGCTCATCCTGCTGGTCAACGTCGACCGGGTGAGCGCCTTGGTGGCCATCCTCATCATTGTGCGCGAAGTCGCCGTGTCGGGCGTGAGGGCGATTGCGGCAGGAGAGGGCATTATCATCCCGGCCGAGACGACCGGTAAGTATAAGATGGTGCTTCAGATCGTCGCCATCGTGTTTCTGATTCTGGAAGGCACCGTCGCAGAGGCTCTCGGCAACCTCCATTTGCCGGGGATCGTGACGCTGTATTTCTCTTTGCTGTTGAGCTACGTGTCGGGGGCCAAGTATGTGTGGAACTTCTGGAATCAGTTGGCTACGAGGGGACTGTAGCCGACCCGCTCGCCGGCCGTCCGGACTCCGCCTCGCGCAGCTTCAGCCCATCCATGGATAACGGGCCCTTCTTGCTCATGCTCGTTCTGGCCGGGTATGCGCTCGGAGCCATTCCGTTCGGGGTCCTGGTCTCGAAGGCGATGGGTCTTCCGGACCCGAGAACGGTCTGCAGCAGGAATGTCGGTTTCACCAACGTGCTGAGGGTCTCCGGCAAGACGGCAGGCCTCCTCACGCTGGCCGGTGATATGGGCAAGGGGTGGATCATGGGCCTCCTGGCAAGTCAGTGGTTGCAGGACGAGTGGATGGTGTTGCTGGCCGCCGCGGCCCCGGTCCTTGGCCATCTCTATTCGCCGTTTCTTGGGTTTTCAGGCGGAAAAGGCGTCGCGACCGCGCTCGGGTCCATCTTAGGGGTTGCGCCGTGGGTCGGCGTGATCCTCCTCGCGATCTGGCTCGGAGCGGTGGGCATCTGGAGATATTCTTCCGGCGGCGCGCTCGCCGCCTTTGTCTCATTCCCGCTTGTCGCCGCCGTCTTCCATCCGACGCTCCCCTTTACCCTCTTCGCCGTCGCTCTCAGCTCGCTCATCATTCTGAAGCACACCGCCAACATCGAACGCCTGTGGCGCGGAACCGAAAGCAAGATCGGTCAACGCCGGAGCCAAGTGTAAGCGCGGGCGGGATTCCACCCGTTCACCATGATTGATGTCGGCGAGCACCGAAGCATCCATGTGGCCGAGCGTTGTTTTCCGCGGGTTGCAGCCGCTGCCTATCGCTCGCATGACAGCTGTTTGGTGAGGCGCTCTCAATTGACTCTCCTTGGACCCCTTCATATAATGCCTTTCGCTCCTCTTGGTCGGCGCTTCACAGGCACTGATGCACCTTCCCACACGAGACGTCATCGTCAAGCACCTGCATCGGTTGCGGTTCGGTTTTCAGCACGCGTTCGCCACGCGCCATACGTGGCCTCCGCTCTCCGAGGATGAAGTCCGGCTGTTGGAGCGGGTCGCGGCGGCCATCGTCAGCCGCGGCATGGCGGCTCCCGCCGTCGTATTCCTCGACTCCCTGGGGCCGATGAATTTTCTCGGCAGCCAGGCGCTGCATTTTCTGGCGCCGCTCATCGACCTCGCCTGCGATGCCCGCGAGGTCGAACTGGTCGCCAAACTGCTTGAGCGGCGGGACACCGTTACCCGTCTGGTGGCCCTCATTGAGGCGAAGTCGTCCCAATGACGGCTGGGCCCTCCCGATCTCATCCCGCCCCCCCCTCGTCGGATCTGAGGGTCATCGTCGCGACCGATTGCGGCAGTACCACGACCAAAGCCATTCTCATCGAGAAAGTCGGCGAGGAATACCGGCAGACCTATCGCGGAGAAGCCCCGACGACGGTGGAAGCGCCGTTTGAAGACGTCACGCGTGGCGTCATGAACGCCATTGCAGAAATCGAAGAATTGTCGGGCCGCAAGATTCTGGACGGCGACCACATCCTCACGCCATGCCGCGACGCGAAAACCGGAGTCGACCTCTACATTTCGACGAGCAGTGCCGGGGGAGGCCTCCAGATGATGGTCACCGGAGTCGTACAGAACATGACAGGAGAGAGCGCGCAACGGGCGGCTCTCGGTGCCGGTGCCATCGTCATCGACGTGCTGGCGTCCAACGACGGGCGCCTGCCGCACGAAAAAATCGAGCGGATCCGCTCCATGCGCCCGGATATGATCTTGATGTCGGGCGGAACCGACGGCGGCGCGGTCACGCATGTCGTCGAGATGGCCGAGTACGTAGCGGCCGCGGAGCCGCGCCCGCGGTTCGGAGCGACCTACAAGCTGCCGCTCATCTATGCGGGGAATAAAGATGCCCGCCAGCAGGTCGCCAAGGTGCTGGGCGACAAGACGGCGCTGGTGATCACCGACAACATCCGGCCCGTGTTGGAGCGAGAGAATCTCGCCCCGGCGCGGGACAAGATTCATGAATTGTTCCTCGAGCATGTCATGCAGCAGGCGCCCGGCTACAAAAAGCTCATGGAGTTGGCCGGCGCGCCGATCATGCCCACCCCGGCGGCGGTCGGCGTCATCATGGAAACCATTGCAAAACGCCAAGGGCTCAATCTCATCGGGGTCGACATCGGCGGGGCCACGACCGACGTCTTTTCAGTCTTCGGAGGGACGTTCAACCGCACGGTCAGTGCGAACCTGGGCATGTCGTACAGCATCTCCAACGTGCTCGCGGAAGCGGGGCTTTCCAACATCATGCGCTGGGTGCCCTTTACCATCGATGAGCAGACGTTGCGCAATCGGATCAAGAACAAGATGGTCCGACCGACGACCATCCCGCAGACGTTGGACGAGCTGCAAATCGAACATGCCATTGCCCGGGAGGCCCTCCGGCTGGCGCTGGCCCACCACCGATCTCTGGCGACCTCGCTGAAGGGCGTTCAGCAGGAACGCACCATCTCCGACGTGTTCGAGCAGCAAACCTCCGGCAAGACGCTCATCGACATGATGAAGTTGGATCTCGTCGTCGGCAGCGGCGGAATCCTGTCTCACGCGCCTCGGCGCATCCAATCCATGCTGATGATGGTGGATGCGTATGAGCCGCTCGGGTTCACGCAGCTGTCCGTCGACAGTATTTTCATGATGCCTCATCTTGGCGTGCTCTCCACAATCGACGAAAAAGCGGCGACCGACGTGTTCGTGCGGGACTGCATGATCTACCTCGGGACCTGCATCGCCCCCATCGGGCAGGGGAAGCATGGGGAGCTCTGTACGGAGTACGAGATTACGTTTCCCGACGGCCGGGTGGTCAGTGACGTGCTGAAGTTCGGCGATCTGCGACTGTATCAGTTGGAACTTGGGCAAAAGGCATCGGTCAGCCTAAAGCCGGCGAAGGGCGTGAACCTTGGCGGCGGGCCGGGAGCGGCAGTGTCGCGGGAGGTTCACGGTGGCGTGGTGGGCCTGTTGCTGGATGGGAGGGGACGGCCACTTCAACTGCCCAAGGACGATGGGGCCAGAGTGGCGGCACTGGTGAAATGGTTCGATGCCGTCGGCCTCTATCCCAAAGGCCAGGGTTGAGGTCCAGGCGATGCGACTGATCGAGCGGTCTCCCGTGTTCGCCCGGCTTCTTGGTACGGAACCTTGCCCGTAACCTGATCCCACGATGGCGCACTCCTACACCCCAGGCCTTACCGTCACGGAGCTCACGACAGTCAGACGGCGGCGATTGTTGCCGCTGGCAGGTGCCGTCCTGGTCGGTGAAGGAGAGCAGGTCCGTGCGGACCAGCCGGTTGCGCGGGCCGAGCTGCCGGGAAAGGTCTACCCGCTCAATCTGGCAAACCAGCTCGGTGTGGCGCCGAACGAGATTACGGATTACTTGGCCAAGAAGCCTGGCGAGGCCGTCCGTAAGGACGAGATTCTGGCCGAGAACAAACCCATCATCAAATGGTTCAAGACCGAGATTCGTTCGCCCGTGACCGGCACGGTGGAATCCTACTCCACCGTGACGGGGCAGGTGTTGCTGCGTGAGCCGCCGCGTATCCTCGACGTGCGGGCCTACATTGACGGCACGGTCGTCGAGATCCTCCCCCGGCAAGGGGTGGTCGTGGAGACGGTGTGCAGCCTGGTGCAGGGCATCTTCGGCATCGGTGGGGAAACCCGGGGGGAGATCACCATGGGTGTCACCGGACCCGATCGGGACCTGACGCCGGCGGACGTCACGCCCGCGATGCAGGGCAAGATCGTGGTGGGCGGCGCCTTTCTGTCGGCGGACACGATGCAGCGGGCCAAGGAAGTTGGCGTGGCGGCGCTGGTTGTGGGCGGCATCCATGACAAAGACTTGCGAGCGCTCTTGGGATATGATCTCGGCGTTGCGATCACCGGCACTGAACAGGTCGGGTTCACGTTGGTGTTGACGGAGGGATTCGGAACGATACCGATGGCGCAGAAGACATTCGCGCTGCTGTCGGCCCATGCCGGACAGGCCGCGTCCATTTCGGGGGCCACACAGATCCGAGCCGGCGTCATCCGGCCGGAAATCATCATTCCCAAGAAGCGCGATGCGACGGTTTCACTGGCGGCGACGCAAGCGGAGAAGGAAGGCATCCGCATTGGAGATCCCGTCCGGATTATCCGGGATCCCCTGTTCGGCCGCATCGGACGGGTCGCAGCCCTGCCGGCGGATCTTCAAAAAATCCCCACTGAAAGCGAGGTGCGCGTGCTCGTGGTGGAGTTCGGCAACGGTGAGAAAGCCGTGATCCCTCGCACGAACGTCGAGGTCATCGAGGGTGCGTAGGCCGAAGGTCGGGGCGGCCGCTTTCGTTCTGGCAATCGCCGGGCTGAGCGTGATGAGTTGCGCCGCGGTGGGAGCCGCGTTCGCTCAAGACGCGCTCGTTCCGCCTCAGGAGGTCCGGGTATTCGACACGCCCAATGACGGAGGCGGCAGCCTGACCGTCGTCTGGGCGCCCGCCCCCTTCGACGGACCGGCCGTCCAGTATCGGGTGCTCCTCGGCGAAGGGACCACGGATCCGGCCTCGATGAAAGTGGTTGCGGAATTCCCGTCGAACACCCGCTATGGCAAAGACGCGAAGACCCCCTGGTGGACCAGATCGGCGGGGAAGGCCGAACACCTGTTCGTCATCCGCAACGGCAAAGGCGTGGATCTCAAGAACGGTTCCGTGTACGCGGTGACCGTCGCTGCCGTACGGGGACACGAGCAGGCCGTCGGCGCCGTCGTCCAAGCCGTGCCGGATCCAAACTGGCTGAACTGGAATGCCGTCAACAATCTCGTGCTCGCCCTGCTCTTCGGCGGCATCGTGTTCTACTCCATCCGCACCGCCAAGCGGCGCGACATTTTTCTACGGCGGATCCCGGGCCTCGACGCGGTCGATGAGGCGATCGGCCGGTCCACGGAATTGGGAAAGCCGATCCTCTACCTGACGGGGGCGCACGACATGAGCGATCCCTCCACGATCGCGGCCGCCGTGATCTTGGGGCGGGTGGCGAAAAAAGCGGCCTCCTACGAAACCGAACTGATGGTTCCGCACCGCGACCCCATCACCATGGCCGTCTGCCAAGAGATTACGAAGCAAGCGTATTTGGAAGCCGGCAAGGCCGATCTGTTCAAGGAGGACGCGAACTTCTTCATCACCGCCGATCAATTCAGCTACACGGCTGCGGTCGACGGGATCATGCTCCGGAAGAAGCCGGCCGCCAACTTCTTCATGGGGGCGTATTTCGCCGAGTCCCTGCTGCTGACGGAGACGGGCGCGAGCACCGGTGCGATTCAAATTGCCGGGACCGATTCCGACCATCAGTTGCCGTTCTTCGTGACGACGTGCGACTACACGTTGATCGGCGAAGAGTTGTATGCCGCCAGCGCCTATCTGTCCAAAGAGCCCGTGCAGATCGGCACCCTCCGCGGGCAAGACATCGGGAAGGCGGTCGTTCTGTCAGTGATTGGGATTGGGACCGTGCTAGCCACGCTGGGCGTCCTGACGCACGCCGACTGGCCGCAGGTCTTTCTTGACCTGTTCAAGGACGTGAAATGATCTTTCTCCGACGGCAGGTGCCTCTGCTCATCACGATGGTGGCCGGTTTGCTCTTTGCCGGGCAATATTACGTGCCGCATCCGGCTTCCGAACACATGCTGACCTCCGCGACCAAGTGGCTGCAGATTATCGGCGGCTTCGCGTTGGTGTTGGGAGTCACCAGCCTCTTTCATCAGCATGCCATGAAGATCACGCGCCGAGAGCCCGGGTGGGGGTACAGCGGGGTGCTCTATGCCGGCATGGTGGGGACCATCCTGGTGGGATTGGGAGCCGGTGGGAAGGAAAGCATCAACGGTGGCATGACGCCGTTCGGGTGGATCTACAACTACATGATGGTGCCGTTGCAGGGCACCATGTTCGCCATCCTGGCGTTCTTCATTGCCTCAGCCGCCTACCGATCGTTCCGAGCACGAAGCCGCGAGGCGGCCGTGCTGCTGGTCGCGGCGATGATCGTCATGATGGGGCGCGTGCCGCTCGGCGAATATCTCATTCCCATGAGTGGGGACGTGTCGCAATGGATCTTGAACGTCCTTAACGCTTCCGTCCGCCGCGCCATTCTGATCGGAGTCAGTCTGGGAGCCGTCGCGTTGTCGTTCAAGATCATTTTCGGCGTGGAGCGCTCGTATTTAGGCGGGGGAAAGGAATAGCGTGACACGCCGTTCATCGTTCGGGGGCGCAGGGCCAGCTGATGAGCGTGCTTGAAAAAATGCTGAAGATCGATCGGCGGATCATCTTCCTGGTGATCGGGCTGTGTACCCTGTTGCCGTTGCTCTATCCCGTCGGCCTGCCCATCAAGATCTCCGCCGAAGTCCGTGGGGTCTACGACTACATCGACGCACTGCCGGAACGGTCGGTGTTTCTCCTCTCGCTCGATTTCGATCCTGCGTCCAAGCCGGAGTTGCATCCCCAGGCCATCGCCATCCTGCGGCATGCGTTTCGGAAGAATCTGCGCGTGATCGCGATGACCCTGTGGGTGTCGGGGACGGGGATGGCGGACGAACTCGTCACCAGCATGGCCAAAGAGGCCGGCAAGGAGCGGGGGACGGACTACGTCTTCCTGGGATGGAGCCCCGGCGGGACGGCGGTGATCATCAACATGGGCCAGGACCTGTACACCACGTTTCCCAGCGACTACAGCGGGCATCCGACGAAAGGGCAGCCCGTCTTGGAGGGAGTCAACAGCCTCAAAGACGTCACCTACGCCGTCAGTCTCAGCGCCGGCAATCCGGGCGTGGAGGCGTGGTACGTGTTCGGCAAGGACAAATACAAGTTCGAACTCGGCGGCGGATGCACGGGCGTCATCGCGCCCGGCCTGTATCCCCTGTTGCGGAGCGGGCAAATCAACGGGCTCATCGGCGGGCTGCGGGGCGCGGCGGAGTACGAAAGTCTCATCGGGGTGAAGGGCCGTGCCGTTGCCGGCATGGACGCGCAATCGGCGACGCATCTGGCCATCATCGTCCTCGTCGTGCTGTGCAACGTCTTCTATTTCACGACGCGGCGGGCGAGCGAGAAGGCTAGGATCTAGGCTAAGGGTCAGTGTGGGCCACACATGTCTGAACTGCTTGAGCGTTACCTCAACCTGAATATGGCCGCCCAAGGAGTACTATGCCGTTCGAACTGATGTTGGGAGCCTGGGTTGCGACGGGCTTGACGCTCTTCATCTTCTCTTTTCTCTATCAGGACAATCCGCTCTTCAAGCTGGCGGAGCACCTGTACGTCGGGGTGTCGGTCGGCTATACGATCGTCAAAGCCTATGACACGGTGGTCGTGCACCTGATCCTCAAGCCGATCTTCGAGAACGGCGAATGGTCGCTGCTGATTCCGGTCACGATCGGCATGCTCATGCTGACCCGATACGTTCCGAAGGCGTCCTGGCTCTCCCGTTATGCGTTCGCCATGATCGTCGGGATCGGAGCCGGGTTGGCCATCCCCCGCTTGATCTCGTCCTTCATACTGAAGCAAATCGAAGATACGGTGCGCCCCCTGCTCTCGATGGGGGGAGAGGGAATTGCGTTCAGTCTCAGTCTTCTCAATCCCGCGAGCAACCTCAACGCTATCATCATTCTCATCGGCGTGAGCTCGGTCTTGTTCTATTTCTTCTTCTCGGTTGAGCACAGCGGGCCGGGAAAAGCGGTCGCGCGCATGGGGATTCTCTTTCTCATGGTGTCCTTCGGCGCCGGCTTCGGCTACACCGTGATGGCCCGCATGTCGCTGTTGATCGGCCGGCTGACCGATCTCATCGAGTTTTCCGATGCCTCGTATGGGAGTCCTACGATGTGGCTCCTTGTGCTGACCGTCGGCACGCTCTTCTTCTTAAGCCGGCGTCGAGCGAGCGAGCCGCCATCTGAAGAAGGTTAAGGCGCAGGCCGGGGCGCCGTCGTCTTCAAGCTCAACCTGGACCTTGACCTGAGCCGTCTCGGCAGTTGCGCCTCTGAAAATTCCTCCGTTACAATGACCCCCGCTATGACTCCAGCCACCGCCAAGGATCCGCGGCAGTATCCGATCCTGCGCAATTTGCAGTTCTCGCCCATCAAGGAAGGTGAGGACCAATACATCGTGCTGTGGGACCCGACCGGCCTGAGCAAAGACAAGCTCGTCCTGCCGCTGAACTACTTCTTTATCATTCAGCATTTCGACGGCGAGCATTCCCTCCAGGAGATTGGCGCCAAGTACCTGAAGCGGTTCGGCGAATTTCTCATGCCGAATAAAGTCGAACAGTTGGTGGCCGATCTGGATGCCAAGTTATTTCTGGAGGGAGATCGGGCTGAAGCCGCTCGGCTGCAAGCGCGGAACGAATACCGGCAGAATCCTGTGAGGCGTGCCGCTTTTGCCGGACGGAGTTATGAAGCAGACGCAACCAAGCTCAGAAAACAGCTTGACGGGTTTTTCAGCTCCAAGGAGGGGCCGGACTACAAACCGTCAGAGAACCAAGGGAAGCCGATCAAGGGATTGGTCGCGCCGACGTATGATTTGAAGCAGGCGGGTCCCGTCTATGCGTGGGCCTATAAAGAACTGCAGGATGCGCGGCAGCCGGATCTGTATGTGGTGTTAGGCACGGCCCATGCCGGCCTGGAATCAGAATTTGCGCTCACGGACAGGAATTTCGAGACGCCGCTCGGCGTCGTTGAGACTGACCGCGCGATCGTCGGCCGGCTCAAGGCCGACATGCCGGAATATTTTGAAGAAGACGTGTGCCATCAGGCCGAACACGCCATCGAGTTCCAACTGCCGTTCCTCCAGCACCTGCGCTCGGGTGGCCGGCCGGTCACGATCGTGCCCATTTTGACGTGCTTCTCGGCATTGAGTTTGCGCGATGGGGCCGTTCGTCAGTCCGTCGATCGGTTCTTGACCACGCTGCGCACGGTGTTGTCCGAGTCGGGGCGAGAGTACTGCGTCGTGGCAGGGGCTGAACTGGCCCATTTGGGTTTACGGTACGGGGACAGTGGGCCGCCCACCGATTTCTCCTTCCACCGGTCCATGCAGCATGATTTGGAAATGCTCAAGCACGTCGAGGAGCTGAATCCTGAGGAGTTCGCCGCCTATGTCCAGAAAGAAAACGATCAGCGCCGGATCTCCGGCTTCTCGCCCATCTATTCGCTCCTGCGGCTCATCCAGGCCGAAAAAGGCCAGGTCCTACGCTACGACCGCGGCATCACCGATCAGTACAACTCGACGGTGACGTACGCCAGCATGTGCTTCTTTTAACTGGTGCGCCCCCGCCGCCCTTACCCGCCGGGTTTCTTGCGCCGGTCGAGCATCCATCGCGTGATGCCCAGGTACCTCGCTGCAAGGGTTTTGTTCCCTCCCGACCGGTGAAGCACCTCCGTGATGATGCGGTCCTCGAGATCGGCGAGTGTCTGATCTCCCAGGCGAAATGCAATCTGCACCGTCTTGGGATCGTCCGATCCGTCTGGTGACCGCTCCTTCGTTCCTTGCGGCGCGGTCAGCTCTCCCCGTACGTCCGGAGGGAAATGCGAAGCTTCCAGCTGATCCCCTGAACAGAACAGCACTGCGCGCTCAATGAGGTTGCTCAGTTCTCGGACATTGCCTGGAAACCGGTATTGCTTGAGGATGGTCTGCGCGCCGGTTCCCAGGCGGCAGACGGGCTTTTTCATGGCCGTCGAAGAGCGGGTCAGAAACTGCGCCGCCAGGAGGGCGATATCCTCGCGCCGGTCGCGGAGAGGCGGGACGGTCAGAGTCACGACGTTCAGCCTGAAATAGAGGTCCTCCCGGAATTCGCCCTTGGCCACGGCCTCCTTCAGATTCCGGTTGGTGGCCGCCATGAATCGCACATCGACAGGGATCGTCGCCGAGCCGCCGACACGCCGCAGGGTCCGCTCTTCGATGACGCGCAGCAGCTTGGCCTGCAGGGGTAACGGCAGATCACCGATTTCGTCGAACAGGAGGGTGCCGCCTTCCGCCAATTCGATCAAGCCGCTCTTCCGCCCGGCCGCCCCGGTGAACGCCCCTTTCTCGTGCCCGAACAGCTCGCTCTCAAACAGGTCACGAGGAATGGACGGGCAGTCGACTTCGACGCACGGTTTGGCGGCCCGGGGGCCGTTGAAGTGGATGACGCGGGCCATGTATTGCTTGCCTGTTCCCGTCTCGCCTTGCAGCAGCACGGTCACGCGGTCGTTGGCAATCAGTTCGCGAGTCTGCTTGAGAAAGTCCTGCATGGCAGGACTCTTGGCGATCACGCGGTCGAGTGCGTAGCGGGCTTCCTCCTGGCCGACCTGCAGGCGAACCTGGCGCTGCAGCGTCAAGTACGCCGTCGCCCTGGTCAGGGCATGCAGCAGGTCCTCCATGTCGATGGACTTGGCGACGAAATCGAAGGCGCCCAACTTGGTCGCCTCGATCGCATCCCGCACCGTGCCTTTGGCCGTCAGGACGATGACGGGAAGGTTCGGGGAGGATTGCTTCACCCGGGCGAGCACGTCCAGTCCGGAGAGATTTGGCATGACCAAGTCAAGGATCAATATGTCCGGCTCGAATGAGCGAAGGAGACCCAAGGCCTCTTCGCCCGATTCGGCCGTCTGCACCAGGTAGCCGTGATCTCCGAGGCGGAGGGCAAACGCCTCGCGCACCGACGGTTCATCCTCAACCAACAGCAGCTGCCAGGCCATGTCAGGTTTCCTGCTTCAAGGGCAGCCAGACCGCCACGGTAGTTCCCTGGTCCGGCCGACTCGTGATCGTCAGCTGTCCACCGTGCCGTTCCACGATGTCATGGGTGATCGTCAGGCCAAGCCCCACGCCTTTCGCTTTGCCGCTGGTAAAGAACGGCTCGAAAATGCGCTGCAAGTCCTCGGGGGAGATGCCCTTCCCTGTGTCCGAGAAGCTCACCAGCAGCCCGGGGATGCGGCGCGTGTCCGGCTCCGCGCGGATGGTCAGTTCTCCCCCGTGAGCCATCGCTTCAACGGCGTTCATCAGGATGTTCAAGCACACTTGCTGGAGGTGAGCGCGAGACGCTTCGATGGCCGGCAGATGCGGCGACAACAGGGTCTTCACGGTAATGTGCTGTTTACGGAGGCTCGCCCGGAGGAGCGTCAGGGTATCCTCGACGACGGATGGTACGTCACAGGACTGAAGGTCGAAGGGACGAGGGCGCAATTGGCCCAGGTGGGATTCGAGCAGCCCGTCGATGCGGGCCGCTTCCCGGGCGATGAGGCGGCATTTGTCGCGGGCAGCCGGCGGCAGATGGGCCTGCTCCGCCAGATGGGCGGCGAGACTCCCGAGGCCGATGAGCGGGTTGCGGATCTCGTGCAGCATGCCCGCGGCCAACTGGCCGACCAATTTGACCTGCTCGGTATGCCGCAGGGCCTCCAGCATCTGCTCCCGCTCGCTTAAGTCGGTCAAAATGGCCATGTAATATTGCGTGGTGCCGTCACGATCCTTGACGGGACTGACACTCTCCCACACCAGAAATTCCGACCCGTCCTTGCGGCGATTGACAAACCGGTCTACGAAGGGGTGGCCAGTTCGGATGGCCTGCCACAGCCGATCGTAGAACTCACGGGGATGCTTGCCCGATTTCAGGATCGCCGGCTGCCGGCCCAAGGCTTCCTCCCGCGACCAGCCGGTCATTCGTTCCAAGGCCGGATTCCACTCCAGAATGCAGCCTTGGGTGTCGGTCAGCATGATCCCGTCCTGCGCCGACATGAAGAGGCGGTGATAGAAGTCCATCTGGCTATCCGCCCGGCGCCGCCGTTCCAGCACGGTTGCGACCGTGTTCGCCACGGTGCACAGAAATTCCTGTTCCTTGTCGGTAAAGTCACGGACGTGCGTGGAATGCGCCGTCATCACCCCGTACACGCGGTCTTCCACGAGCATCGGCACGCACATGCCCGCGATGCCGCCGTGCTCGGTCAGGACGTTCGACGGCGTAAAGCGCGTCTCTTCCCGCAGGTCACGGACCACCACGGGCAGCCGCTTGCGAATGGCGTACCCGGCTTGAGAATGCGTACCGCCCTCGATCGTCATCCGGCCGATCAAGTTGTCCTCGATGCCGACGCCGGCCACTACGACCAGATGGTCGTCTGAGTCCCGCGCAATGAGAATCTTGCACATCTCGACGCCGAGCGCCTCTGCGGTACGCCGGACCGCTTCGTTCATGAGGGCCTGCGCCGAGGCGTCACTGACGGCCAGCGTGCCGATGCGGGCGAGCACGGACTGGAACCGCGCCACCTGCGACGCTTCCTGGGCGAGGAGGGTCGGCTCCGTGACGTCCCGGAGCACCAGCAGGACACCGGTGCCGCCATGATACGGCACGACGTTGAAACGGCATTCGTAGATCAGCGGTTGGCCTTTCCGGTCCACGAGACGGTACGCCTTGATGCCGCGGGCGCCGAGTAGGCGAGTGTTCCACGTCGCGGCGTCGGCGAACAACCAAGCCCGCAACGGGCTGGCCTCGGGTTGGGCGTCAGTGTGTCCGGCCGACGCCGCTTCGATGAGCTCGCCGAACTGGTCGTTTTCGAAAATGAGGATTCCACGGGACAGAAAGCAGAGGCCGCCCTCAAGGCAATCGCTGACCCAGGCGAGTACCTCGGCGGCCGCGACCTCAGACTGGGTCGGAAGGGGAGTCTTGCCGGGAGGTTGGGCAGAGGTCATGGCATGGCGGGTATAAACGCCTCCCGGTGGGCCGTTAGGACTGGACCATAGTATAGTCGCCGGGAGGTGGGCCCGTCGAGTCAGACGTCCTGCTCCCTTTTTTCCGTTCGTCCCCTTTCCGCGAGGGAGCGAAGTGTCATTGTCCGACAAAATGCTCCCTCCGGCTCACCGCCACGTCGGTCACGAACATGGCGCCGGAGTGGCGGTTGAACAGCGGCCCGAGGCCGGCCAGGATCGGCTCCACCTTGCTCTCCGGCACGACCGTGAAGACGATGACTTGGCTGCTCGTATCGTTGAACAACAGGTGCCCCTCGTGGAATCCGTGATGCCCTTTGCCGGACACGTTGTTGATGATCGTGTAGCCGGTCGCCCCGGTGCGGTCCAGCAGCTCAGTGACAAACTTCAATTGATCGCCTTGCACGACGATCTTGATTTCCTTCATCAGATGCAGCGTCAACCCCATCATCGTTCACTCCTCCTCGGGCCGGTGTCTCCCGTACCCATTTTCCGCCTCGTTCATGCCGATAGAAGTGTTTGTCCCGTGGATCGAGCGCGATCAGCGTCATCCACCCCCCGTTGAACAACTGGTCCAGCAAGGGGTGCCGGTCGATCACCCCCTGGATCCTCGCGCGCGGTGCCTCAATGACGGCCAGCAACCGCATCGGTTCATGGTAGGGCCGCGACCCGTTCAAGACCGTCTGTGCCGGCAGGCCGATCCGCAGATCGCCCCACACACCGGTCATCACCCCGACGCGGCCGACCACATTGTGATAGATCTTGCTGCCGCTGCCATAGACGTCGTTGTCGACCGTCGAGAAATAATGCTCCATGTTGATCCACTGGGCGACGACGAGCGGCGCCGTCATGATCGTTTCGAGCAGCTTGCCGGAGTCGTCCTTCTCATAGTCGTAGGAATGGAGAAAGGAGCGGCCGTGTAAATCCACCCGCTGCGTCAGTGTCCGCCGCCCGATGACGATCAGGCTGTTCTTGGACAGTCCCCATTCCGGCCGCACTTCGGCCCAATCCTGGCTTCGCCGTGCCGCGGCGCGCCGAGCGGCACCCGGCTCGGAGGGCGCCGCCTGAGGCAGAGAGCCGGCCCGCTCATAGGCCGCTTGCCGGCCCGCTTCGTCCAGATCGGCCAACAGGCGCTGCAAGTCCTTGCGATGCGTCGCAGGCACGTCCTCCAGGTCGACGACGCGAACGACATCCGTGGTCGTGTCATGCTCGGCGGCGATGAACTGGGTGTCGTTGGGGATCCTCACGCCGCGCTGGTGCAGGATCGCCCGGACGGAGGTCTTATTCGCCATGCCCGCAATGGCCCTCGCATTCGCCAAGCCGTGGTTGCCGCCGCAGGCGCCGCAGTCAAGGGCCGACTCGTAGGGATTGTTCTGCGAGGTGCTGCCGTGGGCGCAGAACAGCACGATGCGGGAGAAGTTCGACGTGAGGCCCATCAGCCGCAGGGCCGCTTCGACGAAATAGGCCTGCTCGGAGACCGAAAAGCCGGTATGCGTCAGGCGGTCCAGGCGGGTCGAACTGCCGCGTGGGCTGATGCGATGGCGCTCGCGCAGTTCTTCGTAGAACGCCGTTTCCGCGTCCGGCGTGATCCCCAACGCGTTTGCGATTTCTCCATTGATGCCTTCGGCGGCGCCAATGGCTTTCCTGCGGATCTTGTCGAGAAGAGTGGAGGACAGCGCCGCGCCGGGTACGCCGAACCGGTCACGAAGCACTTGCCGGATGACGGCCTGCTGTTCTGTTGCCACCATTTCCTCGGCTTCCTCCCGGGCGAGCTTCTCGACTGTCAGCGTCGTCGCGATGGCAGGCATGGCGGCGCGGCGGAACCAGCGCGTGATTGCATCGTACCAGCGGGGAGCGAGCGTCCTGAAGAAGAGCGGCAGGCCGAACCACCATCCGAGCGCCTCGACCATGACGTACGGAGTGACGACGTTTTCCTTCAAATCGTGGAGAAGCTCGGTGGCCGCCTGGTTGAGTGCGGCGGCTATCTTATGACGCTCCGCCAACACGCCGTGGTAGCTGCGCGGGACCTCCCGTACGAGATTCTTCGGCTTGAGCAGCACCGGGCAATGGGCGACCGCATGCGCCGTGCCGAAGGGCTGATAGTCCAAGGGCACGCCGAAAAAGCCGGCGAGCCCCAAGGTCTCGTAACCGCCCAGGTGTTCGAGATGGCGGCGGAAGACTTCCGACCGGACGTCGATGCAAAAGATCACCTGCGCGAGCGGTCTCGACGAAGAGCCAGGGCCATCGTCGGCAACGTTCGGGGCCAAGGCGGTGAGGACCTGACGTCGGTGGGCGGCTTCGAACGCGCTCAGCCAAACGGGGCCATGATCCTCGGGCGGAAAGGCGCCGAGCCAGTCGAGCAGCATGCGGACGTCAGAGGGATTGGTTGATTCGACGGCCTGTTCGTCGAGACCCAGCGCGCGCGCGAGGCGGACGAGCGCCCACGCCGCCGCCTCTCTCTGCCACCGCGGCAGCTCTTCGCGATGGAGGGTCTCGTGGCGCCGTCCCAGTTCTTCCCACGCACGATGATCGTGCCGCGTCTTCTTTCGCAGCAGGCGCCGAACGTCTTTCGTCGCCGCCGCGGGAAGCTGTCCCGCGACCCAGGCTTGTCGCAGCCGACAGGCGTGCGGATAGTCGTCTCTGTAGCGTTGGATGACGTCGGCCTGTGCCGGGAGAGCCAGGTGCGCACGGCAGGCCGCGTCCGCCAATTCCCGTTCATAAAACAGTCGCACGGCCAGATACTTCACCGCATCGATAGGAAACTCCTCCTGCCAGGGATAGCCGGTCTGCTGCGACCGCCATTTGATGTAGCCGGTCCAACCGGGGAGCGCGGCGAGATGACGCGAGAGGTACTGTTCCCAAGCTCCCTTGGGGATGCGCATGGCGGTGAGGTGCGCCAGCAACGCGTCGTCCGGGCGATCCGGCAATGACCGGAGGAGCGCGCCGGCGTCGCGGACGCCGAGCAACCGAAGGCCGAGATCGTGCTGTGCCAGCGATTTCCAAGCCCGGTAAAACGTATGCTCCCTCCCGGGCATGGACCAACCGGCTTCCCCTTCGTCCAGAAAGGCGCTGCACCACTTCACGAGCTCGCGATTGATGGTCTCGACGACGGCGGTCCCACACGTGCGGTCGCACCAGACGCTCAGCGGTTCGCGAGCGGGTACGAGGCCGGATTCGGAGCCCGACGGCATCCCCAAGCCTAACGGTCCCATCACGCCGGCCGACTCCAACCATGAGGCCACTCGGTCGGCCGCCGCGCGATCCGTCTCGCCGACGGCCGCGACCGAGAGGGCTTCGGTCACCCCGTGGAGCATTGAGACCGCGAGGATGTCGAGGTGGCTGAGCCGCCGGCCGCCGAACGTGACGTCTTTGTCTTGCGCCATCGGCTCCAGCGCGACCCGCACCTCGTGTTCCGTGATGCGCCTGTCGGCCACCTGTCGCCGGTACTCCTGATTGGGCAGGTACCCGTGTCCACCGAACAGTTCGCGGCCTTGCTGCACTGCCTGCTCGAACGGGAGCGATTCCAGGCCGTGCAAGGGATTGTGATGGATGAACGTCCGCATCGGCCAATAGGGGGCGACAGCCTCGCCGGCCAATTGGACGTAGGACCGCAGTTCCATCCGCTGTGTGTCGGTGAATCGGTCGGGCATCGGTCGGCTCATGATGGCGGTGCGATCAGATCTCCCGTTTACGCCAGGTGATGGCTGCCCCGCGCGGGCTCAGCGCCCGCAGGGCATCCTCTACGTACAAGGCGCTCAAGAAAGCGACGTAAAGCCGGACTCGCACCCGGTCCAGCCAGGCAGGGAGCAGCAATCTGAATCCATGCGCCTTGGCGTACAGCACGACCCAGACTCCCACGATGACGAGTGCGGCGAGGGCGACGAACGCTTCGAACAGGGCCTCGTTCCACGCCGCCGCCTGGAAGTAGGCAGCGGCCTGTCCAGGTGCGGGATAGAGGAAATGGGTGAACGATTCTCCGGCCCACAGATAGGTGAGCACGATGAAGGTCAGCGTAACGATCATGGTGAGGGAGATCTTCCAGGATCCGGCGGCGTTGATGCGGTAGAGGCTAAACACGGCCTGCGCCGAGGTGACCCAGGCGAAGAACAGGAAAATAGCCGTGCCCTGAGCTTCGAACAGCGGGAGGTTCACCACGCCATGGGCCATGAGGAGAATCAGGAGAGGCAGGATCAGTGTGATGCTGAAACCCGTGGCCCAGGGCATGAACGCGAAGCCGGTCGCATCGTGTTCGGTTGGTGATGTGGGAAGTTTCAGCTCCGTCCTGGCCTTGTGAATGCCGGCTCCGGAATTCAGAAACAGGGTGGCCTTGAACAATCCGTGAGCGCA
The DNA here is from genome assembly GCA_040255845.1 of Nitrospiraceae bacterium. Taxonomy (GTDB): domain Bacteria; phylum Nitrospirota; class Nitrospiria; order Nitrospirales; family Nitrospiraceae; genus Nitrospira_D. Next base: position 20,616 of record JBDZVU010000010.1, on the reverse strand, counting down.
GAGATGAAAGATGGCCAACGCAAAGGCTCCCAGCCCGCATTCCATGACCATGTATCCCATCTGCCCCATCGTCGAATAGACGAGAGTCCGCTTGATGCTCGGCTGCGTCAACATGGTCGAGGCGCCGATCATCGCGGTGAGCGCGCCGACGAGAAACAGCACATAGAGGGTGCCGGGAGAGGAGCCATAGAGCGGCGCCAGACGATTGACCAGGAATCCTCCGGCGTTCACGATCCCGGCATGCAGCATGGCGGAGACCGGGGTCGGTGCTTCAATCGTCCCAGGCAGCCAGATATGGAAAGGAAACTGTGCGGACTTCGTGATGATCGAGAGGACGAGAAGCACAGTAACGGTCGTGACCGGATTGATCTCCAACCAGGTTCCCACGCCGAGCGTCGGCTGCGGGCCGGCCTTGACCATCTCAAGCAGTGTCGGGATGTGAAACGTGCCGAACGTCTGGTAGAGCAGCAGAATGGCCGCCAGGAAGGCCGTATCGCCAAGGCTCTGCACGCGCAACGTGGTCCGCCCGGCTCGTTCCGCCGCCGGGCTTCCCTGATTGAACGCGAGCAGGGTTTTCAAGAGCCAGGTGACGCCATGCCAGGCGATGAACAACCAGAGGAGATGGCCGCTGGTGACGAGGGTCAAGAGGACGAAGGTCAGGAGGCCTACCAGGCTGAAGAACGTGACATACCCTCGATCGCCTTGCATGTAGCGGCGGGAATAGACATGAATGACGAGGCTGACTGCGCTGATCAGCACCATCATCACTCCGGCGAGCCGGTCTACCATGAGAACGGGGGCGACGGTGTCGGGAACTCCCGAAACGCTCATGACGATCGGATCGAATTGGATAACTTGGTACAGAGAGACCAGCGCCGCGCCGGTGGCAATCGAGACGGACCAAATGCCAATCGCCGCGACGCGTTCGCGTAACGTCGTGCCGAGTAGGACGATGAGTCCACTGCCGAGAAGGGGAGCTATGATTGAGACGAGCGCGGGAAGTGATTTCATCGGGCCTCGCCGGAGTGTCTGCTGCTGGAAGTGGAGACAGCAAGAAGGGTACCGGTCGGTGTCGCAGGCCCAACATGGGCAATCAGCACACGTGAGCTAACTTAGCGACTCGCGTACGCCGGAGGGACAGGCGATGGTCGAAGGATTAGAGGAAGAAACCGTGCGCCCGCGCACCCGTGTGCACGTCCGCACGATACAGGGGGCTATTCCTTCACGGTTATCGTCATGGTAATCGGCTCGAGCGGATTGTCGGCTTGATCCCTAGCGGCAGCCACGATTTTGTCGACCACTTCGATACCCCGGAACACCTCTCCAAACACGGTGTAGCGGCGGTCGAGTCCGCTGTTGTCCGCGACACAGATGAAGAACTGGGATCCGTTGTCGTTGAAGTCCCTGGTGCTGTTGCTTTCACGCGGCATCTTGGCCATGGAGACGGCGCCGCGTTTGTGCGGGCGGTCGTTCGGCTCAGGCGGCAGGAAATAGCCCGGTCCTCCAGTGCCGTGCAGCGACCGGTCGGGATTCTTGCTCAAGGGATCACCGCCCTGAATGATGAAGCCCGGAACGACGCGATGAAACGTGGTGCCGTCATAGAAGCCCATCTTCGCGAGGCTGACAAAGTTCTCCACGTGGCGCGGTGCGTCGTCGGGATAAAAGCGGATCTTGATTTCGCCGAACTTGGTCACGATGGTGGCCCGCGGATCTTTTTTCTGGAATTGTATGGTCATGGCGGCATGAATCTACCAGGGCGAGAAATTAGTTTTCAATGTTCCAATCCGTGCCATGGGTGTCCGGTTGAAGTCCCTTGCCCGGATCGATCCACACCCACAACACCGCGCCCAAGAGCGCCAGGACCGCCGCCGTCGACAACGACGCGGGCCATCCCCACCGGGCGGCGATCCAAGGAGTCATGGAGGGGGACAACGCTCCGCCGATGTTGGCCCCCATGTTCATCATCCCGGAGAGGAATCCCGCGTGGGACGCCGATAAGTCGCTGGTCGAAGACCAATACGCCCCGACGGTGAAATAGAGCCAGCCCGCCCCCAGCGACAATCCCGCAAGGGCGAGATACGGATCATCGATTGCGCCGCCTATGGCGATTGACGCCGAGGCGAGAGCCATGCCCGCCATGCCGACGAGGCGGCGTCCCGCCGTGACGCCGCGGCTTGCCGCCAGGTAGTCGGTGATCCACCCGCCTACGGGGCAGAAAAACAGCATGGCCAGAAACGGCGCGGAGGCAAACCACCCGCCACGCAACAGATCGAAGCCACGCACATCGACCAGATAGAGATAAAACCACGACATGTAGACGTACGCGACGTATCCCAGACAGGTGTAGCTCAACACCAGACACCAGACGCTCCGCGTCCTAAAGAAGCGCCGCCATGGCACGGGCTCAGCTGGAGCGGGGCGGTCATCGCCGGAGGGCGAAACACAGGGAGCCCCGGCGGGCGAGAGGCTCCACCACGCGGCCGCGAGGACAAGGCCGATCAGCGCGGAGACGTAGAAGGCCGTCTGCCATCCGTAATTCACCATGATCCAGGCGGTGGCCGGCGGAGTCACCGCAGAGCCCAGGCCGATGCCGCCGATCGCGATGCCGATACCCAAGCCTCGTTGGTGCGCCGGAAGCCAGTCGGTGACGGCACGATTGAAGGAGGGGAGCGCGACGGATTCTCCCACCCCCAACAGGAACCGCGTCAAGGCCAACGCCGCAAGCACGCCCGCGAATTGTGCGAAGCCGGACGCCGGGACGAGCGCGGTCAGCGCCGTGAAACAGGACCACCAGAGGAGCGCCAGCCCCAGCACCGGACGGGCTCCCCAGCGGTCGCTCAGCCAACCGCCCGGAATCTGAAAGAGCGCATATCCGATCACAAACGCCGAGAAGATCCAGCCGATTTGTTGTTGAGAGAGGCCGAGGGCCGGCATCATCTGCCGGGCGGTGACGGAAATGTTGACGCGGTCTATGTATGTGACGATGCTGATGGCGAACAGCATCCCGAGCAGCAGCCAGTGTCTGGGAGTAAGGCGCAACGATGCAGGATCACGCGGCTGGCGCATGGTGCGACGCGAGTATAGCTGGTCTCCGGCGCCTCTGCCAGCGCGAAGGCGTCCGGCGGCGGATCGGAACGCGGCAAAATTCCCTTGGAAACTCGCAGGTTTGATGGATTTCATTCGGTTGATTCGGTAAGATGCCGGCAGGGTGTTTCCATCGAGGGGGAGGAGTGTCCCGTCTCACATTTGTGCTCGTCGTCGTTCTTGCCGCCGTCGTGCTCGCCGCCAGCTTTCTATTCTTCACCGGTGCACTGACGGGTGAAGACCATCTGAAAAACTTCGTGCTGCAGCAGCTCGAGCAAAGCTTGGGGCGCAAGATCGAGGTGCATCGCGTCAAGATCGTGCTGTTCCCCAGTATCCGCGTCGAGCTCTCCAATGTGGCCATACATGACCGCGAATCCGACCATGTCCTGCTGTCCGCCAAGCGCGTCGACCTCGTCCTGCGGCTGATTCCCCTGTTGAGAAAACAGGTCGTCGGCAAGCGCCTCGTGATCGAGGAGCCCGCATTGACTTTGCGCCGGAATGAGGCGGGGCATTGGAACGTTTTGAATGGCGTGGAAGACCGGGTCGCGACCGACCGCAAGACCGTGGATATGATGACGCGGGTGTTCATGATCCGCCAGGCCACGATCCAGAACGGCCAGATCACGATCGTGGATGCCGCCCGGCCCGACGGCGTCCGCTCCATCGTCCTAGACCATGTGGAAGCCGGCCTGCTCATCCGTGCGGATCGCACGGTGGCCGAGCTCCACTTGTCGGCCGCTCACCGCGGCGCGCAAGGCACGTCGGCCGTGTCGTTGAACGGGGTGGTGAGACGGTCTGAGCAACTTCCGTCGCTCACCGGCGAAGAGGCGGTGCCGATCCCGGTGTTTCAGTTCGACGGACGCATCGACGCGGCCAACGTGCAGCTGCGCGAGGCCGCGGATTTCCTCGGCCCCCGTCCGGTGCCGGATCAGCTCCGCGGCGTCGTGAACGTGCAGGCGGCGGTGCGGATCATGCCCGGCGTCGCGGGCTACGACATGGTGCTTTCCGACATGACGGCGCGCCTCAACGACATGGCGCTGGCGGGCGGCGCGAGCCTGGCCGGTCTGTTGACCCCTCAACCCACCTTCGCCGTCAGTTTTCGCAGCTCGCTCATCCCGCTGCGGCAACTCTTGTCGGCCATCCCGGGCGAATGGGTGCATCCACAGGTCCCGTCCGTCTTGGCCGAGCATCGTATCGACGGCAACGTGCAAGTCGTCAACGCGACGATCACGGGCACCACGGCCCCCGCACCCCAGGTGTCCATGACCGGCGAATTTCGGGTCGAGGCCGGCCAGGCGGTGCTGGGAGAAGACCGCGTGCCGTCGAAGGACCTGGCCGGCCTGGTGCACGTCGAGGCCGGGCGCCTCCGGGTGACCGGTATTACCGGGACCTATGGGGCCATTCAAATGACCGACGGCAAGGCAACGGTGTCGTTCCTCGAGGCCGGGCCCTGGCTCGAATTGGAAATCACCGGCAACATGGCGGCGGCGAGCCTGGTGCAGTTTCTCGGCAGGACCACGAAGACGGAACGCGTGTCGCAATTTTTGGCAGGCATCCGGGACATTGAGGGGATGGCTCAGCCGACGTTCCGGTTGGTCGGCCCGCTGGATCAGCCGGGAGGGCTGACCTTCGCCGGCGGTGAAATTACCGCCCGGTATGTAAGTTTTTCACATCAGGCGCTCCCGGAACGATTGACCGGCATGCACGGCCGGTTCGTGCTCTCGGAGGGCGAAACGCAGGTGGACCAGGTGACGGGGCATCTCGGTGATACGGCCGTGCAGGTCAACGGGACCATGACCGGCGGCCCGGCGAGTCAATTCAAGGAGTTCATCATCCGTGCCCGGGGCGACGCCGCGCAAATGGCGCGAATGGTCCCGGGCGTGTCGATCCCGGCAGGAACCTTCGAGGGGCTTCTCAGTGCGGCCGTCATGCTCAGCGGGCCGACGAACACCCCTCACGTGGCGGGCACCGTGGTGCTGGATGAATCCCGAACGCTCTGGCACGGCGTCTTCGACAAGCCGGTCGGCGCGCCGGCGACCGTCGAATTCGAAGGGGAGGTGGGCAAAGCGAACGCCGTGACCGTCACGCGTGCGGAGGTGATCCTGCCGTCCATCCGCATTCCGGTGAAAGGCACGCTGCAGATCGGCGAGCGGTTTAGCATCGATGCGGCGGTCTCCACCGGAACCTTGTCGCTGTCTAGGTTGCCCGAATGGGTCGCCAAGGGCGGATTTGAGGCGGGCAATCTGGAGGTCTCGCTGGACGTCAAGGGCAAGGATACGGACTGGAAGGCGTGGCGGATCACCGGATGGGTGGCGCTGACCAATGGGCTCATGCTGGCCAAGGGCGTCGGCGGCCACGTGGAAGATCTCTATGCGCGCGTCAAATTGGTTCGGAACGGGGCCGAGATCAAGCGGTTGTCCTTTCGCCTTCAGGACAGCGACGTCGCCCTCGACGCGACGATCCGCAACTACGCCACCAAGCCCGTAATCCTCGGCAAGATCGAGTCCAACCAGCTGGACATCGATTTGCTGATCCCGAAGGGCGAGCGGTCGCCGATGCGCGAGTTCCTCGAATGGCTGGCGGCGACCAGTCAAGTCACGATGCTCGCGTCGGTGACACGGGGCCATTACAAGCACTTGAAGGTGGGCGGCCTGTCCGCTCGGGTGACGATTCAGGACGAGGTGGTGGACGTCGATCGCATTTCAGGGAATTCCACCCACGGGCAGCTGGCGGGACGGGTCGTCGTCCAGTTGCCGCGCCACCAGCCGGCCGACATCGAGTTCTCCGTCCGGGCCACGGGCCTGCAGGTTGACGATCTGTTGAGGCTGACGAACACGCAGATCCACGGAATTTCGGGTCAGATGCGGTTAAGCGGATCCATGCGCGGCCACGGCCGCAATCCACACGGCGTGTACCCGACCCTCGGCGGACGTGTCGAAGTGCTGCTGGAAAAGGGCCGCATCTTGAAGTCGAAGGAGCGGGCCGTGTGGAAGATCATCAGCCTGTTGAACTTGCCGGCCGTGCTGCAGGGCAAGGTGGACCTCGAAAAGGAAGGCTTGCCGTACGACAAGATCGTCGCGACCGTCGTGGCGCACAACGGGCTGTTCCAAACCGAGAACGTCATCATCGACAGCCCCATTCTCAAGATCACGGCCGCGGGAAACTACGACTTGCCGACGGACCAGCTCGACATGGTCGTCGCCGTCAGCCCGTTCGGATCCTACTCACAATTCCTCAAAACGATTCCCTTGTTCGGAAGGCTGTTCGCCGGCGACCGCAAAGGCCTGGCGACCGCCATGTTTGCGGTGAAGGGAGCGGTCGAAGATCCCGAGGTCACCTATCTGCCGATGAAGTCGTTCGCCACCGGCCTCTCCGGTTTGGCCCAACTGGCCGTAGACGTCCTCAAGAACACGCTGACCCTGCCGTTCGATTTGATGACGCCCGAGGAAGAGAAGCCCGACGTGCCGGAAAGTTTGGTGATGCCCGAACCGACCGCGGCGGCGCCGTAGCGAGACGACGAAGCTCACGCGCGTCCCGCGGCGTAGGGTCGAAGGATTGACCCTCACCGGACCCCATGATACTGTGGGTTCAAGACGCAGCGGCCTCAATCCACATCCAATCGCGCGCCACCCCATGAAACGAGCCCCGTCCCAACAGCCGGAAGTCGCCACGCTGTTCATCGCGGCGAGCGAAACGGACTCCAATCTGTATTACGCGACCAGGTTCATCGCGCCCGATCCGTTCGTCTACATGGAAGTGAAGGGCGAGCGCCTGCTCATCATGAGCGATTTGGAAATGGACCGCGCCCGGGCGCAGGCGCACGTGGATCGGGTGCTGTCCTACTCGGAGCTTGAACAAAAGGCGAAGAAGCAGGGCGTCAAGGAGCCCAGTACGGTCGATATCGTCAATCTGGTCCTGAAGGAAGCAAAGATCCGGCAGCTCCTGGTTCCGGCCAACTTCCCATTTATTCATGCGACCCGGCTCCAGGAATTGGGGTACAGCCTCAAGCCGAAGCGCGATCCGTTTTATGAGCAGCGGGTCGTCAAGACGGCGGAGGAAGTGCGCCATATCGAGGCGACGCAGCGTGCCACCGAGGAGGCCGTGGCGGTGGCGCACGACGCGCTCCGGCGTGCCACCATCAAAGATCACCAGCTGTGGCTCGACGGCGACCCGCTGACGTCCGAACGGGTGAAGAAACTGATCAACGTCAAGCTGATGGAGCGCGACTGCGTGGCGCAGCACACCATTGTGGCCGGAGGAGAGCAGGCTTGCGATCCGCACCACGAAGGGACGGGGCCCTTGCCGGCGGACCGCAGCATCATCTTCGACGTCTTTCCCCGCTCCGCGACCAGCCGGTATTTTGCCGACATGTCGAGGACCGTGCTGCGCGGGACCGCGAGCCCGGAACTGAAGCGGCTGTACCAGACGGTGAAGGACGCGCAGGAAGAAGCCATCACGAAGATCAGGGACGGTGCCGACGGCATGAAGATCCACCAGGGGATCTGCGAGCGCTTCGAGAAGGCGGGCTACAAGACCGGTCTGGTCGATGGCCGCATGCAGGGGTATTTCCACGGCACGGGGCATGGAGTCGGCCTGGACATTCATGAAGCACCTCGCATCAGCCGGACGGGATCGCTGCTCCAGGAAGGGCATGTGGTCACCGTGGAGCCCGGTCTCTACTATCCGGGGCTTGGCGCGGTGCGGATCGAGGACATGGTCCTCGTCACCAAAGACGGCTGCCGCAACCTCACCGAGTTCCCGAAAGTCTTCGAACTCGGCTAGCGGTCCTTCCGCCTCGTCATTTTCCCGCCGCTTCGAAGGATTCCGATGTCGCGCTCATTCCAATTCCTCGATGATGTGGCGACGGCCGATCTCGCGTTTGAGGCGGCCGGGGAGTCGCTTCAGGATGTCTTTCGGGCCGCGACGGACGCCCTCATCGAGGCGATGGCCGATCCGCGCAGCGTGGGCGGCAGCTGGACCAAGACGATCCACCGTGAGGATGAGGACCCGGCCGCGCTGCTGTTCGATTGGCTGTCAGACCTGGTGTACTGGAAGGATGCGGCTGGAGTGGTGTTCAGCCGGGCGGAGGTGGAACTCCACTCGCGGAACGGCCGGTGGCATCTCACCGCGACCGTATTCGGAGAACCGGTGAATTGTGCCACTCAGCAGTTGCGCGCCGACGTGAAGGGCGTGACCAAGCATCTGTACCAAGTGCGGGATGACGGTGGTCGCTGGACGGCCCGCGTCGTGCTGGACGTGTGACATGCTGAGCGGGCGCTACGAGTGGGAATCTGATGATGAAGCTCAACACCCACATGGCGGTGACTAGAATATCCGATGAGATCTGGGAAATTGCCCCGTCGGAAAAGCCCGGCATGCTGGTGCCGGCCCGAATCTATGCCACGCCCACCCTCTTGGAAGCCATGGACGAGGGCGTGTTCGAACAGGTGACCAACGTCGCTTGCCTCCCGGGAATCCGCCGATACGCGCTGTGCATGCCGGACGGCCATTGGGGGTATGGGTTCCCGATCGGCGGAGTCGCGGCCTTCGATGTCCACTCAGGGGTCATTTCTCCGGGCGGCGTCGGCTACGACGTCAATTGCGGCATGCGGCTGATCCGTACCAATTTGACCCGAGACGAGGTCCAACCGCGGCTTGAACGGCTGATGACCGAACTGTTCCGGCGCGTGCCGGCCGGGGTGGGATCCAGCGGCTTCGTCCGGCTGGACCGAGCGGCCTTTACCGAGGTCATGCGGGAGGGGGCCCGCTGGTGCATCGCCGAAGGATATGGCTGGCACGAAGATCTCGAGCGGATCGAAGAGGGCGGCTGTCTGGACGGGGCCGATCCATCGAAGGTGAGCGACCATGCGATCAGCCGCGGCATCAACCAATTGGGGACGCTGGGGTCCGGCAACCACTACCTGGAAGTGCAGGTTGTCGAAGACGCACGGGTGTTCGACCGCGAGACGGCGGCGGCCTTCGGCATCACGGGGCACGATCAAATCGTCGTCATGGTGCATTGCGGGTCCCGCGGGTTTGGGCATCAGGTGGCCAGCGATTATCTGAAGGTCTTCGAGAACGCGATGCGGCGGTATGGTCTCTCCGTCAAGGATCCACAACTGGCCTGCGCCCCGTTCCGGTCCGAAGAGGGGCAGGATTATTTTGCCGCCATGAACTGCGCCGCCAACACCGCCTTCGCGAATCGGCAGGTCATCACCCACCGAATCCGCGAGGCGTTCGCGCACGTGTTCGAAAAATCGGCCGAGGAATTAGGCATGGAATTGGTGTATGACGTCGCCCACAACATCGCCAAGGTGGAGCGCTATCCCGAAGGCGACTTGGTGGTGCATCGGAAGGGCTCCACGCGGGCTTTGGGCCCGGGAAGCCCTGCGCTGCCCGAACGGTACCGGCACACGGGACAGCCGGTGATCTGCGGCGGGTCTATGGAGACGGGATCCTATCTGCTGGTCGGCACCGAAGCCGCAATGCGCGATACCTTCGCGTCGACGATGCACGGCTCAGGCCGGACCATGTCGCGGGGGAAGGCCAAGAAGGCAATTCGTGGCGAGCAGCTGCAACAGCAGATGAAGCGGCAGGGGATTCTCGTCAAAGCGGCGTCGATGGCCGGGCTGGCCGAAGAAGCGGGCTTCGCCTACAAAGACATCTCCGAGGTGGTGGCGGCCGTGGACCGCGCCGGAATCACTAAAACAGTGGCGGAATTACGACCGATCGGCAATATAAAAGGCTAGCATCGGATCCATCCGTGAAGGTGCCTTTTATGGAGCAGCGGCAGCATCCGCGTTTCCCCGTTCAATTTCGCAGTTCCTTCAGTTCCATCAACCGCGTCGCCGGAGACGGCAAGCTGGGCGATCTTTCCATCCGAGGCTGCCGCGTGTTCAGCGCCACGAGCGTGACGGTGGGAACCGCCCTGCAGCTCCGGATCGAGCTCGGTGACGACGAACCCGCCGTGCAGGTGCAACAGGCAGTCGTGCGGTGGTCTAAAACCGGTGTGTTCGGCGCCGAGTTCGTCAGCCTCACCCCGGATGAATGGGCACGGCTTCAGCACGTCGTCAAGGAGCTGGAGCGGCAGCCGTATCAAGTACGCGCGTTGGCCGAAGGGCAGACGGCATGAGTGAGCCTTCGGAGCATCGCTGGTGGACCGGTTCGGTTGGGCCCGCCCTTGCGATCAGCGCCTGCGCCACGGTGGTGATAGGCGGACTCTTGTACGACGTGCTCACGCGACACGATCACGCGGCTTCGCAGGAAGTGGCAACGGCGGCGGCTCAGGCAGCGGAGCAACGCGCGCTCGCGGCCGCAGAAGTGTTCGCCGCCTCGGCTCGGTCGGTCATGGTTGCCGACCTGTCCCGGCTTCAGGACCTCGTCACGGCCCTGGCTGGCACCGACGGGTGGCTGGATGCGATGGTCGTGAACCGCGAAGCCACCGTGTTGGCCGCCAAGCAGCCGGGTCAGATCGGCCAGGCGATCCCGGAAGCAACCTGGGCTTCGTGGAAGCGGGGCGCTCAGACGGTGGCCCGCCGAGTCGTCGATCACGCAGGCCGGCCGGCGTTTGTCGTCGTCATGCCGGTCAAGGAAAGAGACGACCTGTTGGCCTCCGTGATGCTCGTGGCGGAGTTGCCCGTGGACGGACCGATGCTGCGGACGCCCTTGAATCGGGCGCGAGAGGTCGGCCTCCTTCTGGTGCCCGTATTTCTCTTTCTTCTGGCGGTCATCGGGCTTTCCATGAAAATCGCGACCGGGGCCATGCGCAGGCAGCTGCGCGCCCTCGTCACCGAGGTGCTCGGCCCTCAGGGGGAATCCGACAATTGGGTGCCGAAAGCCGGCTAAGGCTGATGATCGTGATGCCGGTGACCGTAGAGCAGCGTGATGTTGATGCGCCGGCTCAGGTAGTCGTCCTTGAACCGGATGTGATCGGTCTCATGAAACAAGTCGGAATTGAAGACCACGGCGCGATTGGTCCGATAGGGGATGCGGATAATCTGTGCCCCTGACGCCGACAACCATTCCATGATCTTGGGCCGGTTGTGCTCGCTGTTATACGCGGCGAAATTCCAATCGGCCGGGGCCTCCTTGTCATAGACCACCAATCCCCCCGTCTCCGGATCGAGATTCGCCTCGTCCGGCGTGATCCAAAAATTGACGTTCACCGCGGCGGCATCGGCATGGATGTTCAGACCGCGCCGCGCGTTGTCTTGCTTGAAGGCCCAGGCTTGCGTCAACCGGTGGTGCCGGAAAATCCGCGGGAATCTGAGCCGCAGTTCCTCGGCGATCTGCAGCAGGAGCGGGGTGGCGAAGCCGTCGCCCAGGAAGGCTCCGAGATAGCCGTTTTCGTAGTCCTTCTTCCAGATAGTGGATTCCCAGCAGAAGCGACGGAGCGCCGACAGGGCCTCCTCGCTCAATAAGCGGTCAATGTACGTCACCTCCGGCCGCGCTCCGAGGTACCGCGTTTCCACGTCTGCCACGTCGAGATCCCCGCTCAATGCTTGTCCGTTGATGCGGTCACAAGGACTCAGATGGAGAAACCGCGTAAAGGACGGTGCCATGGAAGGCGCCTGCGCCGGGTCGAGAGGACAACGGTTGCGATCCGGGTAGCGGGCGGCCAGGTCGGCTTCGAGTCGCTGCAGCGCCTGAAGGTAGCCCATCTGTTCGGGTCCCAGCAGGCGGCGGCTCAGCAGATACGCGACCTGTTCGCGGTCATGTTTGACTCTCGACCGGTGGACGGCCGATTCCGTGACCGGGCCTCCATGGTTGTGTTTGGCCTGCGCGACTTGGGACAAGCACGCGAGGGCGCGTGGGTGATCGCCGTTCCAGATCGACGCCATGCCGAGGTTGTACAAGGCTTTGCCGTGGGCAGGTTGAACGGCGAGGGCCCCTTCAAAGGCGGCGATGGCCTCGTCGACGTTCCCCGCCTCTAAGAGCGCGAGCCCGAGGTTGTTGAGGGCTTCGACATGGGAAGGTTTCAGCCGCAGGGCTTCGCGATACGATGCGAGCGCTTCCTGCAAGCGCCCATAATCTTTGAGGGCGACTCCCAGGTTGTTATGCGTGTCCGCATGACCGGGGTTCAGCGACAGGGCGCGTCGATAGGTCTCGACCGCATCCTCCAGGAGGTTCAGGTCCTTCAACGTGTTCCCGAGATTGATCCATGCCTCGACGTACTTGGGGTTCAGTCGAATGGCCTCCCGGTACGCTGCAACGGCCTCTTCTTTGCGGCCCGCGCGGTGGGCTACGACGCCGCAATTGAAGCGGTAGAGCGGATTGGCGGGAGCCACCTCAATAGCGCGACCAATCAGGTCCAACGCCTGCTCGTATCGGTTGCCTCGATAGGCCAGGAGTCCGAGGAGATGGAGCGCGTCCGGGTGGCGCGGATCGACATCGAGAACCAAACGATAGGAACGTTCCGCCTCGGTCAGCCTGCCAGCTTGATGGTGCCGTTGCCCGTCCTCGATGAGGGCGCGAAGGGCAAACGAGTCCGACGCAGGCCCGCTCCGGCCCAGCCGCTTCTCGGTACGACGTCGCTCCGATCGATTCATGATGGCACCCCGCGCAGGAAGAGCCTATCTGAAAGCGGCGGCTGGGGTCAAAGGGCTCAGACGCACTGTCTGGCGGCAGACGATCTGTCCTGCTGAGCCGCCATCAAGGGAGTCTCGTAGCGGAGCACAGGTGGGTTCCGGCTGCCTTTGAGAGTTCGCGGATGGGCATCGTGCTTGCACACAGCATCGTTGCAGTTGACATGAAGGAGGACTGTTCATGCTGACACTCTGCTGCATGCTGATCGCCTGGCAGTCCGGTCCAGCGGATCTCATCAGGACGGTCAGCCAGGAAGTCCCCTACCAATCGGTGAACGAGTCGGCCCGGCTGTATCATGAGGACCGGGCGCAGACGATCCGAGGGGTCATCAAAGACATGGATACCGTCCGAATGAAGGACGATGCCGTGTTCTCTCAGCTCATGCTGAAAATGGACGACGACCGCCTCGTGCCCGTTCATCTGGGGCCGTCCTGGTTCGTAGAGGAAAACCAACATCTGATGGACCTGAACGTCGGGCGGGAAGTGGAAGTCAAAGGATCGATGGAAACCATCGGCGGGCGGCAAGTCTTCGTGGCGGCTCAGCTGTACAACGACCGGCGTGAAGAGGGGATGCGATTCCGGCGGGAGGACGGCCTGCCGGTCTGGGTCGGCGGCGAGTATCTTCCGTAACGGCGGGTCAGGCGGCCAGGGACGATCCGCGCCGGGCGACCTGGCCGAGGATGTCCAGCGCCGCCACGCGGTAGGCTTCGGCGTAGGTGGGAAAGTTGAAGACGTTGTCGATGAAGGATTCGATCGTGGCGCCTTGCTGCAAGGCCAGCTGCCCGATGTGCACCAGTTCCGTCGCGCAATCCCCCACGATCTGTACTCCCAACAGGCGTTCCCCCGCGGGGTCCGCCACCATCTTCAGCAGGCCGCGTCCGGCGCCGGAGATTTGCGCCCGGGCCACCTCCTCAAACCTCGCCCGTCCGATGAGCGGCTCGCGGTACCGTTCCCGCGCTGACCGTTCATCCAGCCCGATGCTCGCCATTTCCGGGATCGTATAGATGCCGAGGGGAATCGTCGAAGCCGCGTCGCCGACCGGCAGATCGAGCGCATGCCGCACCGCGCGCCGGCCCTGCTCCATCGCTTTCGACGCCAGCGCCGGCGGTCCCACCATATCGCCGACGGCATAGATGTGCGGCACCTCGGTCTGGCAGTACTGATTGACGGCCACGGTTCCCTTGATCGTCACGAGGAGCCCCGCGGCACCGAGGTTCAAATCGTCGACGTTCGCCTGCCGCCCGAGCGCGGCCAACAGTTTCTCGCTCTTGATGATCCGTCCGTCACCCAGGGTCGTCACCACGTGAGCGGCGCCGTCCCAGCGTACCGCGGTGACCGTCTGGCCCCCAAGGTAGCGGCCTCCGCATCGCTGAAAGGAATCGACGAATTCTCGAACCAGCTCTTGATCCATGAACTGCAGCGGGGCCGGCGCGCGGTCGATGAGGGTCACGTCCGTGCCGAGCAGCGAAAAGATCGACGCGTATTCGCAGCCGATGACGCCGCCCCCGATGATCGTCAGCGACCGGGGCAGATAGATCATCGACAGCAGCGAGTCGCTGTCGAGAATGTGCTCGTGATCGACCGGAATGTCCGCGGGCGTCCGCGGCCGGGAGCCGGTGGCGATGACGATAGAGTCGGCGGTGAAGTGCTGCGTCCCCCCGTCGACGGCCTGCATCTCGATGACCCGGTCGCTGACGAAGCGCGCGCGGCCGTGAAACAGCGCGATGCCGTTCCGCCGGAGCTGTTTGCTCATGTACGCGTCATGCGTCTTGACGACTTCCTCGAGGCGGCTCAGCAGCGCCGCGATCTGTGTGTCGGGCTTGAGGCGGACCTCGAAGGCGTCGCCGGCCCGCTTCAACCGGTCGAGGTGAAGCGCGCTTTCGCGGAGTGTCTTGCTGGGAATCGTCCCTCGGTACACGCAGCTGCCGCCAATGCCGCGTTCGCGCTCGATCAACGCGACCCTCTTGCCGGCCTTCGCACCTTGGATGGCGGCCTTTTGCCCAGCCGGGCCTGCGCCAATGACGATGATGTCAAACGCCGCGGGTGCCGTCATAGGTTCATCGCATTGACGATCCCGAGCACTTTATCCTGGGCGGCCAGGAGTTGGTCGACATCGCTGGGGTAGAGGTTGAGTTCGGCAAACACGGAATGGTCGCGCAGTTCCTCCTCCGGCATGCGGTCAGGCGTCAACAGATGAGTGGCGAGCCGATCGGCGACGCACGTCAGCATGCATTCCTGCCGGAAGCTGTCCGCATGGTCGTAGTTCGCGTAGTATTGGATGGCTGCGATCACCGGCTTGGGCAGTCCCCATTTGTCGGCGATGAGCCCCCCGACCCTGGTGTGGTAGTCCTCGACGAGTTGGGAAACCGCCGGCTTGTCCGGAGACAGCTGTCGCTCGCGGGCCAGCGTCGCGACCGTGCGAAGGACGACAGGTTTGCCGATACCGTGCAGCAACGCGCAGAGGTAGGCGCTCTCGACGTTGAGGCGACGGGCCCGCGCCACTTCCTTGCCGAAGGCGCCGCTGGCGAGGGAATGACGCCACAAGTATTTCACCTCGTCTTCGTGGCCTGCGACTTGAAAGGCGCCGGTTTTCAGCGAGGCGGTGAAGGCGATCTCCGAGAGCAGATTGATCCCGAGCATCGCGACGGCATGCTGGAGCGAGACCACTGGACTGCGCGGCATATAGGCCGGGGAATTGGCGATGCGCAGCACGTGCGCGGCCAGCGCTTGATCCTGATGGATCAATGACGACAGCTTCGCGGCATCCGCTGAAGGATCGGAGGTCAGCGCCATGACCTGACTGGCGACCTGAGGCAGCAGCGGCAGCTCAACTTCGCCGCGGTCGATTTTCCGCACCAATGCCTGTTCTAGATTCTCCAGCGGGGTGATGGCAGGCTGAGTCTCCGGCGCCATATCTTTCGGTACTCCTCGTTCTTCGTAGGTTCTTTCCGATGCCCTCCTTTCTCGGCTGATACCGGCCGAAAGTTTAGCCTGGGGAGCGAACCGCAGACAGGATGACTTTCGGCTGCGCGCCGCACTATACTCGGCCCTCGCAGGACCCGGGCGCGACCGCCACAGTCAGGAACGACATTCCTGTCGGTCCGCCGGATCAAGAGAAGGGGAGTGAAGCGAGATGAAGATTGTAAAATTATCGGAGTTTCAGCAGTTTAGCAGCGAAAAGATGAAGAAGAACAATCTCTTTCAGACGCCTCGATTCTTTTGCGATGTGTATTGCTTTGAGCCGGGGCAGGAACAGAAAGGGCACGTGCACGGCGAACAAGACAAGGTCTACCTTGTGCTGGAGGGACAGGGCACATTTCAGGTGGGCACGGAGAAGCAGGTGCTGGGCCCCGGGGAGGGGACGATGGCTCCGGCCGGCGCTGAACATGGAGTGAAAAACCATACCGACGCGCGGTTGACCGTTCTGGTCTTCGTGGCCCCCAATCCTTGAACCGGCGGACGACCAGACGTCCGCTAAAACCGCACGTCGTTGATCGTCGCCAACCGCCCATGGCGATCGAACGTGAGAATCAGCTTGCCGGGCGACGCGCGTTCGGAAGACCGGCTCCAACTGCATACGGATCCCCCGTCATCCAATTCGACACAGTTCTCCGGCTGACCCAGATCACCCGAGATTTCCTCGATCGAGGCGTGACCGATTCTGGCATGCCAATCCGGTCGGCCGCCCTCCCCGGCGCATGCTGTGAGGCATAGCAGCATGGTCGCAAGGGCGATCCATCTCCAGTCCAAGCCCCTGTCGCTCTTGCGCTGTCGCGCCGCGATGGAGGCATCCGGCCGGTCGGCTCGGTGCGTCACTTCCCCACGCCGGATACAGCCGCTTTTTCCTGTTCGGTGGGTTCGCCCAATTGACGCCCTTCGGGCCCGCTCGCATTCTGCTCTTGCGGACCCAGGTGCTGGGCGCTTTCCGGATACTGAGGATGATGGCGCTCCCTGGCCGCCTGATCCTTCGGTTGGCCTCCGAAATCACCGGCCGTCTCCCGGTGGGACGCGCAGGCCGCGACAACAAGCGACGAAAAGAGCATGAGCCCGAGGGTCCACTGTCTCCGCATGGTGAGTTCCTCCTGTGGGTGGTAGCTCGTACCCTAAGCCTCTCTTCCCAGGATGGGCTGGGAAGTCCCTTGGCTTCCACTAGGGCGGGCCCTTGCGGGGTTAGCGGAGAAAGCTGGAGGCAAAGGACGGCCCTCACACGGAGGCGGGAATGATTACAGGTCGTCGTCCCGGTTCATTTTCTTCAGTCGACGGTCCAAGGCGAAGCGGGTCAAGCCCAGCTGCTTGGCCGCCAGGCTCTTGTTGTAGTCGGCAAGGCGCAGCGCTTCCTCGATGATGGAATCTTCCACCTCGGCGAGCGTCTGCTTGCCCACTTCCATCTCGACACGGATCAGCGGGCCGTCGTTCGCCACGACGGTGGTGGCGGTGCTCTTCGCTTCGTCCTGCAATTCCCGCGGCAGATAGGCGGCCGTCAGCGTCCGTCCGTGGCAAAAAATCATGGCCCGCTCGATGATGTTCTGCAGTTCGCGGATATTGCCGGGATAATGGTAGCGCTGCAGCAGGCTGGCGGCTTCGGGGTCGATCTCCGTGACGTCTTTGCCGAATTCCTTTCCGTAGTGCAGCATGGACTTCATGCAGAGCGGCAGAATGTCGTCCGTGCGTTTGCGGAGCGGCGGCAGTTCGAGCGTCACGACGTTGAGCCGGAAGAAAAGATCCTCGCGAAACGTCCCGGCCGTGATGTCTTTCTTGAGATCCCGGTTGGTGGCGGCGATCAGCCGGAAATCAACGGCGATGTCCGTGTTGCCTCCGAGACGCCGGAAGGACCGTTCCTGCAGCACGCGCAGGAGTTTCGCCTGCATCGCCAGGTCGAGATCGCCGATCTCGTCCAGGAAGAGCGTGCCGCCTTCGGCACGATCCAAGAGCCCGAGTTTGCGCTGATGCGCGCCGGTGAAGGCCCCCCGCTCGTACCCGAACAATTCGCTTTCGAACAGGTCCCGCGGGATGGCCGTACAGTTCACGCCGATGAACGGGGCCGCGGCGCGGCTGCCGTTGTGATGGAGCACGCGTGCAATGAACTCTTTGCCCGTTCCCGTTTCGCCGAGCAGCAGCACGCTGCTCCTCGCGTTGAGGGCCACCTCGCGGATCTGTGGCAGCAGGCTCTGCATCGCCCCGCTGTGAGCGATGAGGTGATCGAGCGCGTACTCGTCCATGTCGCGTTCATTCTGATAGGTCATGCGCCGGCGGAGCATCATCAATTCCAAAGCGCGATCCAGCACCTGCTCCAACTCCTCGAGATCCACGCTCTTGATGACGAAATCGTAGGCCCCCAGTTTCATGGCTTCCACCGCGTCCTGCACGGTGCCGTAGGCGGTGAGCATGATCACCAGCGAGTACGGCGCCTTGGCGCGGCAGGCCTTCAGCGTCTCGAGCCCTGAGAGGCCCGGCATCTTGATGTCGAGCAGGATGAGATCCGGGACGTCCTGGTCCAGTCCTTTGATCAGCGCCTCTCCGCTTTCGAACGCCGTGACCCGATGATGGCGCCGGGAGAGCCGTTTGACGAGCGACGACCGAATGGCCGGCTCATCGTCCGCCACGAAAATGTGTGCTTTCATGTCGACTCCACGGTGGTAAGGGCCGGCCGCATCGGAAGCCACAACCGAGCCGTGGTGCCGTGTCCCGGCTCGCTGGCGAGCGAAATGTCTCCTCCGTGCGCGTCCACGATGTTGCGGCAGATCGCGAGTCCCAATCCCGTCCCTTGCTGTTTGCCGATGGTAAAGAACGGCTGGAACACCTGGGCGACATGCTGGGGGTCGATGCCGGCCCCGGTGTCCGTGACTTCAATCGCCACGCCGCCTCGTTGGGCCTGCTTCGCGTCGCACGCCATGATCCGCAATTCGCCCCCGTTCGGCATGGCATCCAGAGAGTTATGACAGAGATTCAGCAGGACCTGCTTGATCTGATCCCGGTCCGCCTCGACGATGAGCGACTCCGGCGCCGTGCGGCTCACCCGCACCTGCTGCTGGACGATCCTGGGATTGACGAGCTTGAGCACCTCATCCAGCATCTCGGCCACGCCCCACGGCGTCGGCACCAGCTCACGCGGCCGGGCGTAGTCGATAATCTGATTCACGATGCGGTCCAGCCGGCGTGTTTCGTTCAAGATGATGTCCAAGTCGGCGCGCTTGCCGTCGGACGCATCAAAGTCGTCGCGAAGGAGGGCCGCCGTCGATCCGATGCCCACCAGGGGATTCCGGATCTCGTGCGCGATGCCCGCCGCGACCTGGCCGAGGGTGGCCAGGCGTTCGGCGCGGCTCAGCTGAACCTGCATGTCGTCCAGCGCGGTGATGTCGATATTGAATCCCTGGTACATCGTGGTACGGCCTTCCTCGTTCCGGATGGGGATGCGCCGGCTCAGCACTTTTCGGATGCTGCCGTCCTTCCGGACGAGTCGGAAGATGGTTTCGTACGGCCGGTCTTCCGAGACGGCCTCGGCGTATTCGTGGAGGACCCGGTCTCTGTCTTCGGGATGGATAAAGCGGCGAAAATCTTCGGGCATCCCTTCATCGTCGGGATCCATCCCCGCCAGCATCCGGTTGTACCGGTTACTGAAGGTGAGCGTCATGCCTTCGGTGGTGAAGATGCCGAACGGCGCGTGGTCCACGATGCTGCGATACTTGGCTTCCGACATGGCCAGCGTGTTGTTGAGCGCCGCGAGCGCGTCCTGATTGCGGCGCACCCGCTCGAGGTAGTCCCGCGCCTGCCGGCTCATGGCGTCCATCACGCGCGTCAGTTCGCCTAGTTCATCGCGCCGGGCGAGGACCGGCACGTCGGTCGGGATGATTCCGTCGGCCGTGCGCACGGATTTGGCGATCCCGACGAGGGGTCCGGTGATGGAGCGTGCAATGAGCTGCAGCGCCAGCACCATCAGGACCGAGACGAGTGCAATGCCCCAGAGGAGGTGGGCGACCATGGAATTGCGGGCGCTGGCCATGTCGGCCAGCGCGTCATTCAGCGCCTGCTGCTCCAAGCGGTCAAAACGGGCCATCTCGTCGCGGATCTTCTGCATGAGCGCCTGACCGCGCCCTTCCTCGATATACCGGAGCGCGGCGGCCGCTTCGTCCGCTTTCACCGATCGGATCAAGGCTTCCTTTTCCTCCATCATCTGGCGTACGAGGCGCTGCGCCTGCTGCAGGCTGTCGTACTGGGGGCGGTGCGGCGGGGTCAGCGTGAGCAACGCGTGCTCAATGGAGGGAAGATGCTGGTGCGCGTTCTTCGACGGCGCCAGATAGGCTTCCTGTTTCGTCAAGGCATACCCCCGGAATCCCGTCTCATAATCCACGATCAGCCGCATGTATTCGGCGGCGGTGCGCTGCACCACGTACACCCGATCGAGTTGCTCTTCATGTTCGGTGAGGGTTTCCAGGCTCCGGTACGTCTCCACACCGAGTACGAGAAAGGCCACCAAGGGAATCAGAGACGTCAGCAACAGCTTCCGCGCGATGGGGAGGTCTTTGAAGAACTGGACGATTCGATGAGAGGCCACGGCGCCGACTCCGTTGGAAATCATCGTAAGTAGCGCGGAGAAGCGAAGTCAATCGGCTGACCTGCTCTCGTTACGGCCGATCCTCACGCAGTCGCCCCAGGGGTCCGCCCTCAGGCGGACGAGGAGGCCCGTCGGGTCCTGCTGCTGGGCCCAGCCGCGAAGACCCCGGTCCGATGGACGGCGACAGCGGCCGAAAGGCGGATCCTAAATCCGGACTTCCCGGTGGCATCGTCTGCGGGCGGAGGCGATCGTGGGGGCTAGACCTCCTCGTCGGCGCACGGCGCCTCGCCGGCCCGGCGTCGATGGGATCGATCGTCGAGGCGGCGAGATCGTCCACGGCGCCCTCCGCGGGCAGGCCCTCTTCGGAGCGCGGCTTGCCGATGACGTTGCCGGCG
>JBDZVU010000060.1:17904-19970 GCA_040255845.1 Nitrospiraceae bacterium | reverse complement strand
GCGCGGGTAACACGGAAAGAATTCCCTCGGTAGGCCCGCGACATAGCAAGGCGACAAGAATTGTCTCGGAGCCTCAGGCCGAGGAATCGTCGATTTTGTTACCTCCGACGGCCGAAAAAGAACCGGCGGTGTCGCCCCGACCACTCAGCCGGCCTTCTTCTTCGTGATGCTGAGTCGTCGAACACAGAAGCACGACGACCGTTTAAAAACGAGTCTTCGTCACTCCTGCCGCACGGCTTATTCGTACAAAGGTGCGCATGGGGGACAATCTTCCGTCCTATCCTGTCCATGTTCGGGAACGCTTCACGACCGTGATACGTTCGCCGAATCCATCGCAGGCCCATTCGGTTGAAGAAGTCTCGCAGGCGCCCCTCACGATGGCATTCCACTTGCTATGAAATCGCGGTGATAGACGTTTCAGACACCCTGACCACGCCGGAGAGATGCTATGAGAATGACTCGGAGCCTCCTGCCCCTCGGTATCTTGGCGCTCGCAACGCTCCTCCAAGCCTGCGCGACGCAGTCCGGTATGTCCGGCGGCGATCAACAGGCCAATGAGCGGATCGACGAGCCGGTCATCAAGCACATCGTTCCCGGTGAATCGGTCACCACCGCTTCGCGTCCGATGCCATCGAGGCGCGCTGAATTAAGCGCACGGAACGCCACCGGCCTGCCGTCGGGCACGCTCAACGACGTCCTCTTCGATTTCGACCGCGCGTCGCTCCGCGTGGACGCGTTGCCGATCCTCCAATCCAACGCCCGCCATCTCATGGCGCAAGGGGTCAGGCGACTCATGTTGGAGGGGCGAGGCGACGAGTTCGGCACGTCTGCCTACAATCTGGTGTTAGGGGACCGGCGTGCCAAACGGGTGAAGTCGTACCTCGAGGACCTCGGTCTCGACGTGGAATTGAAGACGACCAGTTATGGCAAGGACCGCCCGCTGTGCTTCCAACACAACAGCGAGTGCCAGCAACGGAACCGCAGCGTGCATTTCGTGGTCAAACAGTAACCGTTCCCTGCACGACGCTCCGCCTCTACGGCCGCTCGCGCCGTTCGTCTCATCGATTCCTCTCCCACCTCATCACTGTTCCCCGCCCTGAATCCGCCCGAGTCCACCGCGTGGTCTCAGGCCGATCAATTTTTCGATTGATCGACGCCGGGCACTCTGGCATATCGGCACTCGTCCACCCCTTTGTCAAAGGAGATTGCCATATGTCCCGATTCGCCTGCGCCTGTGCCATCATCGCGCTGCTCCTCACCGGCTGTGCAGGAAAGACCGTCCGCTCCGGAGGCGACACCGGTCGAGCGCCGGCTGGACCGCCGATGGGGGAGTATCCGGCGCGAGATACGGAGCGTGTCCATCCCGGCGGCTACGCGGCGCAACCGGATCCCTCCGTTGCCGCCCGGCAGCTCCGCGAGATGCAGGCCGAGCAGCGCGCCACGGCGGCGGCGGGGCTGCAGGACGTCTTCTTCGGGTTCGACAGCTGGACCATCAGCGAGGAGGGGCGCCGCGCCTTGGTGAAGAACGCGGAATGGCTCCGCGCGCACGGCACGGCTCAACTCAAGATCGAAGGGCACTGCGACGAGCGGGGAAGTTCGGCGTACAACCTGGTGTTGGGCGAAAAACGCGCGAAATCGGTTCGGAACTATCTGATGGAGCTCGGCGTGCGGCAGGACCGCCTCTCCGTCGTGTCGTACGGCAAAGAGCGTCCCTTTTGCCTGACTCGCTCCGAAGCCTGCATGCAGCAGAACCGCCGGGGGCATCTGGTCATCACGGCGCCCGTTCCCGAGCGTCGCTCGATGCCGTGAACGGATGCGCCCGGCTCACCACTTGGGGATCCGCAAGGTCTTGCTGACCATCAGGGTGCCCGACACCAGGAACAACACGGCCAGCGGGTGGAATTCCGCAGGTCCCACGGTCCAGACGCCGCCGTACAGCGCGTCGCCGATTCGGCCCTGTGAGGCGGCATAGGCCAGCACAGCGGTGAGCAGCGCCGTGGTCGGGATGGGAGTGCCCTCGAAATACGGGACCTTGTCGCGGCCCGCCGCAAGCGCCTCCGCCGTGA
>JBDZVU010000060.1:8670-17894 GCA_040255845.1 Nitrospiraceae bacterium | reverse complement strand
TGACGTTCTAGCGGGCCAGCCGGCTGACGCCGCAGCACACGAAATACGTCAAGGCCACCCAGTCCCATCCGCCGCGCAGGCCCACCGCGTACGCGAGGCCCGCCGGCGCGATGCCGAACGAAATGATGTCGGCCAGCGAATCGAGTTCCCGCCCCAGCGCCGTATGCTGATGCCGCCAGCGCGCCACGCGCCCGTCCAACCAATCGAAGAGCAACGCCGCCGGCGTCATGGCGAAGGCGGCGAACAAATGGACCGCTGAGCGGCTCTCCAGATACCCCATGGTCAGCAGGACGGCGGAAAGCCCGCTGGCGGCGTTCGCCAGGGTGAACAAGTCGGCGAGGTGAAATTCGCGGATGAGGGAGAAGTGTCGCCGCTGAAGGTCGCTCACGCCGCGCCACTATACCTCAGCGCCGCGGCGATGAGGAGAGCCGGCGCGGGCCCGTGCGCACATTTCACCGGGAACCATCGTCATGGCTGGATGTTCCGTAGACAGAACGGGCAGCGGTCGGGCGGCTGCTCCGTATAGTACCGGCGGGCGCACGCAGGGCATTCCCAAATCGTCTGCTCCTTCGGCACGCCGGCCTGATCCGGTTTCTGTTGGTTGGCGTTCATCATCACTCCTCTCACGTGTCCTCAATCGCGTCCGGCGCGAAGACGCCTTCAAGTGTGAGCCGGGCGGAGCTCGGATCAGGCGTTCGGCGCCATTGCCACTTCAAGGTTGAGAACCCGGCCTCGTGGCGCGCGCACAGCACCACACGATGGGAGTCCCGGTCCGGATTCAGCCGCATGTGGACCAGCCGGACCTCGCACGATACCGCGGCTGGCTCGAGACATCCGTCCACCGCGCACGTGGCCGCTGGTCCTTCGGAAGGGCTGATCGGACTTCGGCTGACCAGAATCGTGTCGGCTTTTTCTTCGAGTTCGTCCACTCCACGACCATGACGCGCGGCTCGGACGGCTACGATATACGAGATCGACGATCGTGTCGATACGATGGAGGCGCCGAGCGGAGTTGAACCGCTGAATCGCAGCGCTGCAAGCTGCGCCCTTCGCGCTTGGGTACGGCGCCTCGACGGTGGTCGCATGGTGGTCCCAATGGGGATTGAACCCATGTTTCCGGCTTGAACACCGGCGTCCTAGCACTAGACGATGGGACCTCCAGCACATTGTTCCTCCCTCCGGCCGGCATGCACCTAGGTAAATCCCGAGCCCTTCTTGCGAGGCGACATGGGAATTCAGCCCTCCAGGGCGATCCACCGGGGCGGCCCTAGTTCCTTACGCAGGCTGCCTGGACTAAGTAAGAGGCACAATTCGCACGGCCCTGCCGGTCCACCATCCTATGGACGTCATCCTGACCCATCCCGACGCACGCATCTGGATAGAAGATTGTCGCGGGACATGCCGCATCGCCGTCGAGCCGCGCGATGGTCTCTTTACGCCGGTCAGGACGTGGGAGACCCGGTATCCCTTGGAGCTCATCGAACACGTACTCCGCGTGAAGGGGCCCGCCTATCTGTGCGATGAAATTTGCCGTGACGAGCATCCGCTGTATGTGCACCATTGCTTTCAATGGGACCTCTTGAGCTACGTGCCGGCAGAGGAGTTCTCCGGACGGCGGGTGCTCGACTTTGGATCAGGAAGCGGCGCCTCCAGCATGGTCCTGTCCCGAATGTTCCCGCAGACCGAGATCGTCGGCGTCGAACTGGCGGCCGAGCATGTGAACCTCGCCCGGCACCGAGCGGCCTTTCATGGAGTCTCGGACCGCGTTCGGTTCCACCTGTCACCGGATGCCAAGCAGCTGCCCGCCGGCATCGGGCAGTTTGAGTACATCGTCTTCTCCGCCGTGTACGAGCACCTGCTCCCAGCCGAGCGCGAAACGGTGCTGCCGCTGCTGTGGTCCCATCTGAAGGGAGGGGGCGTGCTGTTTCTTGACCAGACGCCCCACCGCTGGTTCCCCGTCGAAATGCACACCACCGGCCTGCCGCTGCTCAACTATCTTCCGGACCGCTGGGCCCTGTACTGTGCCCGCCGGTTTTCGACCCGCGTGCAGGCCGATACGTCGTGGACGGAGCTCCTGCGCAAGGGAATCCGCGGAGGCACGATTGGGGAAATCATGACGATCCTTCGCAAACACGACCGCGGCGCGAGCTTGCTGAAGCCCCGAAACGGGGACGCCAGAGATCACTTTGACGTGTGGTATGGCATGGCAAGCGGCATTCCGAAGAGCAGGGCCAAGACGCTCATGCTGCGGGGGTTGAAGGTCATCAAGGACGTGACCGGCTTGGCGCTGACCCCGGCCTTGTCCCTCGCCATCAAGAAGCCCGCGCAGTGACGAGCCTGCTTCAGCACACTGACGCGGCCCTCCTACACTTCCCATGGAAGTTCTGGCTTTCCAAAATGCCCATAGTTGGTCGTCTGGCGATAGATCGGCCGCTTGAGGTCAAAGCGCTCGATGACGGCGCCGGGCCGAAAATCGAACCGCTTCACGAAGTCGGCCGCCGCGCTGGCGTCACCGGTCCCGAAGGTCCCGACGTGGACCGACACCGGCTCTGCCATCCCGATCGCATAGGCCACCTGCACCTCGGCTTTCTTGGCCAAGCCTCGGTGGATCAGCTGTCTGGCCACATAGCGGCAGAAGTAGGCGCCGGTCCGATCGACCTTCGAGGGATCTTTGCCGCTGAAGCTGCCGCCTCCGTGCCGAGCCGCTCCCCCGTACGTATCGACGATGATCTTCCTGCCGGTCAGCCCGCAATCGACCGAAGGCCCGCCCTGTACAAAGCTTCCCGTGGGATTGACCAGGATCTGCAGACCCGAGTGATGCCAGGGGCCCAACGCTGCGGGCACCACGCGATCGGCGACGTACGATCGGACCGCGGCCGCGGCTACGTCCCCTCGATGTTGGGTCGAGACGAGCACGGTCGTCACCTCCTTGGCGTGGCCGTTCTCGTACAGCACGGAGACCTGCGTCTTGGCGTCGGGGCGGAGCCACGAGACGCGGCCTTGATGGCGGTCCTCGGCCAGCCGCCGTGCCAGGCGATGGGCCAACAGGATGGGGAGCGGCATGAGCTCCCGCGTTTCGTCGGTCGCATAGCCGAACATCATGCCCTGATCACCCGCGCCCTGCGCCGGCACCTTGGTGAGGCCGCGGGCGATCCCGCGAGCGATCTCCTGCCCCTGTTGCGTCATCAGCTCCACGATCTGGGCTCCGTCCGCCGAGAAGGGTTCATCCGGATCGGTGTAGCCGATCCGGCGGATCGCCTCGCGCACGCACGCGGCATGGTCGACGGCCGCGGCCGCGGTGATCTCTCCAGCCAGAACGACGGTGTCGCCCTTGCACAGCACCTCGCAGGCCACCCGGCTCTCAGGGTCCTGCGCGAGATAGGCATCGAGCACCGTATCGGCGATCAAGTCGCAGACCTTGTCGGGATGCCCTTCGGCGACCGACTCGGAGGTGAAGATGAAGCGCGACGCGCCCATAGGGTGTCACCTCCCTCGATGGGACCGCAGCCTTCCGCCATGGAAGAATGGGAGTGGGTGGCTGATCACCAACGTGCGGGCTCGTGGGAGGGAAGCGCGGCCCGCGCTATGCCGCGATGAGCGTCTGCGGCGCGGCTTGCTTCGATCTGGTTTCCAGCCAAGAAATTTGGCGGTGCGTTTGGGCGTTGTTCTGCTGGCACGTCTGAATGAAATCCTTGTCGCGCAACGCCTGCGCGGCTTGGCCGAGCAGCGTCCACGCGATCTGGGCTTCCGTCGCCATGAGCCAGAGATCGTGGAGATCGCGCAAGAGGGCGAGGCCTCCGCGGCGCGGCCCTTGAAAGAGATCGCTGTACAGCCGTTCCGGTTCCCGGTCTCGTTCCTGGCCGTACTTGTGCATGAAGCGCATGGTCGAAGCGGCTTTCGCGGCAGACCAGGACGAGAGCAGCGTGCAAATCTCTTCCATGTCCGGCTCGGCCTGGTGGTGATCGGCGACCGTCTTGAACGCCTCCTGCAGCCGCGTCTCGCTGTCTCTGACCATCTTCAGATAGAGACCGACGTGCATGGATGCTCCTCTCCTCTTGTCAGACGGCGCGGATGCGGACCGCCGAAAACTTGAAGTGCGGCTGCTTGCTGACCGGGTCCCATTCCGGGAGCGTCACTTCGTTGGCCGCGCGCGGACGGCGGTTGTCGTCCCAATAGCCGTAGTGAAACGGCATGAAGAGGACGCCGCGCTTGATGCCGGTGATCCGCGCCGGCGCACGCGCATAGCCTCGCCGGGACCGCACTTCGACCATCTGGCCTTCCTGGATGCCGTAGGCCGCGGCGTCTTCCTGCGACATCTCGACGAAGGAGTCGCGCGCCTGCGCCTTGAGCGCAGGCGCGCGCCCCGTCTTCGTCCTCGTATGGAAGTGATAGACGATGCGGCCGGTCGTCAGCCACAGCGGATACTCCTTGTCCGGACGCTCGTACGGCGGAATATAGTCGGCCGCCTTGATGATCGCCCGCCCGGCCGGGTTCATCGCCCGGTACTCCTTGGGCGTGATCTGGGCCCCCGTGTCCAAGTCGTGGCCGTTCGACTCGTTGTAGTCGGCGTCCGTGTTGAACCGCCCGTCGGTGTAGAGATGCGTGGCACCGTCCGGGAAGCGGTCGTTGCACGGCCATTGGATCCCAGAGCCGCCGGTTAATTTCGCGTAGCTCAGGCCCGAGTAATCGCAGGGCCGGCCCTTGGAACAGGCTTTCCATGCTTCGAAGGCTGCTTCGGACGTCGTCCATTTGATAAGCGAAGCGCCGTCCTTGTCGCGAAAGTCCATCCGCTTGGCGTAGTCGAGCCAGATGTCGAGGTCCGATTTCGCTTGCCCGGGAGGATCGACGGCCTTGTGCGAGAGATGCACGGTGCGGTCCACGTTGGTGAAGCAGCCGGTCTTTTCGCCCCAGAGCGCCGTGGGGAGGACGACATCGGCGCGGGAGGCGGTTTCGGTCATGAAGGCGTCCTGCACGACGAGGAACACGTGCTCGTCGTCGAGAATTTTCCGGATCCGCGGGAGGTCCGGCAGCGACACGGCGGGATTGGTGGCGGACACCCAGAGCATCTTGATGGAGCCCTGCTCGCAGTACCGGAAGATCTGCATCGCGTGGGTCGGCGGAGCCCAATGGGGGATGATGTCGGGCGACACGTTCCACAGCCGGGCGAGCTCCTCGATGTGCTGCGGGTTGCTCCAGTTGCGAAAGCCCGGCAGGTCGCCGTCGGCGCCGGTCTCGCGGGTATTCTGCGCGGTCGGCTGCCCGTTCATCTGATAGATCCCGCAGCCCTCGCGCCCGATCAGGCCGCGGATCAGATGCAGGTTGTTTACTTGACAGGCGGCGGCCGTGGCCTGCATCGACTGATAGACGCCTTGCAGCACCGTGGAGACGAGCGTGTTGGCCGTGCCGAGAATGTCCGCGGCGGCCCGGAGCTGGGGAATCGGCACATCGGCCACTCGCTCCACGGCCTCCGGGGTCCACTTGGACACCGTTTGCTCGAGCCGGTCGAACCCGATGGTATGGGCATCGATGAAGCCGCGGTCGATCCAGCCGTGCTCGATGATGAGATGCAGCAGGCCGTTCAAAACCGGGACGTTGGTGCCGGGTTTCGGTGCCAGGTGGACGTCCGCTTCCAGCGCCGAGGGAATGGGCCGGGGATCGATGATCACGAGCTTCGGCGGCCGCGGCCCGCGCCTTCGGTCGAGCACCCGCATCCAGAGGACGGTCTGCTGCTCCGCCATGTTGTGCCCGATGTCGAAGACCGCGTCGGTCGTATCCAGGTCCGTGTAGGACCCGGGCTGGCCGTCGGTGCCGAACGACTCCTTGAGCGCCGCGGCCGCCGTCGCGGTACAGAGCCTGGTGTTGCCGTCCATGTGCGGCGTGCCGAGGCCCGCTTTTCCGATGACGGCCAGCGTATAGTATTCCTCGAGGAACAGCTGCCCGCTGGTGTAGAAACCGATCGCGCTGCTGGTATGCCGATCCCGGATGTCTTGGGACCGGCGGACGATGAGGTCCATCGCCTCATCCCAACTGGCTTCGCGGAAGACATCACCGCGGCGCACGAGCGGCGTGGTGAGGCGCTCCCGGTGATGATTCGCCTGCCAGCCGTGCAGGCCCTTCGGGCCCAACCGCCCATGGTTGACGCGGTCGTCCGCGCGGCCGCGCACGCCGACGATCGTCCCGTCCTTCACTCCAATGTCGAGGGCGCAGCCGTTAGAGCACAGCACGCACGCGGACTGCACCCATCGGTCGGGCTGCTCCGACGTGTGCTCGTCGACGCGGACCGGCCAGTCCTTGTCGTAGGGCGCCCGCGGCCCCCAGACATCCGCAATGCTGTCACGGCTTTGGCCCATCCTTGTGCCCTTCCATGGTGCCTCAGGCATGCCGGCCCTCGATCAGGCGGGTATCGGCGCGTGGTCGGCAGCGCCATGCATCTCTTCAGACTATCAAGCTCTCGACCCCGAAGGCCCTGGAAAGGTCCCTACCTGTTCGGATTCGCGTATGACCGTGCCCTCTGGTTCGCTTCGGCCTATCCATGTCAGGGCTTTCCCTTGGGGCCCTTGCTAGTCCATCGGTCCTCTGTCGCTTTGCTACCGTGAACTGAACGGATCGAGCCTCGACGGGCCATCTGCTTTGGCTAGGAAATGAGTGGACGTAGTGACTCGCGACGAGCACGGCACATGAACGCCGACGCCGGAGCCCACAGCACGCCGTCGAGCGGTCCGGCCCCTCCCACCTTTCTTCAGATCGAACCGGTCGGCCACTGCAATCTCCGCTGCCGCATGTGCCCGATTCAATACCGCCGAGACGGCCCTCCCTACGGCCCACCGGCCTTCCTCGATGAAGAGACGTTTCGTCGCGTGCTGGATCAGGCTCCTCAGATCGAGGAGCTGCATCTGCAGGGCTTGGGGGAGCCCTTCCTGCATCCGAAATTCTTCGAGTTCGTCTCCTACGCCGCAGCCCGCGGCATCCGCGTCACGACCAATACCAATCTCACCGTGCTCGGCCCGCGCCTCATCGAACAGTGCCTGGCAAGCGGATTGGCCTATCTGCATGCGTCGCTCGACGGAGGAACGCCGGAGACCTACGAAGCGATCCGGTGCGGCAGCCGTTTTTCACACGTCGTGGGGAACCTCAAGGCACTCTTGGCTGCCCGGAGTCGGCAGAACGCGCCCCGGCTGGGGGTCGGCCTCGTCATGGTGTTGATGCGCCGCAATCTCAACGACCTTCCCACGATGGTGCGACTTGCCCATGAATGGGGCGTCGACTCTTTGTTCGTCCAATACCTGTGCCATGACTACAGAGAATCAAGCCTCCCCGCCCACTATGCCGACATGCGCACGTTCGTCGAGTCCGAGACGTTGCAACTCGACGAGGCCCGGCCCGTGATCGCCGGGAGCGAAGCGTTGGCCGCCGAGCTGGGCGTCCACCTGCGCCTCCCCGCCATGTTTCAACCGAGCAGGCGCGCTTCGGGAGATCGGCGCTGCAGCTGGCCGTGGCAAGGCATGTATCTCAGCTATCAGGGCGATGTGATGCCCTGCTGTATGGTCAGCACGCCGGACCGGATGACGTTCGGCAAGGCCGGCCAGGGCGGGCTCGCGAACATCTGGGCAAGCGACGCCTATCATGCATTCCGGCGCCAGCTCGATTCTGACGAGCCTCCCGAGATCTGCCGATCCTGCGCCGTCTACAAGGGGCTGATGTAAGCCAACGTTCGGCCCGACCACCATCGGCGACTCCTTCTGCGGCCTCACGTGTTCCCTTGGCGCCTGATTTCAGGTTGACAGCGGCCGGAGCGATGGGCTAGAGTTCAGTCGATTTTAATAACTATTCTCAACTTGAGCGGCGCAATGGACCGCTCAGGCTACGGCCAGAGGTCTTGAACCCAGAGCCCAAGGTCACCGCGTGTGGTCTTGGGCTTTGGCTTTTTTGGAGGAGAACGCAATGGCGTTGCCACAGCTTGATACAACTGACACGACCGCCCCGGTCAGGACGCTGCACGCATTCTTGAAAAAGATCGACGACCTTCAACTGCCTCCCGCCTCACAGCGCGAGATGGAACGGATGCTGTCGGAGCAAGCCGCGCTGTTGATGGAGTCCTTCACCCGGCACAATCCCGGGCACGGCCGCCGGACGGCCGGGTATGCCGCGCTCTTAGGCCGCGCGCTCGGGCTGTCCGAGGAGGAGTTACATGATCTGGAGCTCGCCGGCCTACTGCACGATGTGGGCTTGCTCATGCTGGAGCCGGAACTTCTCCTCCACCCCGACGCGTGGGATGCCGA
Source organism: Nitrospiraceae bacterium (assembly GCA_040255845.1). GTDB lineage: Bacteria > Nitrospirota > Nitrospiria > Nitrospirales > Nitrospiraceae > Nitrospira_D. The sequence goes on along the minus strand of JBDZVU010000060.1, from coordinate 9,615 downwards.
GGACTACGCCAGGGTCCAGAGCCACCCGCGCATCGGCGCCGAGTTCCTGGCTCCATTCGCGTTTCTGACCTCGGCGGCCCACATCATCGCCCACCATCATGAGCGGTGGGACGGGAGCGGTTACCCATTCGGGTTGAGAGGATCGTTCATCCCGCTGGGCGCCCGGGTGCTGGCCATCGCCGACGCGTACGATGCGATTCAGGTCCCGCCGGAAACGGAGCCGCGGGTCAAACACGACATCGCGCTTCGCATCCTGAGCATCGGCGCCGGTTCGCAGTTTGACCCGGCGCTGGTCGAAACCTTCGTCGAGGCGGTGCGGCCGGCGGCCGGCGAACGGTGTGCCAGGCAAGCTAAACGCCAGCCCATCCGAGCAAACTGAACGAGACAGGAGAACCACCATGGCCACAGGACTTGCCATTCCCTACGACCAGTCACCCGGTGTCATGCCGGCTGACGCGGATCGAGCACATCGTGCGCCGACGTTCAGTCCCAGTCACGGCTCTCAGCGTGCCGCGGCGTCTTCTATGCCCGCGTTCCGGGTAGGCTTGTCGTTACGGGAATTGATCCACCAACTGTTGGTGGACAATCTTCATCGCGGCCCGACGCTGAAAGACCTGTCGCGCTTCATCGGCTATTCCGAAAAATACTGCTCGGAGTGGTTCGTGGCGCACATGGGGCAGTCGTTCTCGAGCTACGTCAAACAACTCCGCGTGGAGCGGGCCATCGACCTCCTCGCGTCCCAACGGCGCCTGGCCGAGATCGCAACAGCCGTCGGGTTTCAAGACCAGTATGCGTTCAGCCACTTTTTCAAAAAAGCGACCGGCATCTCTCCCCAAGGCTATCGCGAACAGGCGCGACGGCTCGGACCGGTGCCGATGCAGCAATCCGACGCCATTCCATACGGGCTCCACGGCGCTGCCACCGCGTGAATTGGAACCCTCCGGG
>JBDZVU010000060.1:0-8570 GCA_040255845.1 Nitrospiraceae bacterium | reverse complement strand
GCCATTCCATACGGGCTCCACGGCGCTGCCACCGCGTGAATTGGAACCCTCCGGGATCCGCGGCGCGCAGTACGCTCCTTTCGATCGGGCCGGACCTGCATTGAGGAAACGAGTCAGCGAATATTGGTCATGCTTCGGGCTCTGCCTTCGGTTATAGTACGTCGCGGCTGGCATCGCCTGGCATGCCGCCGACGATGGCGACGGCACCTTCCATACTGACCCTCATCGGACTCGGCGTCGCGGCCGGCGTCATCCCCGTCTACCTCGGCATCGCGGCCGCCTTGGGCACCAGCCGGCTGGTCTCCCGGGAATGGGAAGGCTTCTTCGTCGGCATCGCGATCGGCGTGCTGGCCTACCTGTTCTTCGACCTCACCCACGAAGCGGTGGAAATGACCGGCGCGCAGGATCCGCTGTCCTGGCTGGCATTCCTGGGGAGCCTGTGCCTGGGGCTCGTCGGGTTGGTGGCGCTGGAGCGGCTGCAGCAGGCCCGCAACAGGCCGGCGTCATGGCAGATCTCCCTGCCCTACTGGATCGCCATGGGGATGGGGTTGCACAATCTGGGCGAAGGGCTCTCGCTCGGGGCGAGTTATGCGCAGGGCGCCTGGGATTTGAGCGTGCTGCTGCTGATAGGCTTTGCCCTGCACAACGGGACGGAAGGCTTCGGCATCATCAGTGCGGCCGGCCGCACACCGGTGTCCTGGAAGGAGGCCGCGCAACTCGGGCTCCTGGCCGGCGCGCCGACCTGCCTCGGCACGCTCGTGAGCGGCTTCGATCCTTCGCCCTACTTCACGATCGTCTGCTATTCCCTCGGAGCTGGCTCCCTGCTCTACGTGATCCTGGCGCTCACCGCGATCGCCTACACCGCCACCAGGCGGCTGCAAGTCTCCCTAGGCGTCTTCGCCGGCATCGCGGCCATGTTCCTCACGGCCATGGTCCTGGCGCTCGTCGGCGGCACGCGGTCCTGACCGCCTGTCCATCCAGCCATCGAACATCCCGTTTCTGGAAAATGAGCATTCCCCCGGCGCCGCGGGTTGCGGTAGCACTGTCCTACCGACTGATTCCCAACCAGCTGACCAACCGAGGTGGACCTATGACCTGTCCCAAATGCCGCGGCTTCATGATCGCGGAGCAGCTCGTGGAGTATTACGGCCCGTCGAGCGGATGGCGGTGCATCAATTGCGGATGGCAGCGGCCGGAGTCTCCGATCGCCCCGAGCCGGAACCCCGCGGCCGACCGCCGTGAAACCAGGCCCCGCCTGAGTAAAGGGTGACACGATGGCACAAGGAGATCACATGACGTCCACGCTGAATCCCGGCAAGACGATGTTGACCGTCTGTACGTGCGGCAAGCTGCATTTCACGTATGGGCCGATCACCGTCCGATTCGAGCCCGATCAATTCCTGGCGTTCGCCGCGGGCGTCGCGGCGCTGAGCGCACAATTTCGCCAATCGATGGGCCTGCGGCATCCGGCTGAAGCCTCCACGGCGGAGGGGCATCCATGTCACTAAGCGCACGCCTGCGGGACACGCAGTCCCGAAGCTGCCCGCGCTGTCAGCAGCAGCACCTGGCCTTTCTTGGCGCCTTCTGGGCCTGCCAGCGGTGCGGGTATGCCATCACCGGCTCGGCATTGGCCGCCGAGCCGGCTGGGCCGAACAATCCCAAAGGGAACGGCTGAGGCCGGAGCAGCCACACCGGAGTGGGGGGACGGGCGCCCGGCGGCGAGCACGCGGGCAGGAGGTGCACGCGCCGGCGCTAGACCGCTTCGACCGCGATCGCAATCCCTTCCCCTCCACCGACACAGATGCTGGCAACGCCAAGCTTGGCCCGCCGTCGCTTCAGCGCGTGCAACAACGTGGTGACAATCCTGGCCCCGCTGGCTCCGATCGGGTGGCCCAGCGCGATCGCCCCTCCATGGACGTTGACCCGCTCCGGATCAAGGTGCAGCTCCTGCATCACCGCCATCGGCACCGCCGCGAAGGCTTCATTGATCTCAAACAGGTCGATCTGCTCGATGCGCAGCCCGAGCTTCGCCAGGAGCGAGGTGACCGCCGCCACCTGGATCAATCCGAAGGCGCGCGGAGCACCGCCCTTCCGGGCGAAACCCAGCACCCGCCCCAGCGGAGCCCCGCTCATCGCCCCCCAGGCCCTCTCGGACAGGAGCACCATGGCGCTGGCGCCGTCATTGGTGCCGGACGCGTTGCCGGCCGTGATCGTTCCCCAGGCCTGAAACGCAGGCGGCAGATTCCGCATTTTCTGCTCGCTGAACCGGCGCGGCCGTTCGTCTTCATCCACGAACCCGCCGTCCGGTTGGGCCGCGATCGGAGCGATTTCGTGCCGGAACGCGCCCTCTTTCTGAGCGGCGATCGCGCGCCGATAGCTCCCCGCCGCGAACTCGTCCAGCCCGTCCCGCGAAAAGCGATAGCGCTGCACCAGGTCTTCGATGCACACGCCCATATGCTGTCCCGTCGAGGCGTCCAGGAGGCCGTCCACCACCATGCTGTCCTCCAATTCGGAGACTTTCCACTCGGCCTTCGCCGGCGCCCGATGCTTGTGAAGGAGATACGGCGCGCGGCTCATGCTCTCCATTCCACCGGCCACGACTACGGCGGCCTCTCCGCAGTGGATCGTCTGGCACCCGAGGATGATCGCCTCCATGCCGGATCCGCACACTTTTCCGACGCTGGTGGCCAGCGCCTCGTCAGGAAGGCCGGCGAGGCGTGCCGCTTGTCGGGCCGCCGCCTGGCCGGCGCCGGCCGTTAACACCTGCCCCATGATGACGTGCTCGATCGCGGCGCGGGGCAGTGGCGTACGGCTCACGGCTTCCCGGATGACGTGGCCCCCCAGGACGGGCGCTGGAAGGGCCGACAGCGCCCCGCCATAGCTGCCGATGGGCGTTCGACAGGCACCGGCGATGAGGATGGCTGGTCGGTCCATGGGGCTTTAGACGGAGACGTTCTGCAAATCGGCGACGGTGGCAAGGTCCATCGACGCCACGCTCACGCAGGGGTGAATCAGTCTGGAGCGCCACAGCCCGATGCGCCGGAAATCCATGACCGCGATCTGGCGAAATCCTGCCTTTTCGACGGCACGGCGGGAGGCGACGTTCTCTTCCTCCACTTTCGTCACCAGGCTGCGGATGCCGGCATCACGCAACATGACCGCAAGCGCCGTCCAGGCGGCCGGAGCGATGCCTTGGCCCCGATAGTCCGGCGAGGTGACCGAGGCTTCGAGGCACGCGGTGGGGGCCGGCAAGCGCTGCCACCCGCCACGGACCGCGACCAAGGGCATTTGATTCTGGAAAATCCAGCAGCAGAACGCCGCCCGGTGCCCATGCATCACGATCCAGGCCTGTCCCCCGTGTGCCAAGTATTTCGCCGCCACGGTCCGGCTGCACAACCGTTGCTCCGCGAGAAGATCGACCTGGGGCCATCCTCCCCGTTGAAGGACCAGCCCCTCCCCGAGCGGCACCAGCTTCACGCTGCCGGTCCACAACACGAACCAAACGTGCCGCTCATGCAAGTAGAGCCGCTGGGTCATGGCGCGGCGGGCCTCGGCCATCGCAAGGTTCCAACATCCCTTGAGACCGTGCCGCTGGAGGGTGCGCTTGAGGAGGGTCATCTGCGGCTCGCGACAGGGCGCGTCATGAATGGCCTACCCAGTCGTCCTTGGCTGCATTCCATCACAGTGTCGCCCCTATTCGTACGCGACTACGTGTTGCTACTGCCCCTGGGCATTACCCTTGAACGTGCCACAAAAACGACTATAGGGGACGCTGTCCCAGGGGTGGCGATTGAGCGGATCAAGAGTTCGGGCGGGGCCAAAGGCCGTCCCGGCTCAGGTTCCCCCTCCCTACGTCCGAATAACGGAGTGCCCCCCTTCTTGGGAAGGCGGATTCGGCGCCAGGTGGTAGCCTTGGAACCATCATGAGCCGGATCCAAGGGCAGGCGATGACCACACGCAGGAGTGAGGGATCGGACGAGCAGACCGAGAACGAGCGCCGGGGGCGCCGGGTGGACGTCTCGTGCCGGGTGTTCTTCTTCGGCGAGAACGACTTCGAAGGCGAAGCTCTCCTGGTCGACGTCTCGACCGGCGGGTGTCAGATCGAGACGGCGGAAGTCATTCCGGTCGGCGCCGTGCTGAAACTGTCGATCTTCCTGCCCGACCACCAGTGGCCGATGCGGGTGGACCAGGTGATCGTGCGGTGGGCGCACGACGGACGGTATGGCATGGAGTTCACCTCCATCCGGCTCGCGCAGCGGGAGCGGCTGCGGGCGCTGGTCATGAGCGGGAGGGGCTAGCCGCGCCTATGGCCAAGATCTTGGTCATCGACGATGACGCCCGGGATCGGGACCTCCTCGCGACCGTGCTCGCAGACCGCGGGTACGAGGTGATCCTGGCCGACAACGGCCGCACGGGGCTGATGTTGTGCCACCGTCAAGACCCCGACGCGGTCGTGTTGGACCTCGACATGCCGGAAGTCGACGGCCGCAGCGTCCTGCGGCAATTGCGGACGCTCCATCCTGCGCTGCCGGTCGTCGTCTTCAGCGGGCACCGGGCGGACGAGGTGGAGGAAGAGATGCTGGACAGGGGCGCCACCGCGTTCGTCCAGAAGGCCTTTTCGCTGGATCACCTCGGTTTGGCGTTGCAGGAAGTCCTGCCCTCCCCGACGTAACCTCCACGGCATCGCCTCAGGCGCCGATGCCCAGTCTACGGCTCGGCGGATCGTCGGCGGGCGAGCTCCAGGTGCAGCGTCGCCTGGCGGTCCTGCTCGCGGGCCGCCTCTTCGTAGTACTCGGCCAGCAGGTGCGCGCCGGAGACCCAGTCGGAATCCCGCCCGAACAGCCGCTCATAGACGACGATGCGGTTCGCTTGCTCCTCCGCTTTCTGGCGGAAGCGCAGCGCTTCCCGGCTGTGCATGGACGCGAGCGTCAGGTGGTCTTGGTGGGAATCGAGGGAGCCGGCTTCGGGCGGCGCCGGCAAGCCTCCGCTGCAGGCCGCCGTAAGGAGGAGGCCAAGGACGAGTACTCCCGCCGTCACCGGCATAGGACGCGGCCCTTTCCGGCGCCATTATCACACCGGGCCGTTCGGCCGATCAAGTCTCGGGCAGTCCGAACCGGCGCCCGGCGCGGACCGGAGCCGGCGAGGCCGCTCCGATGCTCGAAATCCCCAGCTGTGCCCGCCTGCCCGCGCGCGTACAATCGACCGACAGCCCCATGGGACCACCCCGAACTGGAGGGCGACCATGAAGGGACGATTGCTCGCACTCATCCTCTTCCTCCCGCTACCCGGCTGCGGCGTGCTCTTTCCCTACCTCTACGATGCACAAACGCTCCACGACCGGTTGGCCGTCTCCATGACGAAGGACCAGGTGCTGAAGCGGCTGGGAAAGCCGGACCGCGTCGTCCAGGAGCAGGGCGCGCAAGCCATCTGGGAATATCGATTGTATCCCAAGGGCGAGTGGGCCGCGTACCTCATTCACTGCCCGTTCTTTCCGAATTGCTACTTTCCGGCGGAAGCCGGTCATCCGTACCATGTCGTGCTCCAGGACGACCGGCTCTGCCTCTGGGGGACGCCCGACGTCGTGCACCCGCTGATCGACCGCGTGTGCGGATCCGGCGCCGCGGCGGGCTCGCGCGAGCCCACCGGCCGGGGCGTTCGGATTTCCGTCACGCCGCTCTTCATGCCGCCCCGGATCGCGCCCCTCCCGCAACGGCTCGCGGTGGTGCCGGTCAACGGCGCGGTCGACAGCGAGATCAATTCCTGGCTGGATTTCACGTTGAACTTCTTGCGCACGCGCCACCGGGACCTCCTCCTGGTCGAACGGGAAGAGCTGCGGCGGCTGTTCGAGGAGCTCGGCATGCACTACGGCGGGCACGTCGATGACGACACCGCGATCAGCCTGGGGCGCCTCGTCGGCGCCGACAGCCTGCTCATCTATCGCCTCATCGTGCCGGAGGATTACGCCCGGTCGGCGGCCTTCGAGCTGCGTCTCTTGAAGATCGAAACCGGCACGACCCTCTTCCGGCAGATGGCGCTGGCGCAGGCCCCCTCGATCGACTCGATCGCCAGGCCGGCGCGCCCGTCGAGCGCCGCCCCGGTCGGACTCCGCCCGGCCATTACCAAAGCGGCCGCCTACGGCTTCGCCTCCCTGCTGGCGGCGTTCGGCGACAATCCGCTGGGACTGGTGCCGGATTACAAAGCCTCCGGTGAGGGGATCACGGTGACCGACGTGCTGCAAGGCGGACCGGGCTTCCTGGCCGGGCTGCGAGCGGGCGACCTGATCGTTGCCTCCAACGGCACGCCGGTCGGACACTGGTTCGAGGCCCTCCCGGTCCCCGCCCGGCTCACCGTGGCGCGGAACGGACAGCCCCTCGAGCTCGAGGTGCGCTGACCTGGCTTTTCCTGCGTCCCTCACCGCAACGTATCGGCCAGCACCTGCCATTCGTTCGAGAGTCCGACGGAATCGGCCATGCCTCGGAGGCGAGCCCATTCATGCCCGTTGGGCTGCTTCGCTCGAAGAATCTGTTCGGCATTGGTCATCGCACCAGGCGCCTGTCGTTGCCCCTAGCACCCACCGGGCGTCGCGGAGGGTACGATGGATCATGAAACCTCAGATCGTGGTGATCGCCATCGGCCTGTGGCTCGGCTTGAGCGCCGCCGGGTGCTCGCAGGTCCAGGTCCTGCGGCTCACCTCCGAGACGTTTCCGCCGCGCGAGGTGCAGGACGTCGCGATCCTCAGCCAATTCCCCAACGGTAATCATGAAAAGATCGCCGAGCTCAGCGAGACCTCCACGTCGGAGAACGTGGCCAAACTCCAACAGCATCTCCTCGAGAAGGCGGCGGAGCTCGGGGCCGACGCGGTCGTGTTTTCCAGGCCGATCACGCGGAGCGAGCAGCGCGTGGCGTACCAGTCCGCGTATAGCCCGTGGGGATACTATGCGCCCTATTCCTATTATTATGGGCCGGGTCCCTACTGGTATGGGGGGCCGTGGGGCTATCGCTATCGCTATGGACCATGGGGACCCATGATGCGCTATCATCCCGCCGTGCCGGTACCCTATTACGTCCACAGCACGACCGTGAAAGGCACGGCGATTCGGTACAACTGACGACGCTTGGTGACTCCGCTTCGTCGAGGGGGAACGCTATGAAGCTGCAGAGCATGGTCATCATCGGACTCGCGCTTTTGACCGCGGCCGGCTGCAAGGGCACCATGGGAGCAGACCGGGCCGCCGCCGACCGGCACCCGATCCCGCGGCCGGATCCGGTCCTCACCATGCTGCACAAGGGCGTGATCGAGCTCAGCGAGAGCATCGAGGAACTGAAGCGCGATATCGCGGACCTCGAGCAGCTGCCGGCCTTCCCCGATCCTCAAGTGCAACGGCTGCACGACTTGGATCTCGCGGCCTGGCGGCTGCACCTCCAGCAATGGACGGCCCAACGCGATCGTCTCCGCTCCGCGATCGATTCCATCGAGAAGGCGCAGGCGGATCCGCAACACAAGGCCGCCATCGGCGAGCAATGGGCGGCGCGTCAGGCGGAATTCATGAAAACCGTCGAGGAACTGAGGACCCAGCGGCGGGCGCTCGAACAGCAGCGCGCCGAGGTGGAAATGCAAGTGCTGGGGCGGTATTTCAAGTAGGGGGGACTCTACTTTTCTAGGGTCACGGCTTCGGAACTTCGAGGTCTTTGCGTTCGAGGTGGCAGATCAAAGTCGGCCCGCTTCATGAAATCGAAGCAAGCGGCTCGCGGATCACGGTCTTGTCGCGGAGGGCTTCCTCGGCAAGGGCACGGTTCGATTCCAATACCAGTTGAACGGCCTCTTGAAGGTTGGCCCGAGCTTCGTCGAGTGTCGCGCCTTGTGTATTGGCCCCAGGCAGTTCCTCGACGAACCCGATGTATCCTTCCGGAACTTTTTGAAAGACGGCGGTAAGTTGTTCCTTCATGCGGCCTCCCCGCACGGAAGTATATCAAAGCGTGCAGGAGAAACCTATCCGATGTCTTCCCTCACGACCCCTTCGGCCGGCCACGCGGCCGGATTGTCGATTCGAGACCGAAGCGTGTAGCCAGCCGCCGTACCCAGCCTTCTTCGCCGCCCTTTTCTTTGCTCAGGAAAGGGTTCCTGACACATTTTCCTTCACTCAAACGGGGCCTACGCGGCCGTCATCACGAAGTCCTAGTTCAGCGTCTTGTACGGTTTGCTCACTTCGCGGCCGTTCGGACCCTTGCCGGCCTTGTTCCGCTTGAAGTCGGCGACCAGGCCGTCGCGCACCGCGAACGCCGTATCTTCCTTGAGATACTTGCTGCCACGCACAAAGATCTCCGTGATAAGCGGCGCCAGCCCCTTGCCGGTGACCATGAAATGCATGTGGGCGGGCCGCCATTCGTGGTTCGACGTGTGCTTGAAGATGGCGCCCATTCCGCCGTCCAGCGGCGCCGGATACGGAACGAACCTCCTGGCTAGGGTGGCTATTCTGCTGACGTCCCCCCGGAAAACGACGACAGCTTAAAACTAGGAAGATTGGGCCTATCGGCGCGGCGTGCAATTGGACTTCATCCGGCCGGGCAAA
>JBDZVU010000059.1:0-20022 GCA_040255845.1 Nitrospiraceae bacterium | reverse complement strand
CCGCCTTCTGGCAGAGTGGTGAGGGAGGAGACGCATGACAGAGGAGCGCGACATCGGGTGGACAATGGACCTCGGCGCGACGATGGAAGGGCCGGCGAGCGTCCGGTTTCGTGTGTGGGCGCCCTACGCCACGACGGTCGCAGTGCGCCTTCCTGATTCGCCGGCGGGCGAAGTGCCGTTGGAACCTGAGAACCGTGGCTATTTTTCCGCCACCGTATCGGGCATCGGTGCAGGCGCCAGGTACCGGTATGTCCTCAATGATAAGACCGAGCGGCCAGATCCCGCGTCGCGGTGGCAGCCCGACGGAGTTCACGAGCCGTCCGCCGTCGTGGACCCCAGCGCCTTCCGGTGGACCGACACGGAGTGGAGAGGGCTGGCGCTCGAAGACTTGATCCTCTACGAACTCCACACCGGGACCTTCACCGAGGGCCGCACGTTCGAGTCCATCATTCCCCGTTTGCCCTATCTCAAAAATGAGGTGGGGGTCACGGCGCTGGAACTGATGCCGGTGGCGCAGTTTCCAGGGTCCCGGAATTGGGGGTACGACGGCGTCTATCCCTTTGCGCCGCACGCGGATTATGGGGGACCACAGGGATTGAAGGCGCTGGTCGACGCCTGCCATGCCCACGGTCTGGCCGTCGTCCTGGACGTCGTGTACAACCACCTGGGGCCGGAAGGGAACTACCTCAACGACTTCGGGCCGTATTTCACCGACCGCTATCGGACCCCGTGGGGACGGGCCCTGAACTTCGACGGCCCCGACAGTGACGAGGTCCGGCGATACTTTGTCTGCAACGCCCTCTACTGGGTGACCGAGTACCACCTCGACGGGCTGCGGCTGGATGCCGTGCACGGCATCTACGACTTCAGCGCCACGCATATCCTCGCTGAGTTGGCCGAGGCGGTGCACGCTCAGGCCCGGAGGATCGGGCGCACGGTCCACGTGATTGCCGAAAGCGATCTGAACGACGCCCGCCTGATCCGCTCTCCCGACCAAGGCGGCTATGGGCTGGATGCACAGTGGAGCGACGACTTTCACCACGCGCTCCATACGACCGTGACGGACGAGCGCGGGGGATACTATCAAGACTTCAGCGGCCTGCCGCACCTGGCCGCGGCCATGCAGAACGGATTCGTGTATCGCGGCCAATATGCCCCGGCGCGGCGCCGCCGGCATGGGAACTCGTGCGAAGGACTCCCGGCAAAGCGGCTCGTGGTGTTTGCCCAGAATCACGACCAGATCGGCAATCGGGCGCTCGGAGACCGGCTGTCCGCGCACCTGCCGGTCGACGCCCTGAAGGTCGTCATGGCCGCCGTCCTGCTGTCAGCGAACGTCCCCTTGTTGTTCATGGGGGAAGAGTATGGCGAGCAGGCCCCGTTTCAGTATTTCATCGAGCACGGCGATCCGGCGCTGGTCGAGGCCGTGCGTCGCGGCCGGCGCGAAGAGTTTAGTCACTTCGGCTGGAAGGAGGCGGACATTCCCGATCCACAGGATCGGGCGGCGTTCGAACAGTCGCGACTGCGGTGGGGGGACCGCGTCGCACCTTCGCGCGCCGGCTTGCTTCGCTGGACCAGGGCGCTCATCGACGCGCGAGCACGCGAGGCGCTCGGCGGTCCGTTCGCCGATGGGTTGGGCTGGCCTCGGGTCCACGCGTTCGAGGACGAACGGGTGCTGGTGCTTCAGCCGGCATCGAGAGAAAGGACCAGCCGCCAACTGCTGATCGTCTTGAGTTTCAACCCGGCTCCCGTCAGGCTCCAACTCACGGATCCCGCCGGCGGCTGGCTCTTACAGTTGGACGCCGCCTCTCCCGAGTTCGGCAGTGCGGCCGAGAGCGGTCTGCCGAAGCAGTTCCACAGCGGCCCGCAGGCACCGCCCCTCGTGATTCCCCCGTACGCGGCCGGTCTGTTTGCCGCCTCGTCGTGACGCAGTCCCTCATCCCGGGCGCATGTGCATCGATGCTTCTGACTCGCTTTGTCAGCGCAGCGTGACAGCGGTTTCGTATAGCGTGCCGGGCCTGGGAATCAGAGCGCGGGTTTGAAAGAGCGAGGGGCGGTCACGGAGTGTGCCGCCTTGTGGCCCTGGCCGGCGACAGGAACGCGGGACGAGTCCTTGCCGATCGCGTAGACCGTCTCATACAGAATCTCATAATCGGATTCGTAGCGCACGAATTCGATCCGGCGCTCACTCGACAGTTGTTGAAGCGCGCTCAGCAGCGCGTGCCAGGTGTACTGTGGCAGCGCGGCGGCGATTTCGGAGAACATCTGCACGGGACGGCTTTTCAGCAGGGCCAGGATGTCGCGACCCACCAGCCGCGCCACGGCATCGGAACGATGCTGATGATGCATCACGCGAACCTCCTTACTCACCGAGTCTCGATCAGGCAAAGTGTATGTGGACGCGGGGCCGCGCCCTACTCGGAATTGTCCTAGCTCCCGAGCATCGGCGCATGGACTGTGGCAAGATGAGGAAGGAGACTGAGTGCCGGGAAGCCGCTGAATGAGGGATAGAACAGGGAGGCGACATGACGAGCGACGAACTCGATGCAGGAATCCAGAGAAGCATTCGAGACTTTGTGATCTCCCTCCGGGTGCTCGTCGGCGAAGCATCGCGCCTGGCCGAGAGATCTGAAGCGACCGATTCGCTGAGAACCACCCTTCGCTCGGCCAAACGCATTCTCACCTTCATCGAGACGCAAGCCGCTGGGTAAGGCGAGGCAGTGCGCCAGTGTCTCCAGACTCTATGGATAACCCCGACCGGCAGGCCGCCGAACGTCGACGGCTGGAGATGCTGCGCAGTCGCGACGGAGAGGAGGCGGCCCGGCGGTGGGCCGCCTGGGCGGCGAACCTATACCGGAGTTGCCTGGAGGATCCCCGGCATTATGCCTCCCACGCGGAAAAGCGGGAGTTGTTTCTGAAGAGCATGACCGAATTGGAGCAGTTTGCCCGCACCGGCACCGTTCCGTGATCGCGAGCGAGACCGCAAACCTAGAAGCCTTCCTAGTAGATGATTGTCCCGCCTTCACTATAGTGCTCCTTGATCTCTGACAAGACTCAATAACGTCACGGCTCGACGGCGCCCCTGTACGGCGCGCGGTGCCGCGAGCGGCGGAGTGCGAACACAAGGAGTCATGCCACATGGAGAAGATCAAGGTTGCCGTCAACGGCTATGGGGTGATCGGAAAGCGCGTGGCCGATGCGGTCAGGCAGCAGGACGACATGGAGCTGATGGGGGTGGCCGATGTCGTGACGGATTATCGCATCAAAACCGCCGCGGTGTTGAACATCCCGGTCTATGCGGCGCGTCCGGACGACGTGGATCGCATGCGGGCGGCGGGCGTCCCGGTCTCGGGGACGCTGCACGATCTGCTTCGCCGCGTGGACGTGGTGGCGGATTGCACGCCCAGGCGCGTCGGGGCCACGTACTGGCCGCTGTATGAGCAGGCCGGGGTCAAAATGATCTTTCAGGGCGGCGAATCCCACGCACTGACGGAGCATTCGTTCGTCGCGCAGGCCAACTATGCCACGGCGCTGAGGCGGGCCAGCACGCGCGTCGTGTCCTGCAATACGACCGCCATCGTCCGGACGCTGGGAGCGGTGAAGAAGGCCGGCTTGCTCGCGCGCGCCCGCGGCACGCTGGTTCGGCGGGCTTCCGATCCCTGGGAGTCCCATCTGGAGGGCATCATGAATACGGTCGTGCCGGAAGCGCGCATTCCCAGCCATCAGGGCCCAGATGCGAGGACGGTGGATCCGGAGCTGGATGTGATGACGATCGCGGTGAAGGGATCGCATACCAACGGTCACTTGCACGCGTGGTGGATGGAACTGGCCCGCCCCGCGGACAAGGCGGAGCTGCTCGCCGCCTTTCAATCGGCGCCCCGCATTGCCTTCATCCGCATGAGCGACGGCGTGGCGGCTCTCAACAGCACGCTGGAGCTGATGAACGACGTGGGCCGTCCGCGGGGCGATCTCTGGGAGGTGGCCCTGTGGGAAGACGTGCTCACGGTCGACGGCCGGGAGGCGTATTGCGTCTTCCAGGTGCACAATCAGTGCATCGTGATACCGGAGACGATCGACGCCATACGCGCGCTGACGGGCGCTGAATCAGAAGGCTGGCGCTCGATCCAAAAAACCGATCAGACGTTGGGACTGAAGAGGGAATTCATGCCGGCCGCTCAGGCGCTCGCCGCCTGATCCGCTTCAGGCATGGACGAGGGACGGTGGTCCCAACGCCAGGCCGGGCCGAGGGGCATCTTTCATGCTCCGTTCATGTGGGCCTCATCTTGCCGCGGTACGCTGAAGCACGGAGGAACCGAAGCATGACGACCGAACACGAAGGCACGGTGGGGTGGCTGAATTATATCGGGCAAGTCGGTCCCTCCAGTCATCGCTGCTTCCGCCAGGCTCAAAACGGGTTGGCTGTGGCGCTCGATCTGCTGTCCACGCATTCCGAAGGGGGGCCGGTGCTGGACGGAGACGGCAACTACTTAGGGTACATCAACGTCTTCGATGTCATGCGGGCGTTAGACCGCGGCATGGACCTGCTCGAAGTGCGGGCCCAAGACATCATGCGGCGGGATCTGGCCCCTGCGACCGAAGCCACTCCGGTTAACGAGGCGCTGGAGCGTATGGAAGCGAACGGCGTCGTCAGCTTGCCGGTCGAGCGGTCCGGGAAGATCGTGTACTCGGTGAAGTGCCACGATATGCTGCGCGCCAGAGTGGCGCTTCGGCAGGGCCACGAGCATGGATTCACGATTCCTCACCCGGACAGTACCACGAAGAAGGAGTAACACATGACTGGATCGGTGGTGAACGTGCATATCAATCGCATCCGGAAGGACGTGCGGGATTTGATCGCCGTGAACGAGCGAATCCAAAGCGCGCTCAGCCGGGGCGAGCGGCTCACGTCCGACGAGCGTGATCTCATCCGCATGTGCGCGGAGGAGCTCGTCGACGGGACAGCCGGCACAACGACCGGAGCGTCTCAGCGCGAGTATTGAGACCCCGGCATGCTGCTCGCGCGCAATGGGCGTCGTGAGCGGGGAAGGGAAGCATGAGAACAAACCATTACATACTGGGCGTTTCCATTCTAATCCCCTTTATCCTGGGCTCGGGGGCCATGGCTCAGCCGGAGGGCGAGAAGGGGGCGGCGGAATCACAACACCTCGGGGGCGAGCGCGTGGTCCTCGGCCATGTCGTGGAAGTCAGGAGCGGCCAGGCCCGCATCGACATGGGAACGGGGCAGGACCGGTTTGTTCCGATGGGCGTCCGTAAAGACAAGCGGTTGCCAGACCTCAAGGAGGGGGATCTGGTCGAGATCACGGTCAATGACCAGAACCTGATCGTCGACGTGCACCTGCCGGGAGAGGTCAGCCGCCATCGCATCGTTTCGGGAAAACTGGCCGGGCCCTTGGAAACCGGTCATGAGACTGCGGTGATCAAGACGCCGGACGGCAAGGAAGAATCGCACCGTATCAGACCGGTTGCCAGAAGCAAGGTGGCGTCCATACCGGTCGGAGCCGACGCCATTTTTCTCATCGACGAGCTCAACAAAATAGTAGACGTCACGTTTGCGAGCGCCGAAGCCGCTCGCCGAGCGGCCGAGGACGGGCAGCTCAAGAGTCCGCTTAAAGGCAATCTGAATCGCGTGGTCGGATCGATCGTGGAGACCCTGAAGGGCGATAAGATCGCCATCCGAGCCCAAGACGGGACCGTCTCGTCGTACGAGGTGCGGCCGTTTGCTCAGCCCAGGCTGCATACCCTCGACAAGGAGGATTTGGTCGTGCTCCTGGTGGACGATGAAGGGAAGGTCACCGACGTCGCGATACCGCCTTCGTCTCGATGAGGCACCGACGGGGGCGCAGGGTCCTTTTCGGGACATCCTTCCGCCAAGCAAGAGCTCGCTCTAGGGCTCTGCCGCCCCCGAATCGGCGACAATGGCGGGTGCGTGCGGGAGGATCGATGGACCATCGTCTGAAGCCTGAGGCGCCGTTGCGGGTCGGGATATCCGGCTCATACGGCGGGTTGAATCTGGGGGACGAAGCGATCCTCGCGGGCATCATCGGCGAGCTGCGCCGCTCTCTGCCGGTGGAGCTGACGGTGTTCTCGCGCAACCCCGAGGACACGGTCGCTCGCCATCGCGTCGAGCGGGCCGTCAAGGTCCGGCAATTGACGAGGCGGGAGGCGCGCGAGGAGGTCAAACATCTGGATCTGTTGATCCTGGGAGGGGGCGGCATTCTCTACGACGCCGATGCCGAAGCCTATCTGAGAGAGGTGGTGCTGGCCCGGGAGTTGGGCATTCCCGTCATGGTCTATGCCATCAGCGCGGGCCCGCTCCAGGATCCGAAGGTCCGTTCGGCGGTCGCGCAGGTGCTGAATCAGGCGGAGCTCATTACGGTGCGCGATCGGCAGGGCTACAGGCTGCTTGAGGACGTGGGCGTGGAGAAGGAGATTCACCTGACAGCGGACCCCGCGCTGCTGATCGAGGCCGCCTCCCTGCCAACCGAAGCCCTCCTGACGGAAGGGGTGGATTTTCACCGTCATCTCGTCGG
Source organism: Nitrospiraceae bacterium (assembly GCA_040255845.1). GTDB lineage: Bacteria > Nitrospirota > Nitrospiria > Nitrospirales > Nitrospiraceae > Nitrospira_D. The sequence continues at coordinate 13,474 of JBDZVU010000059.1, read as the reverse complement.
CTTTTCCGTGCGCGAGCCCGGCCCCGCGGCGCCGCACATCAGCACGGACCATTATTACGAGCTGCTGGCCAATGCCGCGGATTTCATGATCGACCGGCTGAACGCCGACGTGGTGTTCGTGCCGATGGAAAAGGCCGACATCCAGCACAGCCATGGCGTGGTGTCGAAGATGGAATATCCCCAGCGGGCGGAAATCCTGCGCCGCGAGTACACCTCGGAGCAGATTCTCAGCTTGATCGGACGCCTGGAATTCTGTGTCGGGATGCGGTTGCACTTCTTGATCTTTTCCGCGCTCCAGGGCGTGCCCTTCGTCGCGCTGCCCTATGCCTCCAAGGTGATGGGATTCATTCAGGAGTTGGAGATGCCGATGCCGCCGATGCACGACGTCCGCTCCGGACGCCTGATCGCGAGCATCGATCGCGCCTGGGATACGAGGCAGGACATCAAGGCGAAGATCCAGCGATTGCTGCCGGGCCTGAAGGAACGGGCCAGAGAGACGAACCGGTTGCTGCTGGCCATGCTGGAAGCCAGGCAGAAACCGGAGTATGTGAAATCCAGCGCCTAGGTCCGCCTGGGCGCCGCGCAGCCCGGGCCGCCGCTGAGGTCGACCCTGAGGCGCGGAGTGAGGGAGATGGTCGTGAGAAGGCGATCCGCCGGCGTATCGAAAAACGGCGTGCCGGAGACCGAGGCAGAAGTCGGGCGCCGACCCTCCGAGGGGCCGGCCTTCCCAGGCTGGATCCCGCGGAAGCTGAAGCGGCAGGCCGGCGCCGGCGTAGGGCTGATCCCCGCCCACCTGCGCACGTGGGGAGGCAAGCTGAGCAAGGAGACCCGATCGGAGATTCGGCGCACATTGCGGCGTCGGCTGGGCAAGTACGCCGGGTCGATCGAGCGGGTCAGTGTCCGCGTGAGCGACGTCAACGGTCCGCGCGGCGGCATGGATCGGCGCTGCAGGGTCAAGGTGGTGCTGAGCAATCTGCCCAGCGTGGTGGCCGAAGGACAGTCGGCGTCGGTCGAGGTCGCGGCCGGGGAGGCGTTGTCCGCGGCCGAGCGGGCGGTCCGTCGTGCGCTGCAGCGCAGGCGGACGAAGCCGATCAAGGACGTGAAGCGCCGGCGTCCACGCGCCGGCCGGCGCCCGTGACGGAGTATCGTGGTGGCGGATGATGTGAAGGAGTGGTGACATGTCGCTGAAATGGTATCGAAGGCCCCGCCTCGTCGTACTGAACGAACAGACGCCCGTGCGTGACGCCGCGCGGGCCCTGGAGAACAACAACATCGGGGCGGTGCTCGTGCAGCACCAGGGAGCGCCGGTCGGCATCGTGACGGACCGCGACTTGGCGGTGCGTGTGCTGGGCCGCGACCTGGACCCGAGGACCACGACGCTGAGAGACGTCATGACGATGCCGGTCATGGTTCTCTCGCCTGCCGATGAGCAAATGGAAGCGATCCGGCTGATGCGCGAGCGGAACGTCCGGCGCATTCCGCTCGTCGAGGGGGAGCGGATCGTGGGCATCGTCACGCTCGATGATTTGCTGCTCGACGAGGCCGTCCCGCTCGAAGAGGTGGCGTCGGTCGTGGAAGCGCAGATCGGCGCAGGGGGGCCGGCGCCCTCGGTCGCGACGCCCGCGAGGCAGCGCCGAGCGGCCCGCGCCGAATCGACGTATCGGCGCCTGGTGAATCAAGTCGCCGCGAACGCCGGATTGGAGGCCGCGGAGGCGGAGACCGCGCTGGGCGTCGTCGTCGGAGCCCTTGTGCGGCGCTTGACGCGGGACGAGGCGAAAGACCTCATCGCCCAGCTTCCGTCGCTCATGCAGCCGTCCTTGTCCCGAGTGCCGCCGGGTCCGGACAAGCTCATCACGAAAGCCTCGATCGAAGCGGAGCTCTCTCGGGCCTTGAATGTCGACGTCTCGCGGGCCGGCGCGATTCTCTCGGCCGTCGGCGCCACGCTGGCCCAGACCGTGAGCGCGGGTCAAATCCGGGACGTCCGCAGCCAGCTTCCTGAGGATCTGAGCCGCATCTTCGAAGAAGGTGCCGTGGCGGACGTGGCCTGACGCGAACGGGTAGACCGTGGACAGCCGGCGGACGGATATCGCCATCATCGGCGGCGGGCTTGGCGCGTGCGCGGCGGCGTTAGCGGCGGCCAGCATGGGCAAGCGGGTGATTCTCACCGAGGAGACGCATTGGATCGGCGGCCAATTGACCAACCAAGCGGTCCCCCCCGATGAACATCCTTGGATTGAGGCATTCGGCGCTACTGCCCGCTACCGCGTGCTCAGGAACGGGATCCGGGACTATTATCGCGCCTATCTGCCGCTGACCGAGGCGGCCCGCGCCGATCCGGCGCTCAACCCGGGCAACGGATGGGTGAGCCGGCTTTGCCACGATCCGCGGGTGGCCGTCGCCGTGCTGCATCAGATGTTCGCTCCTTATCAGTTGAACGGGAACCTCATCGTCCTCCATCCGCAATGCCCCATCACCGCCTATACGGATGGAGACCGCATCACCGGGGTGGTCGTGAAAGACGTGGACTCCGGGCATGACACGCTCATCGAAGCGCCGATGTTCATCGACGCCACACCGGAAGGCGATCTACTGGCGATGGCGAACGTGGAACACGTCATCGGAGCCGAATCGCGCGACGAGACGCAGGAGCCGCACGCCTCGGACAAAGCCGACCCCCGTGACCAGCAGGCGATCACCGTCTGCTTCGCGATGGACTACCTGCCGGGCGAGGACCATACGGTGGAGAGGCCGAGGCAGTATGCGTTCTGGCGGGACGTCGCTCCGTCCGGCTGGCCGGGTCCGTTGTTGAGTTGGAACACCGTCCGGCCCGAGACTCACGAGGTGATCTCGCGGGGTTTGTTCGAGTCCGAGGACGACCGCCCGTGGTGGCGGTTTCGGCGCATACTCGATCGCGGCAATTTCGTGCCGGGCTATGCGGCCAGCGACGTCACCGTCGTCAACTGGCCGCAGAACGACTACTGGCTCGGTCCGGTCTGCGGCGTGGATCGCCTGGAGGTGATCAAGAACACCGATGCGGCCCGCCAGCTCAGCCTCAGCCTGCTCTATTGGCTGCAGACCGAGGCGCCGAGACCGGACGGGGGAATCGGGTACCCCGGACTCCGTTTGCGGGGCGACGTGGTCGGCGACACGCCGGACGGATTGGCGCCGGCCCCCTATGTCCGGGAGTCCAGGCGGATTGCGGCCGAATTCACTGTGCTGGAACAGCACATCGCCCATCCCTTGCGCCCGCACGGGCCCGAGCTGTTCACAGACAGCGTAGGCATCGGCTGCTATCGCATCGATCTGCATCCCAGCGTCAGCGGGGCCGGGTATCTGGATCTGGGCTGCTGGCCGTTTCAGATTCCCCTCGGCTCGCTCATTCCCGTCCGCGTGGACAACCTGATTCCCGGAGGCAAGAACCTGGGCGTCACCCATATCACCAACGGCGCCTATCGCGTGCACCATGTCGAGTGGAGCGTGGGTGAGGCGGCCGGCCTGCTCGCGGCCTTTTGTCTGGACCGCCGGACGGTCTCCCGCGCCGTGAGGCGCCACAGCGCGCTGCTGGCTGATTTTCAAGCCGTGCTGACGAAACACGGCATTCCGCTCTCCTGGCCGAAGCTCTCGCCGATATGACGGCGCGCGCCCCGTTCCACCGCGCCGCGGGAGCCTGCATACCGCTCAGAAAGGGAGACCATGATGAACGTGAATCACACCGTGCGCATGCTTGCCGCACTCGCGGCGCTGACGATCTCCGCCGGCGCCGCCGCGATCGAACCGGGGGAGCAGCGGATCGAGCTCACCATCCGCGACTCGACCTACCTCAAGACCAAGACTATGCCGATCCGGGCGGATCTACCCGTGACCATCGTGATCCATAACGAGGACACGATCCGTCATGGATTCAGCTCGCCCGTCCTTGCGGGAGTCTATGTCGAAGGAGGCGGGGAGGGGATCGAGTTCTTCGGCCGCGGCACGCAGGGCATTCACATCGGGCCCGGCAAGACGGCGGAGTTGCGGCTGATCATCCCCTTTCAAGGAAGCTTCCCGTTTCACTGCGACCTGCACACGGACATGAAGGACGAACTGTATCTGCTCCAGGTGCCCGTGGCCTAAGCGCCTTACGCCGCGAGCTCGCCTTGAAGCGGACTGGTTTCGGCCGCCGCCTCCTTGGTGTGCGCCGTGCGAAGCGCCACCACGATGGCGAAACTGACGACGAGGTAGAAGGTTACTGTGATCGCGGTGATCCACCATCCCGAGTAGCTGAGCGTGGGCGTATAAGATTCGGCCGTGAAATCCGGGATGAGGTTGTAGGTGTGGAAATACTTCCGCAGCAGGGAGCGGATGGCGCCCATGAGGCCCATGGTCCAAATCATGCTGAAGGCCAGAAAGACCAGCACGAACTGCGAGGCGAAATCGATGCGGCCCCAAATGATCGTGCCCTGGCCGATGGCCCGGTTGTAGAGGATGTAGTTCACGATGGTGACGTACACCAGCGTAAACGCGGCTGAGTTCTTGGCGGGCATGAGGGCGAGGAAGTTCCATTCCGACGGCAGCTCGAGCTCGGGCACGAGCTTCGCGCCGGTGGGCACGAAGCCGTGGGGGGTCATCCAGATCGCGTTGCCGACGATGATCATGAGGAAGCCCACCTTGATGACGGTGCGGGAGGACACCGTGAGGTTGATGAGGCGTCCGAGCACCACCGGCAGGAGGATCAGCGGGACCAGAATCACGAGCGAGGTCGGATCCGGGACGGGATAGACCGTCCATACGTAGGTCATCACGAACGGGATGGCCACCATCGTCAGTACGGTGAACACCGACATCCGGACCCGCTCCACGCCTTGGATGCGCTTCATGCTCAGCCAGATATAGTAGTTGCTGGCCAAGAAGATCAGGCCCACCATGGCGCCCTGCATTTCGAAGAACATCGACAGCTGATCCGCCATCATGTAGGGGCAGATCGAGGCGTCGTAGTCGCACAGCTCGTAGGCGTAGAGATAGCCCATGAACGGCAGCGCCAACAACGCGCCCACGCCGATGAGATTGCCGACGAATCCCATCCAGTCGTAATACGACCGTTCCGTCTCCGTTTTGGCCCCCATGTACATGTAGGCCGCGATGAGCCCCGCGATGAATCCGCCGAAGGTCACGTTGCCGACCAGGCGATGGAGGTTCATCGGAATCCAGCTGTAGTTGTAGATCTTGTCCCACAGGGAGGCGGTTTCGACGTAGGCCGCCAGGGAGAGCCCGTCTTCGGCTTTGGCCGGCGTATTCATGAACGACGTCGGCCCGTCGATGACGAAGAGCGTGACGGTGCCGATCACGTTCAGCAGGACCCCGAGGGCGATGTGCCGGGCTTTCAGATCACCCTTGAGGACGTCCCATGTGTAGAAATACACGTAGAGGAGAATCGTCTCTCCGATGAACAGCAACGGGTAGATGACGGCAAAGATCAAAAAGAAGTGGTTGATGAGCCATGTCGTGAACTGGGCATAGGTGGCCAACAGCACGAAGATGAATAGTCCGCCGGTCAGGGCCGTCATGCTGTAGAGGATGACGGTGACCTTCGTCACCTCCTTGGCGAGCCGGTCGTACCGCGGGTCCTGACGCCGGTATCCCAGCCATTCCGCAATCACCACGAAGATCGGCGCGCCGAGAATGAAGGCGGCAAAGAGGATGTGCAGCTGGCTCACGATCCACACGGCCGTGCGGTTCCCCACGACGGGAAACTCGACGGCCGGCGCGTCGGGCAACTGGGCATAGGCCGAGGGCGCGAAGACCGCCAGGGCGATCAGAGCGGCCGACGCGTACTGCCGGGATGTCCCCATGTGTGCCTCAAAGCTCCAGGTTTCGCGGACCGTCGATTGCCGCGCCGCCTAAGGTCCCACCGGCACCTCTCTGCGCCAATGGCTGCCTTCCGGCACGGGAATGGAGACCGTGAGGAGGCCGTTCTCGTACGTCGCCGTCGTCTTCTCGATGTCGGCCTCGTCCGGGATCGGGATGGTCCTGGAGAACGACCCGTAGCTGCGCTCGGATCGATGAATCCCTTGAACCCGCTCGGGATCGGCCGGTTTCCGTTGACCGCTAATGACCAGTCCTTCGTCGGTCAGCGCGACGCTGATATCGTCTTTTTTGAGACCTGGCAATTCGACGCAGACCGTGAAGTAGCCGTGCTCCTCGACGATCTCGATCGGTGGGAACCAGAGTCCCGAGGTGGGAGGGCTCCATGGCAGGCCGGCCGGAACGCCGGCACCCGGCGGGAACCGGCTCATGCTTTCGGCGCACCGCCGCAGCAACTCAAATAACCCGGCGACGACCACGTCGGGCGACACGGAGGCACGGCGTGTCGCGAAGATGGGCTGATCCTCCTGGCTTGACGGGATCTCGGAACCCTCGGCCTCCTGACCTTTGGTGCTCCATTCCAGGTCCCGTCCCTCCCGTCCCCCCTTCTTGATCGTCATATCGACCATCGGGCGCACTCCTTCGTTGAGCTCAATCGCCAACACGGGGTGCAAACGCAAGGCCAGTCAAGATGCCTTGAACCCATGGGGAGTGGCGTGTGGGGCCGGGGATTCCGGCGGCCGCCAGGCGCTTCCGCCATCAGGCGCGTGCCTCGCCAAACAACTTGTCCTTGAGCAAGACAACTTGCTCCTTCTGCGGACAGCAACCAAGCCGACTAGAGGACCCTCGAGGTTCTTTACCGGTCTATTCTAGGGAGACTCATGGTATCGACGCCGACTATGATTAGAGGTTCTTCATGCATCGTTTCCTATGGATTCATCTGCCATGCCTACACTCAGCATGCCGGCGATGACCGGGCCTCACCCAGCAGGCTGGTGAAACGCAAAGGAGGTAGGGCAGAATGTCCAAGGCCATCATGGTTTCTCTTTTCATATTCACGGTATTGGCGGCGTGCGCCATGCTCCTCATCTGGGCCTTTTCCCTTATGCGGATCACCGCGGCGTGAGGCGCTGCGCCGGTCCTGCGGACGTCCTCTGGCTCTGGCGATCCGTGGCGGCCGGACCCCATCCGTCGTTGTGCCCGTTCGGACACGCGGATTCAACGTGAAGACTCAACGGGAGACAACGGCGACATGAGGATATTGCTGGTCGAAGACGACGCCGATTTGGCGCAGTTCATTCGGAAAGGTCTCAAAGAAGAACGGTACGCCGTCGATCTCGCCACCGACGGCGAGGAGGGATTGCGGCTTGCGCAGGACAATCCCTACGACCTGCTCATTCTCGACATCATGCTGCCGCGGCTGGACGGCCTCACGGTCTGCCGGAGGCTCCGTGAAACGGGCGTCACGGCCCCCGTGCTGCTCCTCACGGCCCGCGCGGCCGTCCAAGACAAGGTGGCGGGCCTCGACACTGGGGCCGACGACTACTTGACCAAACCCTTCGCCTTTGCCGAGTTGCTGGCGCGGGTGCGAGCGCTGTTGCGGCGTGGGGGGCCTCACCAATCGGCCCGCCTCACCGCAGCCGATTTGGAACTGGACCCCGCGGCGCACCGGGTCTGGCGGGCCGGCCGAGAGATCACGCTGACCAGCAAAGAATACGCCCTGCTGGAGTTTCTGATGCGCAACAAAAACCGCGTCCTGACTCGGACGGCGATCATCGAGCATGTGTGGGACATCAGTTACGACCCCATGACTAACATCGTGGACGTCCATATCCGTGCGTTGCGCGCCAAAATCGACCGGGACTTCTCACCTCCGCTCATCACCACGGTCCGAGGAGCCGGGTACATGCTCGAGGACCCGGAATCCGGTCCATGAGCTCCTTGTCTGGATTGATCCGCCGGTCGGCGATCCTCCTCATGGCGGGTCTCCTGATGCTGTTTTCGCTGTTGATCTACATCGGCGGGGACGCCTTGCTCCGCCGCTATGTCGATGACCGGCTGCTGGGGCTGGCCACCACTTTGGCGCGGATCATCGAGCAGCGGCCGGACGTCATCGAAGGAAACGGAGCCCTCGTGCCGTCCGCCGAGGAGGCGCGGAGCCGGCAGGAACACGAAGCCTTGCTCGGGGTGTCCCATACCGTGCTGGTGCTCTCGGAAGACGGCCGGATCCTGTGGCAAGGGGCCGACGCCGTGCCGCGTCCCGCGGCCTCGTCGCGATCCCTCGACCAGGTACGGCGGGGACGCACCGTTTTGGAAACCGTGGCGCTGCCTGATCAGGCACCGGTCCGGCGCGTGCTGGTGCCCATCTCGCAGCACGGCAGTGTGCGGTACGTGCTGCAGGCAGAGGAATCGCTGGCATTTACCCAGGATGCACTCCGAGGCTTGGCCTTCCTGCTCGCTGCCGGATCGGTCGTCATGATGCTTGGAGCATGGGCACGGAGCTCCTGGCTCGCGCGCAAGATCCTCGCGCCCATCGGGCTCCTCAGCCGCACCGCCGAATCCATGTCGGAGGCCGACCTCGGAGAGCGGCTGAACTTGGACTCCCCCTACGAGGAGTTCCGCCGCCTAACCCAGGCGTTCAACACCATGATGGACCGGTTTCAACGGGCATGCGAGAGCCAGCGGCGGTTCGTGGACCATGCCGCCCACGAGATGCAGACTCCCTTGAGCGTGTTGCAGGGTAGTCTGGAGGTCACCCTGCACAAGGCGCGGACGCCGGAGGAATATCGGGAGGCGCTCATCAGCAATCTGGAGCAAGTGGAACGGCTGAGCACGCTGACGCGGTCGCTGCTGACCCTTTCGCAGTTCGCCGGCGACCGCCCGCCCGTCCGCTTGGTGGCGCTCGACGTGCACAGCCTCGTCAGGGAGCTGATCGACGAACTGGCCGTGTTGGCCGAAGATCGCCGGATTACGCTGACGCTGGAGGCCGGCCCGGTTCCACCCGTGCTCGGAGATCGGCAGTGGCTGAAGCAGGCCGTCATCAACCTGCTCGACAATGCCCTGCGGTATACCCCTGCCGGCGGACGTGTGACCGTCAGGCTCCACCAGGATGCCGACCAAGCTGTCATCGCGGTCGAGGACACCGGACACGGCATTGAACCCGTGCATCTGCCGCACCTCTTCGAGCGGTTCTATCGCACCGATCGCGCGCGAGCGCGGGACTCCGGCGGCACCGGGTTAGGGCTTCCCATCGTGCGCGGGATCGTCGAGGCGCACGGAGGCACGGTGTCGGTGGAGAGCCGGGTGGGGAAGGGCTCCACGTTTACACTGCGGATTCCGATCCCGCGCGACCCGGCCGTGGGGATGTGAGTTCGGCCGCGACATATGACCGGAGCAGGAGATGAGAACATCTTCATAATCCGTTCATGCCGTGGCCATCTTGGCGTCATATCGTAGAGGAGCAGGAATAGACAGAAAGAGGAAATGGGAGATGTTGAAACTGATCGTCCGACCTTCGAACCGTGGCGCGCTCATCAAGCTTGAGGGAGCCCTGACGGGACGGTCCGTCCAGGCTTTGGCGCAGCTGTGGACCCGCATCCGGTCGGCGCGCCTGCATGCCGGAACGCGACTCGATGTGGCCGCCCTGCGGGCGATCGACTCGCGCGGCGCACGGCTATTGCAACAAATGCGTCGTGATGGAGCCGACGTGCCCGGCGCGCACGCGTGACAGCGGCATCGGGTTTGCGATCCCAAGCGGCCAATGGGAGGAGAGACATGATCGTCGTGACGCTATTCATGCTGTTCGGACTCGTGGCGGTGTTGCTGGCGATGCTCGGCGCAGCCATTGTCGCGAGCGATCGTGAGCGGCGGAACACCGCTGGCCGGGCGGCCTGATACGGTGAGGGAGATTGGTACCGGTGCGGGGCGAGACCTGATGGCCCGTCAAGGGCCGAAGATTGGGGATACCATTCGCATCTGTTTCTCTTCCTCTTGGATATGCCCGCGTATCAGCTTCATGAGGACCGCGAACTTCGTGGCATATCGAGGGTCGCTCGGCTCCAGTTGTCTCAAGTCTCTGGCCAGCACGCTGGCCAGATAATGCTCTTCGATCGCCTGATCAACGAGCTTCCCGTCATCAGCCGAAGCCCGGATCGCAGGATAAAGAGAATCCTCCTCGAAAATGGTGTGGCGCTCGAGTTTCTCCAACGCCTCCTCGACTATCCGGGCGCGGGCCTCTTCTTGTGAGGTCTCGAAGCGTTGAAACAGCTTCAGGATCTCTTCGTGATCGTCCTTGATCTTCGCTGCAATGCCTGCGGCATCCATCGTCAGACTGTACTCCTCTCTCGGTCCGATGGCTAGCTGGGCCTCCTGACGAACCTACAATCAATGGCGACGAAGAGCGGCCTGATCGTACCGGCGAAGCTGGTCCATCGTACATTGTCGCGGTGACTTATCCGGCCGAAACCTGATCAGTTTGGTCCCGTGGCGGAACCGATGGTCGGTGACATGGTCAAAGCCGACTTCGACCACGAGTTCGGGCAAGAGCGGCTTCCATTCCGCCGACCGCTCCGTCGACCAACGGCTCGGCCCGCCCGGCGCAGTTCCCGTGAAGCCGGGCTCATGGATCAGTCGTTCCAGTTGCTTCGTTAGAGATGGCCGATCAGCTTGCGCAATGCCGGACGTAAACCCGACGTGATTCAACCGGCCCTGCTCGTCGTAGAGGCCCAGCAGCAGTGAGCCGACTTCCTTGGAGTTGGTCCCATACCGAAAGCCCCCGACCACGCAATCCGCCGTGCGGAGCAATTTATACTTCTGCATCACCCGTTCGCCAGGGACATAGACGTCGCTGCCGCGCTTCGCAACGATCCCGTCGAGATGCCAGGTCGAGGACCGGAGCCATGTCATGGCGTCGGCAAGGGAGGTGGTGTGTGGAGACAGCTTGAGAGCGGATTGGGAGGCGCAATACGTGCTCCAGAAGCGCTCGAGGATCAGTCGCCGTTCGGACAAGGGCAGGCTCATGGTATTGAAGCCGGTTTCCGTCTCGAGGATATCGAAGAGCACGAACGTCGCTGGTTGTGTCCGGGCCAGCATTGCGACCCGGCTTGCCGCCGGATGCAAGCGCATTTGGAGGTCGGAAAACGAATAGCCCGCCTCGCCTTCGACCAATAACTCGCCATCCAGCATGAACCTCTGGGCGTCCACCTTCTCGAGCACGCCGACGATATCCGGAAAGTATCTGTCCAACGGTTTGCCGGATTTCGACCGCAGCAGCACCATATGATCCCGCTTCGACGCCAGGCAGCGAAAGCCGTCCCATTTGGGCTCGTACCGCCAGTCGTCCCCTTCAGGCAGCCGATCGACGAGGCGCGCTTCCATCGGCACGAGGCCGCTTCTTGGTGGCATGCCGGTCCGTCCTCTCCATCTTCGGAAGCTCCTGCGGTGGCGGCATGATGGGCCGGTCCGAGCGTTCTTGGATCCGTGTGATCACCGCCGCCATCCCGAACTGGTTACCGGCGGTCAGCGTCGCCAGTTCGCTCCATTCCAGAGGGACGGCGACCGGCGCGCCGGGCCGCGCCCGCAAGGAATAACCGGCGATACTCGTCGCCGTGTAGTCGTTGCGGAAGAAGTCGATCAGGATCTTGCCCACACGCTTCGACTTGGTGATCGTCGCCACGTACCTGTCCGGCGCCTCATCGACCATGGTATGGGCCAAGGCCGAAGCCCAGCTTTTGACCTCATCCCAGCTGTGGCGACGCGCCAGGGGCACCACGACGTGCAGGCCTTTGCCGCCGGTGCATTTCACGAGGCTGTGCAATTCCCGCGCAGCGAGCCGGCGTCTGACGTCCTGCGCGGCGTCCTTGACGGCCGCAAAGGGAATAGTAGGGCCGGGGTCGAGGTCGAAGATCATCCGATCTGGCGTATGGATGTTATCCACCGTGGCGCCCCATGGGTGAATCTCGATCACGCCCATCTGGATCATCTCCATGATCCCTGTGACGTCCGAGACGTAGATGTACTTGTAGCGCCGTCCTTTGTAGCGCCAATCAAAGGGGTGCACATGGGCGCCCAGGCCGAAGCCCACGTTGCGTTGATAAAAGCACTCGGCCTTGACGCCGCCGGGACAGCGCACCACGGTCACGGGCCGGTTCCGTATTTCTGGCAGCAGCACGGGCGCGACCGCGGCGTAGTAGCGGGCCACGTCACCTTTCGTGACGGCCGCGTCCTCAAACACCACACGGTCGGGATGCGTAATCTTCACGTCGTGCAGCACGAGCGCGTCTCGCCCCATGGGTTCAATCTCCGAGTGGCGGTCGGAAGCCGGCCGAGGGTCGGCACACGTCATGCCCGGTCCCCTCCGTCACGCTATCGTAGTCGGGAGCAACGAGGGTCCTGGGCGGTTCCCTTGTCAGGAACGGTGATGAGCTGCCAGCGCAGTGGTTCAGGTGCCGGGCTGGATGGCGATCTGCGGCCGGCCGGGCTGCGTCCAATCGAGATGGAAGAATCGGCCCCGCGGCTGGTCGGTCCGTTCGTAGGTATGGGCGCCGAAATAGTCGCGCTGCGCCTGCAGCAGGTTGGCCGGCAGGCGCGCGGAACGGTAGCCGTCGTAATAGGCCAGCGCCGACATGAACGCCGGCGCCGCCACGCCATGGTGAGCGGCGAGCGCGACGATCCGGCGCCAGTTGCTCTGGCCCCGAGCAATGCGGTCGGTGAAGTAGGGAGCGAGTAGGAGGTTCGTCAGGCCGGGGTCCTCCGTATAGGCGTCGGTGATCTTCTGGAGAAACCGGGCGCGGATGATGCACCCGCCGCGCCAGATGGCCGCGATTGCGGTGAAGTCGAGCGTCCAACCGTATGCCTTCTGGGCCTCGCGCATGAGATGAAACCCCTGCGCGTAGGCGCAGATCTTGGAGCAGTACAGGGCGTCGCGGATGGCGCCGATCAGCTCCTCTTGGTCACCCACGCCGTGCTCGACCTTGGGGCCTGACAGGGACTTGCTGGCCTCGACCCGCTCCGCTTTCAGGGCAGACAGGTAGCGCGCGAACACCGCCTCCGCTATCGAGTTGGCCGGGATGCCGAGGTCCAGTGCGTTGACGCTCGTCCATTTGCCGGTGCCCTTCTGCCCGGCGGTGTCGAGGACGTAGTCCACAAGATATCCGTCGTGGTGGACCGGATCCTTCTGCCCAAGGATGTCGGCCGCAATCTGGATGAGGTAGGAGTCGAGGTCGCCTTGGTTCCACTGGGCGAAGACCTTGCTCAATTCAGGCGCAGAAAGGCCCAGCAGGTGCTGCATGAGGGTATAGGCCTCGCCGATGAGCTGCATGTCGATGTACTCGATCCCGTTATGGATCATTTTGACGTAGTGTCCGGCCCCGTTCGGGCCGATATACGTCGTGCAGGGCACCCCGCCGGTGACGGGCTTGCCGGGCGCGTAGCTCTCGATCGGCGTGCCGGTGTCGGGATCGACCTTGGCGGCGACGGCTTCCCAGATCGGTTTGAGGCGGGGCCAGGACGCGGCGTCGCCGCCGGGCATCAACGACGCGCCGAACCGCGCGCCGACTTCCCCGCCGGAGATGCCGGAGCCGAAGAACGTGCATTTGCCGGCGTAGTCGCGCGCTCGCCGCATGGTGTCGGTCCA